>CANQFZ010000004.1 GCA_947600065.1 uncultured Clostridia bacterium | reverse complement strand
ACGCGTTATTGAGGGAAAACTTTTTTGAAAAAAAGTTTTCCCTCAAACTCCCTTTCAAAAAACTTTCGTGCGCCCGCTCGTCAGGTGGTTTTAAATTTAAAGCGCTTCGCCGCTCAAAACAGTTTCTTACCACTTACTTCTAAACGTAAGCGCTGTTCGGTTTTCGTCCGCCGCGTCAGCGGCGGCAAGTAAAAGTTTTGGGAGGGGTCAAGGGGGACCCTTTTTCAAAAGGGTCCCCCTTGTTTTCTTAAACGTTCGCCTTTACGACGTTTACTATATTCTCTGCCGAAAGCCCGAACTCCTTTAACAGCACCTTTGCAGGTCCGCTATGTCCGTACACATCGTTTATTCCGATCTTTATCACAGGCACGGGGTATTCTTCGAGAACAACGTCTCCTACTGCTGAGCCGAGACCGCCTATAACACTGTGTTCTTCGACAGTTATTATCTTTCCCGTTTCCCTTGCTGCTTTAACGATTATGTCGCGGTCAATGGGCTTTATCGTGTGGATATTTATAACGCGCGCATCTATGCCCATTTCTTTAAGAGCCTGAGCCGCGTCCATTGCTTCTGCCACCATAAGCCCGCTCGCTATTATGGTTATATCCTTTCCGTCCTTTACCGTAACGCCTTTTCCTAGCTCAAACTTATAGTCGGGAGTATTGAACATCGGAACGGCAAGTCTTCCGAACCTCAGATACGTCGGACCGTTGAAATCAGCCATAGCAAGTACAGCCGCTTTTGCCTCATAATAATCCGCAGGAACTATAACCGTCATATTCGGGAGCGCTCTCATAATTGCCACGTCCTCGCAGCACTGGTGTGTTGCGCCGTCTTCGCCTACCGATATTCCGCCGTGCGTCGCGCCTATCTTTACATTTACGCGGGGATATGCAATTGAATTTCTGATTATCTCAAAAGCTCTGCCCGCCGCGAACATTGCAAATGAACTTGCAAACACAAGTCTTCCCGTCGAAGCAAGCCCCGACGCAACGCCCATCATATTCTGCTCGGAAATTCCGCAATTGAAATGCTTTTCGGGATAAGCCTTTTTAAACACAGAGGTTTTTGTCGCAGCGGACAAGTCAGCGTCAAGAACGAGCAGGTCGGGGCGAATTTCCGCCAGCTCGCAAAGTCCGTCGCCATAGCCCTCGCGCGTCGCGCGTCTAGTTACTTCTGCCATTATTCAACGCCCCCTTCAAGCTCTTCAAGATGTTCGCGAAGTTGTTTTATCGCACGCAGATAGTCCTCTTCGCCTGGAGCTTTTCCGTGCCACTCAACGGCGTTCTCCATATAATCGACGCCCTTTCCCTTTGTCGTTTTAAGAATAATGAGCGTCGGCTTTTCAATAACTCTCTCCGCCGCGTCGAACGCCTTTTCCATCTGTGAAAAGTCGTGTCCGTTTATTGTTATCACATTCCAGCCGAATGCCTCGAATTTTTCGTCTATGGGATAAGGCGACATAACCTCGCTGAGTTTTCCGTCGATCTGAAGTCCGTTGTTGTCAATTATCGCAACGAGATTATCAAGCTTATAATGAGAAGCGAACATTGCGGCTTCCCATACCATGCCCTCCTGAATTTCTCCGTCGCCTAAAATGGTGTACACCTTATAGCTGTCGCAGGATATTTTTCCCGCCAGCGCCATTCCGCAAGCCTGGGAAAATCCCTGACCGAGCGAACCCGTGCTTGCGTCAATTCCGGGAACTTTGTTGCAGTCGGGGTGACCCTCCAGCATAGAACCGCTCTGACGCAATGTTTTCAGCGTCTCAAACGGAAAAAATCCTCTAAGCGCCAAAGCCGCATACAGCGCGGGCGCAGAATGTCCCTTTGACAAGACCATTCTGTCGCGCGTAGGGCTATTCGGGTCTTTCGGGTCGACATTAAGGCGGTGTTTATACAGATAAGCCAGCACGTCCGCTATTGACAGCGCGCCGCCGGGGTGTCCGCACTTTGCGTTATAGACGCCCTCGATTATGCCTATGCGTATTTTTGCCGCGTCAATTTCAAGCTCCCTTACAAGTTTTTTGTCCATATACTTTCCTCCGAATACACATTTAATCAACAGGCTGTCGATCAAGCCTGTTTAACTTTTAAAAATAATGAACATTTTATTTATAACAAAGCTGTTCTGTTGCTTTGTCATTATACTTGAACAAAACCTTTATACTTATCACTTATTCGCTAAAGGCGCTCTATGTAGTCGATTATCTCGCTTATAGAGCCGCTGTTGTTGTCGCAGACGACTAAGTCCGCCGCTTCTTTTACGCTTTCATGCGCATTATTCGGAGCGCAGCCGAGATTTGCATTTTTTATCATTGTCGTATCGTTTCTGTAATCTCCCGCTGCGACAGTAAAGCGGTTTTCGGCGTTTAATATGCGTATAAGCCTGCAAAATCCCGACCACTTATCCACGCCCTTTGGCAGACATTCAAAGAACAACGGTCCCGATCTTACCCAATTGACCCCGCCGAAATCTCCGTCTTTCACATAGCTTTCGACTTTATCAATTAGCTCGGGTTCTCCCGAAAACAAGAATTTGAGCCAGCCGCTTTTCGGTATCTCATCTGTACTGCGAAAGTCAGCTTGTACCTGCTCCCAGTCGAGATGAGTTTGCTCGACCTCGTTTAGATACGGCACATATACCGTCTTTTCGCACAAGACCTCTACAGCGATATTTTCAAACGCTTTTCCTATTCTGTCTACATATTCATACGCACAGCTGTCTATTTCGCTTTTCCAAAGGAACTCGTTCTTTTTGAAATCATAGACCGCCGCGCCGTTAAAGATAACGGACGGCACGTCTGTTATAAGCTCGACGACGCGCTTTGCCATGGAATATCCGCGCCCCGTAGCCGCCGCGAAAATGCCGCCGCCATCGCGAAAGCGCTCCAGAGCTTTAAGGTCACATTCCAAAAGCCGCTTGTCATCTGTAAGCAGCGTTCCGTCAAGGTCGCTCACGAAAATAACGTTATTGAAATCCATTATTTATCTATTTCCCTAAGAAATTTTACAAAATAATCGGGGAGCTCGCTCGAAAACTCCATATACTCTCCCGTCCGAGGGTGGACAAAGCCTATCTTTTTTGCATGAAGGCACTGCCCGCAAAGCCACTTTGGTTTTCCGTTTCCGTATACCTCGTCGCCCGCCACGGGGTGTCCGATATAAGAGAGATGAACTCTTATCTGATGCGTTCTTCCTGTTTCAAGCGACACCGAAAGGTGTGTATATCCCGCGTAATTTTTTATCACGGAATAATGCGTAACAGCCTCGCGCGAGTTTTCGGCTGTAACGCACATTTTCTTTCTGTCGGTCTTATGCCTGCCTATAGGAGCATTTACCGTTCCGTTTTCTTTTATACACCCGCACACGACCGTCTGATATTCCCTCGTGAAGGAATGTGCTTTTATCTGCTCGGAAAGTCCTATATGCGCGAGATCGTTTTTTGCGACTATAAGAAGCCCGCTTGTGTCCCTGTCTATTCGATGGACTATCCCGGGGCGAAGCTCGCCGTTTATTCCCGAAAGGCTGTCGCCGCAATGGAACATAAGCGCGTTTACGAGCGTTTCCGAATAATGCCCTGCGGCGGGGTGTACTACCATTCCCTTAGGCTTGTTTACAACAAGAAGATCGCCGTCCTCATACACAATATCAAGCGGGATATTTTCGGGGACTATCTCCGTCTCCTCTGCGTCGGGAATTATTACAACAACCAATGAGCCTTCTTTTACAACGGTTTTCTTCTCGGCATTCTTTCCGTCTACAGTTACAAGCTCGTTTTCAATCAGCCTCACTGCGCCGCTTCTGGAAAGACCCGTGTTTTCAGCAATAAGCCTGTCGAGCCTGTCCGAATTGCCTGCGGTAAACTCAATCTTTTCCATTGTCATTTATCGTATCTTCGGATTTTTTCTTCTTGTCTTTGACATCTCTTATCTCAAAAACAATGACCGAAACCGCAAAAAGAGCCGCGCCTACTACCGCGCAAATGTCCGCAACATTGAACACGGCAAAATTTATAAGTCTGAAGTCGATAAAATCGACCACAAGCCCATTGTTAAAAATCCTGTCTATAAGATTTCCTATACCGCCGCCCACTATGAGCGAAGCCGCCGCAACCTGTACGGGGTGTTTAAGGCGCTTGCTTAAAATGCCGTATAAAAACCCTATTATCAAAACGGACGTTATGGCTATAAGAAGCCACCTCTGCCCGCTGAGCTTGCTGAAAGCCGCGCCGTCGTTCAGGCAATAATAAAAATTCAGTACCTCGGTATCGCCGAATTTAATGAGGTTTATAGTCTGTTTCAGCTCCATGTTTTCGGTAACTATCCACTTTGTTACCCTGTCAAGTCCCACCAGAGCCGCGGCGACCAAAAGCCAGATATAATGCAATTTGCTCCTCTTTTCGTTCTGCATTTTTCTCGTTTATAACTGCAAATAAGGGAGAGGAAGAGATCCTCTCCCTTATTGAAATATCAGCAGAAATTAAGGCGAATAACTTTTGCGCATCTCTCGCAAAGAGTGGGATATTCGCTGTCACAGCCTACTGTGTCATCTGCTTTCCAGCATCTTGCGCAGGGCTCTCCCGCTTTCTTTACGGCGGTAACAGAGCAAACCGCGCCCTTGTTCTCGCCTTCGCCCTCTGTCGAAACGCTTACCTTTGAAACAATGCAAGCTTCTGCAAGGTCGGCTTCCATTCCTTTAAGGCTCTCGTCGTTTGTATAGATAGTAACTTCAGCCTCGAGAGATTTTCCTATTACCTTTTCGGCGCGCTTTTGTTCAAGCGCGTTCAAGACATCGTCTCTTACTGCCTTTATCTTTGCCCATTTTTCTTCGTCAGCCTTAACTCCCGTCTTTTCGGGCATTTGATTGAAGGGAACCCCTCTGAGGTCGTCCTCTTTCTTATGAGGCATAAAGCCCCAGATCTCATCTGCCGTGAATGTGAGTATAGGAGCGACAAGTCTTACTATTGCGTCAAGAATGACGTACATTGTCGTCTGAACGGACTTTCTCGCGGGGGAGTTCTTCGCCTCGCAATAGAGAACGTCTTTTACAATGTCAAGGTAGAAGTTAGACATATCCACAACGCAGAAGCTTATTAGCGCGTGATATGCAAGGTAATAATCCATAGCCTCATATGCGGCTTTTACCTTTTCAATAACCTCGTCAAGTCTTGCAAGCGCCCACTTATCAAGCTCGCGCAGATTTTTGAAATCGACCATTTCGGTGTTCGGGTCGAAATCGTTTCCGTCGGAAAGGTTTCCGAGGATATAGCGCGCGGTGTTTCTTATCTTACGATAGCTCTCCGAGAGCTGTTTGAGCATATCCTTTGACACGCGGATATCAGCGTGATAGTCAAGAGAAGCTACCCACAGGCGCAGAACGTCCGCGCCGAAATCCTTTATGACTTCTTCGGGGAATATCTGGTTTCCCTTGGATTTGTGCATTTGCTGACCGTTTCCGTCAACTACCCAGCCGTGGGTGCAGACAGCCTTATAGGGCGCTTTTCCCGTTGTCGCAACAGACGTGAGCAGGCTCGACTGGAACCAGCCTCTGTACTGGTCGCAGCCCTCGAGATAAAGGTCCGCGGGCCACGAAAGCTCGGGGCGTTCTTTCAGTACAGCCGCGTGTGTACAGCCGCTGTCGAACCATACGTCGAAGATATCCATTTCCTTGCGGAATTTATTACAGCCGCACTCGCACTTTACGTCTGCGGGGATAAACTCGCTCGGATCTTTCGCGTACCAAGCGTCGGAGCTTTCTTTTCTGAACAAATCGGAAATTGCCTTTATGGTCGTGTCATTGACAATGGTCTTTCCGCATTCTTCACAGTAGAGAATGGGAATAGGCACGCCCCATCTTCTCTGTCTCGAAATGCACCAGTCAGAGCGCATATTGACCATATTCTTTATGCGCTCCTCGCCCCATTCGGGTATCCACTTTACGCCCTCGATAGCCTTTATCGTTTCGGGCTTGAATGCGTCGACATTGCAGAACCACTGGTCTGTAGCTCTGTAGATTATAGGCTCGTGACATCTCCAGCAGTGGGGATAGGGGTGGACTATCTTTTCCATAGCGAGAAGCGTGTTGTCGTCCTCAAGGCGCTGAGCAATTGCCTTGTTCGCGTCGGAGGTCTTAAGTCCCTCAAATTCTCCCGCTTCGTCTGTCAATATTCCCTTTTCGTTTACGGGAACAACTATCTTGAACATTCCCTTATACTTGCTGCAAACCTCGTAGTCCTCAACGCCGAAGCCCGGCGCGGTATGAACACAGCCCGTGCCGCTGTCGAGAGTAACGTGGCTTCCGACAATGATCGGCGACTTTCTCGGCATAAACGGGTGGTTTGTTTCGATATATTCGAGGTCGTTGCCTTTAAAATTTCCTACCGTGGAATACTTTGAAATTCCTACAGCCTTCATAACTACAGGCACAAGCTCCTCCGCCATAAGCAGATATTCGCCGTTTGACCTGCTCTGTTCGTCCTCTACATGAACGAAAGTATAGTCATAGTTAGGTCCTAAGCAGACAGCGAGGTTTCCGGGCAATGTCCATGTGGTCGTTGTCCAGATAACAACGCTTGCCTTTTTTAGATCTATTCCGAGATTAGAAAACTTTCCCTTATCGTCAAACAGCGGGAATTTTACATAGATAGAATAGCAAGGGTCGTCCTGATACTCGATCTCCGCTTCTGCAAGCGCAGTGTTGCAGTCGGCGCACCAATAAACGGGCTTTAATCCCTTATAGATATAGCCCTTTTTCATCATCTCGCCGAACACTTCTACCTGCTTTGCCTCAAATTCGGGCTTTATCGTCAGATACGGGTCGTCGAAATCGCCCCATACGCCCAGACGCTTGAACTGAGCCTTCTGCTCGTCAAGACATGACAGCGCGAACTGACGGCAGCTTTTGCGAAGCTCTACGGGGGAAACGTTTCCGCTGTCAACGCCGAGCTGTTTCAATGCTTTAAGCTCTATCGGCAGACCGTGGCAATCCCACCCGGGAACGTAATTCGCATTATATCCCGTCATAGACTTGTATTTTACGATAATATCCTTTAAGACTTTATTAAGCGCCGTTCCGAGGTGGATATTTCCGTTTGCGTATGGAGGTCCGTCGTGGAGCGTATAAGATGGCTTTCCCTTATTCTTTTCGGAAAGCGCATAATAAAGGCGCTCTTGTTCCCACTTTTCGAGCATTTCGGGCTCTCTTTTCGGAAGATTTGCGCGCATCGGAAATTCCGTCTGCGGAAGATTTACCGTGCTGTTGATATCGACTTGCATAGTTCTCTCCTTGATTTTTTATTTTACACCATTGTTCTTGCCGAATCTGAGGTCGGCATGACGCAGTGATCTTGTATCTGTAGAATTGAAAAAAGGAAGATCGTCCGACCTTTTCTCATCGGTTTTTTTAGAAATCTTCTGTTCATTTTTCTTGTTTATTGCGCTGTTTATACTGCTGCTGATATCGTCGCCGTTATCCTCATCAGTGCTACCATCGGCTTTTTTCTCATCATCAGCCTTTTCGGCTTCGGCTTTTTCGGCGGCAAGCTTTTCGGCTTCTGCCTTTTCTGCGGCAAGTCTCTCGGCTTCGGCTTTCTCTGCGGCAAGCCTTTCTGCTTCAGCCTTTTCGGCGGCAAGTCTCTCGGCTTCGGCTTTTTCTGCGGCAAGCCTCTCGGCTTCGGCTTTTTCTGCGGCAAGCCTCTCGGCTTCGGCTTTTTCTGCGGCAAGCCTCTCGGCTTCTGCCTCTTCAGCGGCAGCCCGTTCTTCCTCGCGCTTTCTTGCTTCTTCGGAAACGCGCATTACGTATTCGTTCTCGCATTTTTCGGGAAGCGTTTCTATAAGCTTTATCTGCTCATTATAGCTGTCAAGAAGTCTCTGCCTGAATTCGAGCGCTTCTTTTTGCGCCTGCATTATAACGTCCTCTTGTATTTCCTTCTGCTTTTCGGCGAGAGCTTTTATTTCCTCTGCCTTCTTCTCGGCGTCACTTATCGTCTCGGATGCTTTTGCTTCGGCTTCTTTTATTGTTTTTTCCGAATACTCGTCTGCTTCTTTTTTAGCCTTTTCCGAATACTCCTCGGCTTCTTTTCTTGCCTTTTCGGAATATTCGTTTGCTTCGTTTATAATTCTTTCATTATCCGCCTTTGCCTGTGCGGAAAGTGTTTCAATATTCTCGTTGGTTTCTTTCGTCAGCTTTTCAGCATTTTCCTTTGCTTGTGCAACAATGACGTTCGCCTGTTTCTGCGCTGAAATAAGCGCGTCCTTGAGAGCTTCTTCATCGCTGCGGTATTCGCGAATTTTGTCTGCAAGGATCCCAAGCTTGCTTTCAAGCTCTTCGTTTTCTTTTCGGAGTTTTGAGTATTCTTCGGAGATATCCCTGAGAAATTCATCTACTTCTTCAATTTTATAACCGTTAAAGGTCTTTTCAAAGTGCCTGTTTATAATATCATTCGAGTTCATTGAATACTTCCTCCCAATTTATTTGTGCCCGAAAAACATCAGACTGTATATAAAGCCCCATCTACGTCGTCAGTGTCACTGCAACAGCCACAAAGGCTAGTTGCAGTAGCGCTTCAGTATTGAGCGCCCCGCGCTCAATGCGAGCATACCGGGGCTTTCTCTACAGTCTGAAACTTGACTTCTTATATACAGCATAAAACCTTTCTGTTCTCATAGGAATTTCAGCCGTCTCCGTCTGAAATTCCTATAAAAACAGATCATACATATTTTTCGATCTCAACACGCAAACGTCCTTTCTTGGACGTTCCGACAATTTTCGACACTTTAAACTTTCCGTACCCTCTTATGGAGAGCACAGAATTTTCTGACAATATCCTGCTTGTTTCAAGACACACCGAAAAATCCGCGCTTACCAGCCCGCTTTTTACGAGCGCTGCGGATCTGTCTCTTGAAATATTAGCGCACGCCCCGACAATGCAGTCTAACCTCATCGACGAAACGCTCGCGATAATTTTTTTCGGCTCTTTTATGACAATCGGTCTTGTCAGTCCGTCCTCAGCGCAGACGCCGACATTTCCTATCTTTGTTATGCCGCGAATAAGCTCCGTCTCTGCTTCGAGGCAGAAAACCGCCGCATATCCCTCGCCTACCGTGATATCACCCACTGTTTCGCGCTTTATGCCGAGCGACATTATCGCTCCCAAAAAATCGCGATGGGAAAGTGTATCACGTGTTCTGAACGAAAATGAAACAGCCTTTATCGGGAAAAGCCTGTTTACGGCTTCCGTTTCAAATTCTTCTGCGAAAGTCCCCTCAAAAAAACCGCACACTGTTCTTTGTGCGCCGTCATAACCGCCGTAAAACACAGGAATTGCGTTCTCTGTCCTCGCCGCTTCTTTTGCTATCGCCGCTTCTCTCTCGTTTAAAAACGCCGAAAACCGCGGCACTCCCGACCTTTGGCTTGATCTGCAAAGGTCGGAAATATGCGCGGACAGATAACGCTCGTCTTCTGTCAGTTCAAACGGCATCTAATCAATCGATGCTGTCTATAAGGTCAACATTCTTCGGCGCAGCCGCATAGCAATAAGCGTCTACCTTCTTGATATCCCCCTGGAAAGCAGCCGTAACGCCCGTCATAAAGTCAACGATTCTTATGCAGATATCATTTGAAAGACCGTTTAAGTTTATGAAAATAGTTGTTCCCTCGCGGATAAGGTCGACCGCTACCTCGATAACTTCCTCATAGCTCTTGGGCTTGAGTATCTTTATCTTGGTAGGAGCGGCGCTTCCCGTTCCGATGTTTACAAACTTTGAGCTTGAGCTCGATGTATAGCTCTTGGGCTCGCTGTAGCTCGAAGAATATGCCTCTTCGTTTGTTACCGCGCTCGAAGAGGTGTCATAAGACTCGTTTTCATAATCAACGAAGCCCTCGTTCTCATCTGCTGTGCCGAACAAATTTCTCAAAAATCCTGCCATTTTAAATTTCCTCCCAATTATTTATTATTGTATTTCCTTTGCCCGAACAGCGCTGAACCTATTCGGACAATGGTTGCCCCGTGTTTTATTGCCGTCTGATAATCTCCCGACATTCCCATCGAAAGAGTATCGAACAGTCCCCCTTTTCGCTCTGCCTTTATTTCCTCAAAAAGGTCATGCATACGAGCGAAAACTTCTTCCCCGCACCCTGCGGGCGGGATAGTCATAAGACCTCTGAGCCTTATGTTTTTAAGCGTTTCCAATTCCTCGCAAAAGCTTTTTGCGCTTTCGTAAAGGATACCGCCTTTTGTTTCTTCCCCGCCTATATTTATCTCGGCGAGAATATCCATAACAACTCCGTGCTGCTCGGCGCGTCTGTCTATCTCCTGCGCCAGATGCAGACTGTCTACGGAATGTATCATTGAAACCTTATCAATAATGTACTTCACTTTATTGGTCTGAAGCGAGCCGATAAAGTGGACCTCTGCAGGCGCGTAGCTTTCGCGCTTTTCAAGGTACTCCTGTACGCGGTTTTCGCCGAGGAGCTTTATCCCCAGCCCTACCGCAAAATTCACCCTTTCGGGCGGCACTGTCTTTGTCACCGCCATCAGCTTTACTTCGTCATGGCGGCTTGAAAGTGCCGTTGCCTTTTCTATATTTTCGCGGATTATCCCGTAATTCTCGCGGATATCGGAAAATTCCACATCAAACAATTTTTCCATCGTAGAGGTCCTTGCCTTCTGTAACAACGCTGTCGTAGAGCTTAAGATAATCGCTGTCGGTCTCCTGTGTGCAAATTACGTAATCCTCGCCCCAATACTGAACGTTGACCTTTTTAAAGTACAGCTTGTTCTCTCGCTTTATATAAACGCCCAGCTCGTTTTTATCGTTATTGTGCAGCGCACTGTTAGATACTCTCAGTCCGCCGTAGCTCTTGAGCACAAGCTTGAAGCTCGCCGTCCTAGAAGACATCGTTTCGGGAATAAGGTCGTCGCACTCGAAAACGTATATAGCTTTCCCGTTTCCGCACTCTTTTTTGGAAACGACCGTTGCTTTCAGCAGTCTTGAACCCGAACCGATCCTTACGACTACCTCCGAGCCTTCGCCAATACCGAACATTTTTTGCTCTTCGATAACTGCCGCAGCTCTCCAGCGATAATCCGACACAAGCTTTCCGACAGCGTTCTGCTCGGGCTGTTTTGAGGGGGTTTCTATTATCCCGTTTATTTTGTCTTCTGTAAGAGCGTCAAAATCGGAATAACCTATTTCTCCCTCATATCCGTCTATGCCGCTAACAAAATAACCCGTGCCGCCCGCCACTACGTCGTGTGAGCTGTCGGAAACAAGCGTTTCAAGCCGGGAAGCTCTCTGCCTCAAGGCGTTTTTCTTTTCCTCATAGCCGCTGCTTTCCTTTAAAGTTATCTCGCGCTTGCACATTGCGCACAAAAGTTCGTTTCCATATTTTGAAACATCCGAATAATTCCCGTTTAAAATGCTGTCAATAACGGAAGCGTGGCTCTCGTTTATTTGAGCCGAGATCGCCTCAAGCTGGGAACTGTCTGTTCCTATGAGCTTTTCCGCGCTCTCCAGCATTTCTATCTGCTTTTTTATCTGCTCTATCTCACGGCTTCTTGCAATATCCTCGCTGTTTTTATAGCGCTTTGCGATAACCGTGCTTTTTCCGACCTTTATCCCGTCGTCATGCTCATAGCTCAGATACCCGTCGCTGTCGTCATATACAATGGTTTCATCGCGCATAAACACGCCCGTAAACGGTATCTCTTCATCATAGTCATAACTAAACGCGGTCTCCGTTTTCAAGGTGCTGCCCGTCGAGAAAAAAATCTGACCAACAGCAATAATGATAACGAACGCCGAAACTATAAACAATATGGCTCTTGTCCACGCCGACTTCACCTAAAAGCTCACCTCCGTATCACAAAGGCAGCCTTTATTCCTCTCCGCCCTTTTCATAAGCGTCAAGTATCGAAACAGGCTTAAACGGCGTAATGGTTGAAATAGCGTGTTTGTAAATGAGATTTTGCTTTCCGTCTGTGTCAAGAATGACGGTATAGTTGTCAAATCCCTTTACGATGCCCTTAAACTGAAATCCGTTTGTAATGTAGATCGTAACGGGAATTTTGTCCTTTCTTGCCTGGTTTAAAAAAACGTCCTGTAAATTGATGTCCTTTGCCATAATATCACCTTTTCTCTCTGTATTGAAAGCGGATCTCTTTAAACTTGTCCGCATTTCATCGGTGTCGCGTCCGAAAAAACGAACGTTCCCCAACTATATACATACAGTATAACACATTTGTTCAAAAAATGCTATACTTTTTTTATAAAAATTTATAAATTTTCTATAAAAAAGCAACATTTTTTCAAAATTTTTTTTAATTTCAGCTTTTGATTTCCATATTCTGTAAGTTGTCGTCAATGATATCTCTTGCTTTTGCGACAACATCAGCGAGGCTGTCGCCGTTTTCAATTACTAATCTGTTCATTCGGCTGTCGCGCCTGAACCAAGTGAGCTGTCTTTTGGCATACTGACGGGTGCGGAGCTTTATTTCTTCTATGCACTCATCGAGCGTTTTTTCATTTTGTATATAGGGATAAAGCTCTTTTATGCCTATTGCCTGCGCAGCTGTCGGGCGGTCTTTCTGAATAAAGCAAGCCCGCGCTTCTTCCAAAAGTCCGCGCTTTATCATATCGTCAACGCGCCTGTTTATCCTGTCTTTCAGCTGCTCACGGTCTGCAAGATCAAGAAATATCATTATAAACTCATACGGCGAAGGCTCTCTGCGGGAATTTCTTTTTGCCTCGGAAATGGTATGTCCCGTGGTTTTATAGACTTCGAGCGCGCGGATTATCCTGCCGATATTGTTTTCGTGCAGAGTCTCAGCGGTCTCGGGGTCTACCTCTTTCAATTTTTCAAGAAGCGCTTTTGCTCCGTTTTCCTCGGCAAATTTCCTCATTTCCTCACGGAATTCATAATCCTGTCCGCTTTCGTCAAATATAAGGTTATCAATAAACGAGCTTATATAAAGCCCCGTGCCGCCGCATATTATCGGCATTTTTCCGCGTGAAATAATGTCGTTTGCCTTTTCCCTGCACAACTTTACATAATCCGCGACTGAAAAGCTCTCGCTCGGGTTTAGAAAACCCATGAGGTGGTGGGGTATGCCCTGCTGTTCTTTGGGGGTAGCTTTTGCCGAAGCAATGTCCATATCGGTATATATCTGCATACTGTCGGCGGATATTATCTCGCCGCCGTAAATTTTCGCAAGCTCAACCGACAGCGCGGTTTTCCCCGAAGCGGTAGGTCCGCAGACAACAATTATTTTTTTCAATTATATCAACCCTTAAATATTCATGCTGTATAACAAGTCAAATTTCAGGCTTTATCTGCAGTCTGAGTTCAGTTTGTATAAAAAAGTCAACTTTCAGACTGCAGAGAAAGTCCCGGATGCAAGGAAGAAGTCCTGCGGCTAGGCTTTGTGCCTGCCGCTGGGCTTCTGACACAGCAGATGGGGCTTTATCTGCAGTCTGAGTTATTGTATCCTACCGAAATAACGCTCTATCTGCCGCTTTGATATCTGCGTTATAACGGGTCTGCCGTGGGGGCAATAGCGTATGTCGTTATTTTTCAATACCTCTTTTGCCAGAAAAGTAAGCTCTGCTATGCTCTGCGTTTCGTTTGCACGAATGCTCGCCTTGCACGCCATTGTATGTAGAACATCGTCAAACAGCACGCCCTCGGCGTTGTCGTTTCCCGAAGCAAGTATTTCGGCTATGCTCTGTATAAGGTCTTCGGGGTCGCTCCCCTCAAGCGACTGGGGAACTCCCTCTACAAAAACTTTTCCGTCGTCTGTGAGCTTTATGAGTATTCCCGTGTTTTCAAGCTGCTCTTTAAAGCATTTTACTGCTTCAAACTCCTCTGCGCTCAGAAATACCTCTTTCGGCTCTATCAGAAGCTGACCGTGGATATCCGTTCCGCGCTTGAACCGCTCGAAATTTATCCGCTCATGCGCGGCATGTTTGTCGATAAGGATCAGAGTATCTCTGCTTTCGCAAAGTATATAGGTCTTGAAAAGCTCGCCTATTACGCGAATATCCAAAGGCTCGGCGCGGACTTCTTCCGCTTCTTCTTTTATGGGAACTTCTCGCTTTTCAAACGACTTTTCCGAAATGAACGAAAATCCGCTGAGATCGGGCTGTTCGCTTTGGATAATTCGCGGAGCGGGAATAGTCTTTTCTCTCTCGTCCGAAAGTGTTTCTCCCGAAAGCGTCGGCTGGACGGCTTTTACTTCGGGCTTTTTATAAAAGCTCTCGGGGGCAGGTGCGGGCTTTTGTACGGAAAAGATCTCGTTTCCTACGGGGACTTTTACGGTAGGTATAAGCACCGTAGAAACACTGTTGTTTGTTTCATTTGACAGCTTTATCTCGCGGCTCTCATCATAGCCCGTTATCGAATTTTTGACGGCAAAATAGATAGCGTCAAAAACGGCTTTTTCGTTTGAAAACCGAACCTCGGTCTTTGCGGGAGATATGTTTGCGTCAAGAAGCGCGGGATCTATGTTTATGCAAAGAACACAGGCGGGAAATTTTCCGACCATGATATTGTTTCTGAAAGCTTCTTCGAGTGCCGCGCAGCAGAGCGGACTTTTTACGCTGCGTCCGTTTACGAAGAAATTCTGCATTGTGCGGTTTGATCTCGTAAAAAGCGGAGAGCTTACATATCCCGTAACGCCTATCTCTCGGTAGATATTTTCAACAGGTATCATCGACGCGGCGAACTGTTTTCCGAGTACCGCGTGTATCGTGCTGTAAAAGCTCCCGTCGCCCGAAGTAAGTATGGTCTGTTTGCCGTCGCGGATAAACCTTATAGAGATATCGGGGTGTGAGAGAGCGAGCTTTTCCACAACGTTTGAGATATAATTTCCCTCTGTCACATCTTTTTTCAGGAATTTAAGGCGCGCGGGAGTGTTGTAAAACAGATCGCGGATAATTATGGTAGTGCCCTCGGCGCAGCCTATTCTGTCGTATTCCGTGGGCGCACCGCCCTCCATTTTGTAAGAAACGCCAAGCTTGTCCACGGCTCTCCTGCTTATTGCCTCAACGCGCGACACCGCGCAGACAGACGCAAGAGCTTCCCCTCTGAAGCCAAGTGTATTTATGTTTTCAAGGTCATGAGCGGAAAGGACCTTGCTTGTTGCATGGCGCATAAACGCAAGCGGCATATCCTCATAAGAGATACCGCAGCCGTCGTCTGTAACTCTCATATACGAGATACCGCCGCGCTTTATCTCAACACAGATATTTTTAGCACCCGCGTCTATCGAATTTTCGCAAAGCTCTTTTATGACCGACGACGGGCGTTCTATGACTTCGCCCGCCGCTATAAGCTCGTATACGCTTTTATCAAGCTGATTTATCTTAGGCATTATTACTCCGTTTCATTCTACATTCTGAGATCTGACTTTTCCGCGGTTTTATCTACTTTAGGCTTTCTTTAAGTTCTTTCAAAAACAAAAGCGCGTCCATCGGCGTAACGGTATTTATATCTACCGAGCGCAATCTTGCAAGGACATTCTGCTCTTCAACTGCTACAAGGCTTATCTGGTTGTTCTTTCCCTTTTCAAGCGTCTCCGCCAACTTTACCTTTCCGCTTATCTCAAGGTCTTTAAGCTCTGCTTTTGCGCGCTCGACGACTTTGTTCGGAAGTCCCGCCAGCTTTGCGACTTCTATTCCGTAGCTGTCGTCGGTGCCTCCGGGGATTATTTTATGCAAAAACTTTATATCGTCGCCTCGTTTTGTAACGGCAACGCTGAAATTCTTTACTCCCTTATATTCCTTTTCCATTGCGATAAGCTCGTGATAATGCGTAGCGAAAAGCGTTTTTGCGCCTATTTTTGAAACGATATATTCCGCGACGGACTTTGCAATGGATATACCGTCAAAGGTAGATGTTCCGCGTCCTATCTCGTCGAGGATCACAAGGCTGTTTTGCGTGGCGTTTTTAAGGATATCGGCGACCTCGTTCATCTCGACCATAAACGTAGACTGTCCTGCGGTAAGGTCATCTGACGCGCCAACTCTTGTGAATATCTTGTCCACAACGCCTATCTTCGCATAGCTTGCGGGAACAAAACACCCTATCTGCGCCATAAGAACAATTATCGCGGTCTGGCGCATAAACGTAGATTTTCCCGACATATTCGGTCCTGTGATAATAAGAAGCTTGTTATCGGAATTGTCAAGATAGACGTCGTTCGGCGTAAACTGTCCGTCAACGGCTATATTTTCAACGACAGGGTGTCGTCCGTCCTTTATGTCTATAACGCTTTCGAGCGTTATTTCGGGCTTTACATAACCGTTTTCAAGCGATACTTGTGCGAACGAACACAGCGCGTCGACCTGCGACAAAGCATAGGCGGTCTGCTGTATCTCGGCAAGCTTTGTTCCTACATAGTCGCGTATCTCCGCAAAAATCGACTGTTCGAGCGCAAGAAGCTTTTCATTTGCGCCAAGTATCTCCCCTTCAATCTTTTTCAGCTCTTCGGTTATAAATCGCTCGCCGTTTGTAAGCGTCTGTTTTCTGATATAATTTTTGGGAACTTTGTCCTTAAAGCTGTTTGATACCTCGATATAATAACCGAAAACGTGGTTTGAGCCAACTCTGAGAGTACGTATTCCTGTTTTTTCACGCTCACGGGCTTCAAGCTCGCGGAGTATGTTCTCTGCGCCTCCCGAAACGGAACGCAGTCTGTCTATCTCATCATTGAAGCCGTCTTTTATAACTCCCCCGTCCTTTAAAATCATGGGCGGTTCGTCCGAAATAGAGTTTTCAATAAGGCGCGCAACGTCAGCGCTTTCGCTTATCTCGGAATTAAGCTTAGTGAGAAGTCGCGAGCCTAATTTTCCGAGCGCCGTTTTTACGGCAGGAATAGCCGAAAGAGTTTTTCCCATTGAATAAATATCGCGAGGATTTGCGGTCTTATATGCTATCCTTGACATAAGCCGCTCGATATCGTGTATGTTCTTCAGCGCTTCGCGGACATCTGAAAGAGCCGCGGAGTTTTTCATAAGCTCGTCTACTGCGTCAAGCCGTGAAAGTATCTTTGAGTGATCTGCCAGCGGACGCTCTACCCACGAACGCAGTCTTCTCCTGCCCATGCTTGTTACGGTCTTGTCTATAACGTACAAAAGCGACCCGCGCTTGTTTCCCGTGCGCATTGTTTCACAAAGTTCAAGATTTCGGCGGGCATTAAAGCCGAGATCCATAAACTCCTTTTTGCTCTGCACATGAACGGACGTAAACCGCTTTACGGTCTCCTTGTAGGTATCCCCCACATATCTGAAAAGCGCGCACATCGCCTTTTGGACAAGCGGCATTGAACCTATACCTATCGCAGAAATGTCCGATACATTTTCAAACTGCGCGGTTATGGCGGTAATATCCGAATTGTCGAATTTTTCATCGTCGCACAGCTCGCAGGAGCTGTTTCTCATATTCGCTGTAATAAACGAGGATATGTTTTTTAGGTCGAGAAAGTTTTGGTTTATAAGTATCTCGACGGGGCTAAATCCCGAAAGCTCGGAAATTATCTCGGCTTCGCGGTTTTTCCCGTGCTTTTCATAGACGTTTATCTCTCCCGTTGATATGTCCGCAAAGACCATTCCTACGCCGTCGCCCTCGGCGAAAATGCTCGCGATATAGTTGTTCTTGTCCTCGCTGAGCATTGAATCTTCGACAACCGTTCCCGCCGTCACGAGCCTTATAACTCCGCGCTCGACAAGTCCCTTTGTCGTCTTAGGGTCGGTCAGTTGCTCACAAATAGCTACTTTAAATCCTTTGTCTATCAGCTTTTTTATGTATATCTCGCTGCTGTGATAAGGCACTCCGCACATAGGAGAGCCTGCCCGCGCGGTAAGCACAAGCTCAAGCTCACGCGATACATTTACCGCGTCATCAAAGAACATTTCATAAA
This sequence comes from uncultured Clostridia bacterium, assembly GCA_947600065.1. Classification (GTDB taxonomy): domain Bacteria; phylum Bacillota; class Clostridia; order Oscillospirales; family Ruminococcaceae; genus CAG-115. The sequence continues at coordinate 62,757 of CANQFZ010000004.1, read as the reverse complement.
AATCGCCCAAGCGGAAAAACAGGATATATTCGGGATATTCCGCTTTTATGCTTAGATATTGCTTGAGCATAGGAGATACTGTTTCTTTTTCCATTTGACAGACCGACTTTCTTTTATTTACGCAGAATACATCGTAAGAATGGCGTTATCCATTCAAACGTTTTTACTCAGCCGCACCCTCCGCAGGTCGAGCAGCTTCCCGTACAATCAGCCGAAGGAGGCGCAGTCGGGCAAGTCTCGGGATCCATTCCCTCTACGGAATAAGTGAGGATCGTATTTATCTCGCTCATAAGCGTGTCCATGCCCTGCTTTGCGACTGTAAAGAGCGCCATATTCTCGTTTGACATGACCTTCTCATAAGCTTCCTGCATTTTAACGTTAAGCTCCTTTACCTTTTCGGTATCGACGGGGTCTTTCCCGTTTTCGAGCGCAGCATTCTGACGGATAAGGTTGAACTCTCCTATAAGCTCCTGAAGTCCCTCGTCAGCGTCGTTCGCCTCTTTTGCCTTTGTATAGGCTATATAGCGTTCGTCCGCCTGTACTGCCTTTCCGAGCGCTCTAGCCGCTTCAATAACTGTCATAATGATATCCTCCGTTCAATTTAATTTATTATTGTTCCCAAAAGCGCCCAGTTGAGCGCTTTATCTATCCTTACGTTTACAAAGCTCCCGATAAGTTCCTTTTCTCCCGCAAAGTCTACTATTACATTCTGCGGAGTCTTTCCCGTGAGAAGCGAGCTGTCAGTTCTGCCTTCTCCCATACACAATACGCGAAAAGTCTTTCCGACATATTTTCCGTACATATCTGTTCCTATTTTTTCCTGCAAGGCGAGCAGCTCTCTAAACCATTTTCCCTTTTCCTCTGCTGTGACAGGGTCGGGCAGTTCTTCGGCTTTTGTGCCTTTACGCAGACTGAAAATGAAAGTAAAAAGCGAATCGAACCTCACGCGTTCTACAAGTGAAAGCGTTTCTTTAAAATCATCATATGTTTCACTTGGAAATCCCACGATAATATCCGACGTCAGCGAACAATCTGGAATTTTCTCCCTTATATAGTCAACAATTTCGAGATAATCTTCTCTTGTATAATGCCTGTTCATAAGCTTTAGCACTCTGTCTGAGCCGCTCTGTACGGGGAGATGAAAATGTCTGGTAACTTTTTCACATTCGGCAATTGCGTCTATAAGCTCTTTTGTAGCGTCCTTGGGGTGGCTCGACATATAGCTTATGCGAAATTCTCCCGAAATCGAGTTTATCTCCCGCAGAAGCTCTGCAAAATTTGTGCCAAGTTCTTTTCCGTATGAATTTACGTTCTGCCCCAAAAGCCGGATATCCTTTGCGCCGCTTTCGACCGCCTGTTTTACCTGTTTTATTATTTCCGATTTTTCGCGCGAGCGCTCCCTGCCTCTTACATACGGAACTATGCAATAGCTGCAAAAATTGTTGCAGCCGTACATAATCGGAATATTTGCCGAAATAACGCTCTCGCTCCTTATCGGAAGTCCCTCGGCTATAACTCCGCCCTCTTTCGGAACGGAAAAAATGCGCTTTCTTTCATTAAGCTCTCTGTAAATAAGTTCGGGCAGTGTATGCAGAGCGTTTGTGCCGAAAACTATGTCCACATGGGGAAAGCTCTTTTTTATCCTTTCGACGATATGCTCCTGCTCGACCATACAGCCGCACACGGCAATTATCATATCGGGGTTTTTTGCCTTGTCATGCTTTAGTGCTCCGAGATTTCCGAAGACCCTGTCCTCGGCGTTTTCTCTCACAGCACAGGTGTTGAATATCACAATGTCCGTATTTTCGGGGCTGTCGGAAAATCCAAAGCCCATTTCCGAAAGCATTCCCTTTATTTTCTCTCCGTCGCTCACATTCTGCTGACAGCCGAAAGTGTGGACATGTGCCAAAGGCAATGCTTCACGAACAGAAAATATTTCCCTCACCTTTTGCGAAAATTCCTGCTGGCGCAGAATTTCCTCGGGAGTTATCCTTATCGTCATATGTTATTGTACCTCAATTATTTCAAATCAACCGTTTTTTTCTTGAAAAACTTTTTTCTTTCCCGCTTATTCCGTGACAGGTCAACTGTCTTTGCGAAAACCGCGGCGATGACTTCCTCTGCTCCCGCGTCCAGCAAAAGCTCCGCGCAAACCGAAAGCGTGCTTCCCGTAGTGCAGACATCATCTATCAGAATGAGCTTTTTACCGCGAATGTCGGCTTTGTCATTGATATAAAAAGACTGCTTTGCGTTTTCAATGCGCATTTTCATATTGAGCATTTTCTGCTCTTGCTTATCGTCACGCGCTTTCAGAGCTTTTAAAACAGGAACACCGCTGCGCCATGATATCCTTTGAGCTATCTTCTCCGCAGTGGAAAATCCTCTTTTCCGCACGCTCATAAAACCGCTCGGAACGGGAACGAGAGCGTCCGCATACTCTTTCGATATCTTTTTATACATCATCAGTGCAAAAGTATCAACGGGATATATAAGCCCTTTGTATTTCATACCGAGTACAGCTGTTCTTGCTCTGTATGCATAATAACAGCACGCATAAAACCGCGAAACATTTTCGGGCGGCAAAAGCGGCTTTTTTACATATGGCAGAAAATTCGGACAGCTTTTGCACATATACTTGTCCGCGTTTATTATTTTTCCGCAGAACGGACACCTGTTAGGATATAAAAGCGAAATTATTCTCCGCGCGTAATTATACAGCTTCAGTCTGTCCAAAATTTTCCTCTATCATCTGTTTAAGACAAGATGTCCTTTCATCGCGACGGTCGTTTTTGAGCATACGGCTTATTTTATTTTCCGTGCCTATAAGGATAAGCGTAGACCTTGCGCGCGTAACGGCGGTATAAAGAATGTTCCTGTACGAAAGCTTTTCCATTCTGTTCGGCAGAGGGATAACGACCGCGGGATACTCGCTTCCTTGGCTTTTATGTACGGTCATGGCAAAAGCGTGTTCTATGTTTTTAAGCATGTCACCGTCATATACAGCCCGCCTGCCGTCAAAGTCGATAAGAAGGCGCATATTCGTTCTGTCGGCTTCTATTATCGTGCCGATATCGCCGTTATAAACGCCGCGCGATTTTTCATTTCCCCGCCGCCACTCTACTTCATAATCGTTTTTGTTCTGCATTATCTTGTCGCCCTCGCGGAAAAGCGTTTTCATATACTTTATCTCGCGCTTTTCCGAAGAAGGGGGATTTAATGCGTTCTGAAGCACAACATTAAGCCGCATTGTGCCGACCGTACCCATTCTCGAAAGGCACAAGACCTGTATATCCGCTATCGGGTCGTAGCCGTAGCTTTTAGGAAGTCTTTGAGAGCAAAGCGCGTTTACGAGGCTCGTTGTGTTTTCTTCATTCTCCGAGGGCATAAAGAAGAAATCCTTTTTCCGCTCGTTGAGCTCGGGCATCTCGCCTTTTATTATCGCATGGGCGTTTGTCACTATAAGGCTCTCCGCCGACTGTCTGAATATCTTTGTAAGCTCGGCTTTCGGCACTTTCCCACACCCCACCATATCGCGCAGGACATTCCCCGCACTGACGGAAGGGAGCTGGTCGCTGTCGCCGACAAGAATGAGCCTCGTAGAGCTTTTTAATGCCCTCAACAGCGAAGCGAACAAAAGTTCGTCTACCATAGACATTTCGTCTATTATCAGCACATCGCAGGAAACAGGGTTGTCCTCGTTTCTTCTGAAAACGCTTTCGCCTGTCGAAAGGTCGGCTTCTAAAAGCCTGTGTATCGTCTGTGCAGGGGCATTTGTAAGCTCTGCTATCCTCTTTGCGGCTCTGCCCGTCGGAGCGGCAAGCTTTATTTTAAGATTACGTTTTTTACACAGCTCAATAACGGCATTCAGCGTCGTTGTCTTTCCCGTTCCGGGGCCGCCCGTTATGATAAAAATATGCGAGTTCATACAGCCGTTTATCGCGGCTTTTTGTACCTCGTCGTATTCTATATCGTTTTCCCATTCTACGCCGCTTATCTCCTCGGAATAATCCGTGTTTTCATTTTTCGAGCGCTTTATCATCTCGCAAAGCTTTTGAGAAATAAAGCTCTCCGCTCTGAAATATTCCGAAAGATAGATATACCTGTCGCCGCTATTTTCATATACAACGATCTCTTCGTTTGAAAGAAGATATTCTATCGCCGAGGAAAACAGATGTTCGTCTGTCATAAGCCATGTTGTTACAGAAGTTTTTATAAACGTTTCTTTTAGACAGGTGTGTCCGTCGTTTACTGCTTTTTTAAGCTCGTGAAGTATAGCCGCGGAAACGCGCTCCTCGCTGTCTTTCGGGAATTTAAGATCTTCGGCTATCCTGTCCGCGTCCTCAAACGGAAGCTCTATTCCCCACCCGCACAGCAAATATGGGTTTCCCTCTACGGCGCGTATAAGGTCGCTTCCGTATTTTTTCCATGCCGCAGAAATATAAACATACGGCACGGAATATTTTGAAAAGTATGTAAGAGCCTTTCTTATCCCCGAAATGTTCTGATATTCTTTTCCGATAAGCAGTGCTTTTTCGGGGGTAACTCCCTTCAGCGCGGAAAGCGATATAGGGTCGTTTTCGAGGATATCCGCCGTTCTTTCGCCGAATGCGTCTACTATCTTCCGAGCCAGAACATTGCCTACTCCCGCTAAAATGCCCGACGAAAGATATTTTTTCATCATTTTGAGGTCTGTCGGCATATGCCGCTCAAAAATATCAACACTGAACTGCCTGCCGTATTTGGGGCTTGTGACATATTCGCCGTACATGGTGAGCTGTTCGCCCTCGCGGACGTCGCCCATTATCCCAAATGCTTCTAAAAGCTCACTGCCCGTATCTACATTCAGAACGATATAGCCGTTTTCTCCGTTATAGAAAACAACGTCCTCTACATTTCCCGTAACGCATATCAAATTCTTTATCGTATCCATTTATCCGTTCTTCACCGTTTTATTTTCCGACTACCTTTACATTGTCATACTTCTCGGATAGCTGTTCTGCTAATTTAATTTCACTTTCACTGCCCTTGTCGGCAATTATCTTTATCTCTCCTATATAAGCGTCGCGGCGCGCATGAATTATAAAGCCTTCGATATTTTCATCGAGCTTTACATAAATGTCGAACGTTTCAATACAGCCGCTTTTAAGCGCATTCCACAAAAGATACGCCAGCATTGCCGCAGCAAAAATGAGCAGAAATATGACCGCAAACGCTCCCAGAAATTCCATAATACCGCCTCCTTAAAGGCAGTATATGCTTTTATCTCATTTTAAGTTCAGCGCAATTCCAGCCGTCCTCATTCTTTTTTTCAACGACCTCAAAGCCGTTTTCACAAAGCGCATTTTCAACTTCGTCATATCTCTCGTCAATTATCCCCGAAACAATGAGCCGCGCGTCGTCTTTCATAAATTCTCCGAAAAGCCCGCTCATTCCTATGATAACGTCCGCCACAATATTCGCGCAGACAACGTTGTATCCGCCGCCTATTTCCCCGCGAAGCTCCTCGTTTTCGATTATATTCCCGCAAAAGGCTTTATAGCGCGATTTGTCGAAATGATTTTTCTCAATATTCTCCGAGGCGGTCTTTACGGCGTTTTCGAAAATGTCGCACATACAAACCTCTTTTGCTCCGAAAAGCAGCGCCGCAATAGAAAGTATCCCGCTCCCGCAGCCGAGGTCTAAAACCCTTTCCCCGCCTTTTATAACGTCCTCGAGCACTTCCATTACCATTTTGGTGGTGTGGTGCTGTCCCGTACCGAAAGTGGACGCGGGGTCTATTTCGAGTATCCTGTCGCCGTCGTTTGCCGCATGATCTTCCCACGAGGGCTTTACGACAAGCGTTTTTCCGACGCGAAAGGGCTTATAGTATTTCTTCCAGTTGTTCGCCCAGTCTTCTTCTTTTACATTTGCAAATTCAATACGCACGTTTCCGTAAAAGCCGTCGGAGTTTTCCGATTTAAGCTCTTCGACCATGAGCTTTATGGCAGTGAACTGTTCTCTGCCCTGGGCGTTGTCGTGAACATAGACAGTTATGCACGGCTCGGCATTTTCAAGACCCATAAGGCTGTCGTCAACATAATCCCAGTTTGCGTTTTTATCAGCCAGAAAGTCCTTAAAATCCGCGCTGTCCCTAACGGCAAAGCCGTCTATGCCTAGGTCGGAAAGTCTTGCGGTGATACCGTCGAGCGCCGCGCTCGATGTGTAGATATCTATCTGAATGAAATTGTCCATAAGTATTCCTCACACCATAAAAATACATTGTAATTATACCATATCTTGTATTAAAAATCAAGTAGGCAAATCAAAAGCCGCAAAATATTTATGCCGAAAAAAATAATTCGTCATATTTTTTGTGAAAATTGACGAATGGAAAAGAGGTCAGAAATTTACAAGGAAAGGTTGTTTGCTTACCGCTTACTGCTCCACTATAGCCTCTTAACTCTAAAACGTTTTTTCTCTCAATTACGCACACTCGCCCTGTAGGCAGTTGACAGTAGACAGTGTACAGTATACAACAAAGGAACCCGCCTTACGGCGGGTGAGATTTAAATTGTTTTTAGTCTACAGGCACACGAGCAAAACTTTTACGGTTGCTTTTCATAACGTTTCAGTCCGACAACAATCTAAAAAATATCCGCCGCAAGGCGGATACATTTTACTGTGTACTGTACACTGTACCCTGTATACTGCAAAACCCTTGCTATGCTTTGCATAGCAAGGGTTTTGCAGTGGTGCGAGTGACGGGACTTGAACCCACACGTCGTGAAACACTAGCACCTCAAGCTAGCCTGTCTGCCTATTCCAGCACACTCGCATTTCCTGACGACTATTTAATTATATCACATACTTAAAAAAATGTCAAGAGTTTTTTCAAATTTTTTTATAGTTTTTTTCTGTTCGGAAAGGGTTCCATTTTCCGCTTATGAAATATACGACAAACATTATGAAAAGCACAAGATTGTGACCTATCATACAGCCCCATGCTTCGATAAGTCCTCCGCTCATAATTTGCGTAAAGACAAATGTTCCCGCTATTCTTACGCACCACATTCCGAGTACGCTGAATATAAACGGTACGACCGTTTTTCCGAGCCCCTGCATTATTCCCTCTATCACGATAGGCACGCCGTAAAACGGCTCGGATATTGCGACCATTCTTAAAACCGTTCCGCCAAGCTCTATTACATCTTTGTCTTTTGAAAACAGGCTCATAAGCTGCGGAGCAAATATAAACAAAAGCCCTCCCGAAACCACCATAAGGATTACTTCAAGCGGAATTATCGTTTTTGTAAGCCGCTTTAGCCTGTCTTTGTCGCGCGCGCCCCATGCGTTTCCTGCAAGCGCGGCGGACGCCGTCTGCATGCCGTAGCCCGGTATGTAAAACAAGCTCTCGACCGTATTCGCTATAGTATGCGCTGCGGCGGACGTTTCTCCGAGGGAGTTTATCATTGACGCAAAAACCACATATCCGAGCGACGTTGCAAACCTCTGGAACATATTCGGCACGGCTACCTTAAAACATGACTTTAAAATGCCGATATCGGGCTTTAAGCTCTGACCCTTCGGCGAAATGGTCTTGTGTTTCCAAAGGGCTATGGTTATTGCTATTCCGCCGAATATATACGAAAACGCGCTTGCCAGAGCCGCGCCGTTTACTCCGAGGTCAGCGCCGTATATTGTAAAAATATTCCCAAATATTTCAAGCTCCCGAGTAGGATAAATAAGAAAGAAATTTAAAACGATGTTTATGACATTAACGCCTATTCCTACAAGCATTGGCGTTTTGGTATCGCCCGCGGAGCGAAGTACCGTTCCGAAAATTATGCTCGCAGTTCTGAACAGCATGGGTGAATACAATATCAGAAAATATTCCGAAGCCATATCCCTTATCGGCTCGTCCACGCTCATCCACACGGGTATCTGCCCGCTGAGAAGCGTTGTAACCAGCGTAAAAAATACTCCCGCGACAATTACCGCGAGGACTGCCTGACCCGAAGCTTTGCGAGCCTTTTCTTCCTCGCCCGCGCCGATATGCTGTGAAATGAACGCAAGAAAGCCTACTCCTATAGCCGAAACAGTGCTTCCGACAAGCCAGCTGACTGTGCTTGTCGCGCCGACCGCAGCCGTAGCGCTTGTTCCGAGAGAACCGACCATGGCGGTGTCTATGTACTGAACGGCTGTCTGCAAGAGTTGTTCGAGCATTGTCGGAAGCGACAGCGCAAGTATCACGGGGAGCATATGCCGTTCGTTTGTTTTTATTTCGCCATGGTTTTCCATTATTTCACCCTTTTAGATGTAAGAGGTTAGATGTAAGGGGTAAGAGTTTTAGAGGAAATGTTGTTTTCCTCTTATTTCTTACCTCTATCTAACAGTGCGGATCTATACTTTCTCTATAATCGTAAATATACTTTACTCCCGAAATAACGGTGAGCGCAAGAGTTATATACATAAGCACATCTGTTATTATCCTAATCGGGAACTCAAAGCCCTTTTGTCCGCCAAGTTCGCAGATAATTCCGAAGTCCGCGAGGATATACATAAGCAGCACGGCTATAATTGCTATCATGGTAAAGGCGGTTTTCAGCTTGCCCCAGATATTCGCGGCAATTACCGTTTTCTTCTCGCCCGTAGAAGCCGCGAGCCTTACGCCCGAAACCGCAAACTCACGCATCATTATTACAGCCACTATCCATGCCCTTGTCCAGCCAAGCTCCACAAAACAGATAAGCGCGCCCGCGACAAGAATTTTATCGGCAAGAGGATCTAAAAACTTTCCGAAATTTGTGACCATATTGTATTTGCGCGCTATCTTTCCGTCGAGCATATCCGTTATGCTCGCAAGAATGAAGATAACGAGCGCCCACAAAAACCTCATCGGTATCACATCTGCGCTCATTGCTGCGAGGAAAAAAGGCACAAGGACAACGCGGAACATTGTGAGCTTGTTTGCTAAATTCATTCGACCGCTTCCCCTACAAGATTATTGTTTACAACTCTTTTAAACTTTATATTTATAAAATCCCCGACAGCCGGCTTTTTATCCGCTTTAAAATAGACCATTCCGTCTATTTCGGGAGCGAACGCCGCGCTTCGCCCGAAATAATACCCGATAAACCTGTCATAACCCTCGACAACGACCTCAGCCGTTTCGCCTATCATTGCGTTAAACGCGGCTTCTACGCGGGTGTCCTGCTGTTCTTCGAGAATTTCCTTTCGGTGTTCTCTGACTTCTTCATCGACCTGATCGGGAAAGCCTGCGGCGGGCGTGTTCTCTTCTTCCGAATAAGCGAAACAGCCCATTCTGTCAAACTTCATTTCTTCGGCAAACTCGCCGAGGCGGTTGAACTGCTCCTCGGTCTCTCCCGGGAAGCCCGTTATAAACGTTGTGCGCAGGGTTATTTCGGGAATCTCACGGCGAAGTTTTGCTATAAGCTCGCGGAGCGAATTTTCATCGCCCTTTCGGTTCATTCTTCTGAGTATTTCCCCGTCGCAATGCTGAATGGGAATGTCGATATATTTTACTATTTTCGGCTGTGTTTTAATAACATTTATAAGCTCGTCGGTTATCCTTTCGGGATAGCAATATAAAAGCCTTATCCACTTGAAATCAAGCTCGCAGAGCTTGTTGAGAAGCTCGGGGAGCATAAGTTTTCCGTATAGGTCAAGCCCGTAGCGCGTCGTGTCCTGAGCGATAAGTATAACTTCTTTTACGCCGCTTTCGCAAAGCTCCTTTGCGTCGCGAAGTACGTTTTCCATTGTCCTCGAACGGAAATGTCCGCGAATCTGCGGGATAGCGCAGTATGTACAGCAGTTGTCGCACCCGTCCGCAACGCGAAGGTATGCGTAATAAGGCGCGGTGGACAATATCCTCTCGCCTTCCATCGTGTGTTTTTCTTTATCTCCGAACACAACGACCCTTTCGCCTTTTTCAATTTTTGCGATATGCTCGGCAATGTTTTCATATTCGGCGATACCGATTATGCCGTCAACTTCGGGGTATTCCTTTGCGAACTCATCACGATAGCGCTCGGACAGACAGCCCGTTACGCATATCTTTTTTATCGTTCCCTCGTTCTTTAATGTTATAAGCTCATTTAACCATTCTATGGCTTCTTCCTTTGCGGCGGTTATAAATCCGCAAGTATGGAGAATGGTTATGTCGGACAAGCCCGGCTCTTCTACAAATTTATATCCCGCTTTGTTCAGCTTATTGAGCATAAGCTCCGCGTCTACCTGGTTTTTTGCACAGCCAAGCGACACCAAAGCAACTTTTGTTTTTTCGCTCATTTATTCTTCCCCTAATTCTTCTTCAAGATCTTCGTTTATTACCGTTTCGATACAGCGTTTAATTGAACCGAAATCATAGCCTCTCCTTGCGAGGGCGGCGATTGTTCTGCGGCGGCTGTCGGGGTCGCCTATCTTTTCGGAGTATTTGTGCCTTATAAGAAAAAGCAGTTCTTCGTCAAGTTCTTCTTCGGAAAACTCTAATAACGCATTTTCGACCGTTTCCCGCGAAAGCCCTTTTAAGAGCATCTCGCGGCGCGCTCTTGAAATGCCGCGGCGCTTTGACTTTATGAGATATTCGGCGTATTTCCTTGCATATTCCTCGTCGTTTATATATCCCAGCCCCGACACATAATTTAACGCGCTTTCGGCAATTTCTGCTCCATATGTTTTTTCCAGCTTCTTTAAAAGCTCTCCCGAGCAATACGCCCTTTCGCCCAAAAGATACAGCGCGCGTTTTTTCGCCTTTCGGAGCGTATCGGCGTCGAGTATTCCGCAAAGCTGTTCTTCCGAAAGCTCCATTCCCTTTTCGATTTGGAGATTTTCAATTGTGAAAAAATTTACGTAATACTTTCTGTTTCCGTCAAGCTCCATTTCCCATGTGTCGTCTTTATAGACGGACAGCGAGGTTATTTTCATCAAAGGTCATCTTCCTTGAACTCCGAAAAATCGTCGCTGTCGGTGTTATCCTGCGGCGCGGGTTCTTCGGCTTCGGTCTTTTTCAAAAACTCGTCGCGAACTTTTTGCTCTATCTCCGCGCTTATTGTGGGATTTTCCTTCAGAAAATCAAACACCTTATCGCGGCCCTGTCCTATCTTCATATCGTCATAGCTGAACCAAGAGCCGCTCTTTTTGATTATTCCCATTTCAACAGCGCAGTCTACTACCTCGCCCATTCTCGAAATACCCTGTCCGAATATCATATCGAACTCGGCGGTCTTAAAGGGTGGAGCGACCTTGTTCTTTACGACCTTGCATTTAACGCGGTTTCCGTAAACCTCGGCGCCGTTTTTAAGAGGCTCGCCCTTTCTTACTTCTATTCTTACGGAAGCATAGAATTTAAGCGCTCTGCCGCCGGGAGTTGTTTCGGGGTTTCCGTACATAACGCCTATTTTTTCGCGTATCTGGTTTATGAATATAGCCACGCAGTTTGTCTTTCCTATAACGGCGGTGAGCTTTCTCATTGCCTGAGACATAAGCCTTGCCTGAACGCCGACGTGAGCGTCGCCCATTTCTCCGTCTATTTCTGCCTTTGTTGCCATTGCCGCAACGGAGTCGAGGACAACAATGTCGATAGCTCCCGAACGAACGAGCGTTTCGATTATTTCCAGAGCCTGCTCTCCCGTGTCGGGCTGTGATACAAGAAGATTGTCTATATCAACGCCGAGCGCTTTTGCATAAACGGGGTCCAGCGCGTGTTCTACGTCTATAAATGCCGCCATTCCGCCCGCTTTCTGAGCCTCGGCCACTGCATGAAGGCAAAGCGTTGTTTTGCCCGAGCTTTCGGTGCCGTAGATCTCGATTATTCTTCCCTTTGGAAGTCCGCCTATTCCGAGAGCCAAATCCAGCATAAGCGAGCCTGTCGGAAGGTGCTCTACGTCCATGTGCTTGTTTTCGCCCATAAACATAATAGTTCCGTCGCCGAACTGTTTTTCGATCTGAGCTATAGCGGTCTGGAGCGCTTTTTTCTTTTCATCGGGCGCTACTGTTTTCTCGACGGGAGCCGATGCCTTTTTCTTTTCCATTGCCATAAGTTTTTCCTCCGTTTATGTTTTTATTGAATACACTACTCTGTATATCCCTTGTGTGTCTTTTTCACACGAGGGCTCTAAACCGTTTTCACGGAATATTTCCATAACCGATTTTTCCTCGCCGATACCTATTTCGACGGCGAACAACCCGCCTTGCCTTAAATTTTCAGTATGAACTTTGATCAGTTTTCTGTAGAAATAAAGTCCGTCTTCCCCTCCGTAAAGCGCCATTTCGGGCTCAAAGCTCACCTCGCGCCGGAGGTTTTCCATGTCGGATTTTGTAAGATACGGCGGGTTTGAAACTATTGCGTCAAATTCTCCGTATTCATCGAAGCAGTCCCCTAATACCGCTCTGCAAAGGCTTTCGGCATTGTTGAGCTTTATATTCTCGGTGAGATAAGCGAATGCTTCTTCGGACTTTTCCACAAGAACGGCGTTTGCTCCGCAGGTTTTTGCTAGGGCTATGCCTATACAGCCGCTCCCCGCGCACAGATCGAGAACGCTCGCGTTTCCGAAATTATTTCCGAGGAAATCTTTTGCGACGTCCACAAGAATTTCGGTGTCTTGGCGCGGAATAAGAACGCCTTTTCCGACCTTAAAGGGCAGACCGTAAAACTCCCATTCTCCGAGGATATACTGCAGCGGTTCTCCCGAAAGCCGCCTTTCAAGATATTTTTTTGCGTCGGCTTCGGTCTGCTTCGAAACAATGCCTTTTGGCTCGGAGATTATTTTCATTCTCGACAAGCCGCAAAGCTCTAAAAGCTGTTTTGCTTCAAATCCCGCGTTTTCAATGCCGCTGTCAGAAAGCGCGCAGATCATCATACTGAGAAGTTCTCTGTTTTCCAACTTTTATCACCAGTTGTCGTCTTCGTTTTCTTTCGGCAGGCAGGGCGTCATCGCGGCTATGGCGACTTCTATCTGGCTGTCGTCGGGCTCGCGGGTAGTAAGTCTCTGCGTCCAAAGTCCGGGGGCGGAAACTATTTTTGTAAATACGTTTGTATATCTTCCCGCAAGCTTTATAAGCTCATATGAAATGCCGACAACTATCGGCAAAAACGGCAGTTTTATCAATACTCTCAGGAGAGTTGAAAGCACCTTGTTCTCAATTCCGAGCCATGCTCCCGGTTCGAGCGGAATGAGCGAATAAACAAGGATACTTACGAGAAGCGTTATTATGATAAAGCTTGTTCCGCAGCGCGGGTGAAATCTCGTCATCTCGCGGACGTTTTCTACCGTAAGTTCCTTTTTTGCCTCATAGCAGGCTATGGTCTTATGCTCTGCGCCGTGATATTCGTATACTCTGCGAATGCCCTTTGTCTGCGCGACAATTGCCATATACACTATAAACAGCACTAATTTCAACACGCCCTCAAACGCAGACTTCCACATTGATATATCCGCGCTAACGGCGTTTTCAATAAGCGTAAACAAAAAGCTCGGCAGAAACAAAAACACCGCAAGCATCGCCGCTATCATAAGAAACGTCAATATCCCCGCTATAGCATTTACCACTTTTTCCGCGCCTTTCTCGCCGAAAGTTTTTACAAGAAACAAATCGAATTTTGTCGGTTCTTCGTCGTCAAACTCGCCGCTTATCTCCGAGGACTTGTTTATATAAGAATATCCGTCCTTCAGCTGGGACACGAAATTTATACAGCCGCGTATAAACGGCGCTTTGTTATACCACTTTTTTTCGGGAATTTTCCATTCTTCAAGATAGATCGAACCGTCTTTTTTCCTTACTGCCATTGCGCCGACGGAAACGCCTTTCATCATAACTCCCTCTATAAGCGCCTGACCGCCGATAGTTGTCTTTTTGGCTTTATCCATCAGACGGCTCTCCTTTCTTTTCCGCGAGCGGTATCATAACCGTGACTGTCGTTCCCTCTCCAAGCTCGCTTTCAACTTTAAGATGACCGCCGTGCATCTGAACTATCTCGTCCGCAACGGCAAGCCCTATTCCCGAACCGCGCTTTGTCCTGTTCGCCTTATAGAATTTCTGCTTTACTTTCGGCAGGTCTTCGGGCGCAATTCCGCAGCCCGTGTCTGAAATTGAAATTACCACAAGGTCTTCGTTTTTAGTAACGATAACTTCTATTCTCCCGTTAGGCTCGGTATACTTTACGGCATTGTCTATGATATTTATAAACACCTGGCGCAGCCTGCTCTTGTCGCCGTATACGGCGCACATAAACTGCGGCTCGTTATATGAAATGGTCTTTTCTTCTTTTTTCGCCTTGTCGATATATATCAGCAACGCGTCCTCAAGCTCGGCTACGATATCTATTGTGTCCATTTGAAGCGTCAGTCTTCCGCTCTGTATTCTCGAAAAGTCAAGAAGCTCTTCGACCATTTGTTCGAGCCTTGCGGTTTCGCCCGTTATGACCTTCATTCCTTTTGAGAACGTTTCCTCGTCATACCCCTCGCTGAGCGTCTCGGACCAGCCTTTTATTGCCGTAAGAGGAGTTCTCAGCTCGTGAGAAACGCTCGAAATAAAGTCGTTTTTTATCTGCTCGGAGTTTTCAAGCTCGTCCGCCATTTCGTTGAATGACCGGGAGAGCTGTCCTATCTCGTCGTTTGCGGTTATGGGTATTCTTTCCGAAAAATCGCCCTTTGCTAATTTCTTTGCTATATCTCCCATCTGCACGAGAGAAACGCAGATAGACTTTACGAAATATGTTCCCATAAGCGTGATTATAAGGATTATAAACGCGCTTATCACTACGCAAGCGAGCATTATCCCGCTTATGCGCGCGTCTATCATTCCGAGGCTCGTCACAAATCTCATAGCTCTGAAATTACTGCTGGGATTGTCTATTATAACAGTAACGGCTATGATATTCTCTCCTCTGCCCTTTCCGATATAAACGCCCGTTCGGTCTTCGCTTTCGAGAGCAAGCTCATAGTCGGGCATGGAATAATCTCCCTCGGGAGAAAATCCGCTCGAAGAAAGCGAAACTTTTCCGTTTCGGTTTATGGACATAAGCTCCATTCTGTCCTTTTTTTCAAAGCCCTCTATCATTTCTCTGACCTCTGCGGAATAGTTTATCGCAGGGTCTTCATAAAGGCGTTTTAATATCGTCTGGGTAGCGTTTGCTTCGGAAATCATATAGCTTTCCGCCGAGCCGTAATAATACTGTCGGACAAAATAATAAACGCCGAAATTTACGAGAATAAGCACTATCACAACGACCGACAGCGTATTTACGAGCCATTTGGTCGCAAGAGAATGACGGCTTTTTTTCTGATTTTTTTCTTTCATCAGCCGTTCCACTTATACCCATATCCCCAGATAGTCTGGATATACTTTGGCGACGAGGGGTCGTCTTCTATCTTCATACGAAGCCTTCTCATATTTACGTCTATGACTTTATCTTCTCCGACATAGCTGTCTCCCCAGATATGCCGCAGGATAGACCTTCGATCAATTGGAGAACCTTTGTTTGTAAGAAGATATTTCATCATATGAAACTCCACCTGAGTAAGCTCGATCATCTCTCCGTTTTTATAACAGATCCTACTCTGAAGGTCGAGCTTAAAAGGCTCGGCTATAATGACCTTTGCTTCTTCTTTTGGCGAACGGCTCATAGTAACTCTGCGGTAAAGCGCGTCAATTCGCGCCACAAGCTCGCTCGGCGAAAACGGCTTTGTCACATAATCGTCTGCTCCGAGCATAAGGCAGTTTACCTTGTCGATTTCCTGGCTTTTTGCCGAAAGCATCATTATGCCTATCTCGGCGCTTTGCTCTCTTATCCATCTGCAAAGCTCCGCGCCGTCCATTCCCGGCATCATGATATCTAGCAATGCCACATCAAATCCGCCGCCGTTTTTCTTGTAGACCTCGCAGGCTTCTTCGCCGCTCGATGTGTCCACAACGTCATATCCCGCCCTGCGCAGGTTTATAACGACAAAATCCCTGATCGAAGCTTCGTCCTCACAAACAAGTATTCTTTTCATAAAAAGCCTTTCCGAAATATTCTCACAGCATTTTAAAGCAATTTTTAAGCTCGCTCTCCGTCAGTGCGAGCTTTCCGCTCTGCTGCTCCATACAATAATAAGTTTCGTCCGTTTCTCCGAGGAACATAAGCTCTTTTGCTTTTTCAAGTCCCTCTTTATCGTCTTTATCTACTGCTCTTATCCTCATTATTTCCTGTGCATTTTCGAGGTCAAGACCTATCTGCTCGTCATAATAGATAAACGCAATTTCATTGTTCGCAAAGTCCGCGACCGCTGTTACTACTCCCAGCCACCTGCTCGGGAAAATAAGCGCAAAGCTGTATTTGCTCGAAACATAGCTGTAATATTCGAGAGAGAATTTACTGTAGGCTACCGTATACCACTCCATCGCATAAAGCTGTTCCGATCGGTTTACGGTTTCATATCCCGGGAGAAGCTTTGTATTAGGAACTTCTATAAATCCGTCGCCGTCAATGTCATAGCAAAATATCTCCGCCATATAATCGTTCGTTACTCTCTGGATATTCGGCAAAAGCGTTGTTGAGCCTACGCCCACGGGACACAAGAGCTGATTTGACGCGCAGTATACAACGTCCGTTCCCGAAACGCCGCCGCCCTTTGAATAATCGAGAAAAAGCGCAGAGGTTTTTTCGTCGAGCTTTCCTTCTGTAACTCTCATATAATCTCCCGCGCCGCTGTAGAGGTTTGTCTGAGAAAGTTTTTCAAAACCGTTTTCTCCGTCAGTAAACATCATCGCCGTAGAAGTCTGCGTCTGCTTGTCATAATTTACGGTTATAAGCTCGTCCACGCCGTCGCCGTTTATATCGAAAACATCAAGGCAGACATAAGGCGAAGAATAAAGCTCTGTCGGCGTTCGGTCCTCATACGAGTATACGGAAAACGCTTTCTCTGCCTGATTTAAAAGCGTATATCTTACGATCATATTTGTGGTTCCCTTTTCGGAAAGCTTCGGAAAGCTTATGCTCTCGACTTCGCTCCCCGCGCATGCAAGATCGTATACCGCTTCAAATTTTCCGTCTGTCTTATCAAATATTTTGAGCCTGAGCGAGCTTTCTCCCGCAGAAGTGTTTTTGCTTTCATAGAAAACAAGCGCTTCTTCTCCGGGTTCGTCGTCGAGATTGTATATCACGAAAGGCGAACGATAGTCCCCGCTCTGGGGATATTTAAGCTTTACGTTCTGTCCGACGCTTTTTACAAGCTCGCTGTACAGCTCGTTCTGTTCGTCGAGCAGCTTCGGCGGACTGAGAAGATTTTCGACCGAGCTTTCGTTGCAGCCGCACAGCATAGCGC
The DNA here is from genome assembly GCA_947600065.1 of uncultured Clostridia bacterium. Lineage (GTDB taxonomy): Bacteria > Bacillota > Clostridia > Oscillospirales > Ruminococcaceae > CAG-115. The sequence goes on along the minus strand of CANQFZ010000004.1, from coordinate 45,454 downwards.
TCATAACTAAAGCTGCCCCTGCGGCTATAATTCTTTTAAACTTCAATTTCATACCACGCTATTCTTAAACAGGCAATCGAAGACCCGAAATCTATTGAATTTCGGATCTCCGATAAAACTTAATCCTTATTTTTCGAAAACGACATAAATACCGCAGCAGCAGCAAATATCCCCACCATGAGATTTACCCACGGAGCAAATGACATCATATAGTTTCCGTTTGCGCTAAGAGCATTATCCTGGAAAAACTTTTCCGCAACAACGGGATCTGCGGTTATCCTTTCGGAAATTTCTTCCGAACCGAATATCTTCGCAAGTATAGTTCCTAAAGACGAAGAAAGCGAGAATACCGCTGCGGCAGTGCCCCAAAAGCGCATAAAGAACAGTGTATGCTTTTCGCTGTTTCCCGAATAGAACTTTCCGAAGAGCGCGAGGAAAATACCGCCCGAAGTTGTCGTCAGAACGTCGAGAAGATACTCATGATAAGTCAACACAGACATTCTCTGAGAGATACCCGCGACCGCAAGGAAGATATAATATGCCCCTATGACCGAATACAAAAAACCTATAAGCGGAGTTATTTTCCTTTTCCTAAGCGTCAATACTCCGACAACAAGAATAAACGCCGCTATGACAAAATCGACAATTATCCTTACCATAAAAGGCTTTATTGAGTTTAAGCCGTTTATCCCGTCATAAACCGCGAACGCCGCGATAAATACCGTTATACTGCCCAATATGAGCGTACCTTTTTCGGAAATTCCGTTAGTCTTTGGCGCGGATACAGCCGTTATGACCGAAGCGCATGCGCAAAGCCCGAAAAAGATCATGCAATACAAAACCGTGCTTTCATGAAACAAAAATCCTGTTTTCATATCGGTAAAGGACAATATTCCAATGGTTCTTGCGGCAACGCAAAGAACGATCCCCGCGATAAGCGCGAAAGCCGATATCCTGCCGTTTTTAGTCATATGTTTATTACCTCTCGTTTAGCGGAATGTATTTCTTGTTAAGATTTATAGCCTTATAAGCGGGGCGGATTATGCGCTTTCCGTTTATCATTTCTTCCATTCTGTGCGCGCACCAGCCCGCCATTCTCGCGCAGGCAAACAGCGCGGTATACATTTCAACGGGGATCTTCAGCATTTTATAGACAAGTCCCGAATACATATCCACATTTGCACATATATTCTTAATGTCACCGCGTTCTTCCGCAAAGACTTTCGGAGTTATGCGCTCAATGCTGTCGAGGAGCTTAAATTCGGCTTCAAACTCGCTGCCCTTTGCAAGCTCCATTGCGTTCTTTTTAAGAATAACAGCACGCGGGTCGGACAATGTATAAACCGCGTGACCCATTCCGTAGATAAGTCCCGAGCCGTCGCCCGCCTCTTTCCGTATTATTTTATGCAGGAAATTCTCGACTTCTTCATCATCGTTCCAGTCTTTTACGCCGTCCTTTACGGCGTCAAGCATCTGCATGACCTTTATATTTGCTCCGCCGTGGCGAGGACCCTTTAGAGAACCTATCGCCGCCGCATATGCCGAATAAGCGTCAGTGCCCGAAGACGATACCGTGCGGCAGGTGAATGTAGAGTTGTTTCCGCCGCCGTGTTCTGCGTGGAGCATAAGGCAAAGGTCCAAAAGCTTCGCTTCTTCGGGAGTATAGGCGCGGTCGTCGCGTAATGTAGAAAGGATACTCTCCGCTAGGCTCTCTTCTTTATTTATCTGGTGCATTACCATGCTGTCGTTATGATAAAAACGGCGAAGTGCCTGATAAGAAGCTACCATTATTGCGGGGAGCTTTGAAATGACAGAAAGCGCCTGAAGCATCTCCACTTCGGGAGAGCTGTTTTCGGGGTCGCTGTCATAGCTGTAAAGCGTAAGCACCGCTTGCTGCATTTTATTCATGATATTCGGCGAGGGATTGCGCATTATTACGTCCTCTATGAAATAAAGCGGAAGCTCGCGATACTCTGCTATAAGTTTTGAAAAAGACTGAAGCTCGCTTTTCGTCGGGAGCTTTCCCAAAAGCAGAAGGTAAACGACTTCTTCATAGCCGTAGCGGTTGTCTTTCTTTGCGCCGTTTACTATGTCGCGGATATTATATCCGCGGTAGATAAGCTCGCCCTCTATGGGCTGCTTGTCGCCCTCGCTTATTACATAGCCGTGAACGCAGCAGACGTTCGTTATTCCCGCGAGAACGCCCGAACCGTCGGGGTTTCTAAGTCCGCGCTTAACGCCGAACTTGTTTATAAGGTCTGTGCTGATAACGCTGTTCTTGCAAAATTCTTCGCACATTTTCTTTAATTCTTCGGTTGATTTAAGATGTTCCAGTTTGTCCATAACACTATCACTCCATTTTATATTATACTATTCTATCAGTCTGAATAAAAAGTCAAGTTTCAGACTGTATAGAAAGTCCCAGTATGCACGCATTGAACGCTTCGCGTACAACGCTGAAACGGTGCTACGGCTAGGCTTTGTGCCTGCCGTAGTGCCGTTGACGCAGCAGATGGGGCTTTATATACAGTCTGCTATTCTATTATACACCATTCGGCACTGCTTGTCAAGTGCAATTAAAAGGAGTATTGCAATGCCCAAAAAAATAATTCTTGCCTTAGTCTGCGCGGCAATTATTGCGGCTTCGGTCTTTGCCGTTATTTCGGATATTACCGTCGATAATACCGAAAGCTCTTTGTTTCCCAAAAGCGTGTCAGTTTACATAAGCGATACTGACAGAATAGAGCAGATGAGCTTTGATAATTTTATCGAAGGCTGTATCTGCGGTATGATGCCGAAAACGGGGAATATCTACGAAGAACAGACCTTAGCGGCAATGGCAGTTGTTTTTAACACAAACGCTCTTGCGGAGCTTAATGACAAAAACCGCTTTTCCATAGCCGACTTTACCGTCAGCGACGAGTTTCCGTTCGTTTCATATACCGACACAGCCGTAAAACTTTCGGACAGAAAGCTTGTGCAGAGCGCGATAAAGCTTGCTTCGCACCGTTATCTTGCAAATGACAAAGAGCCTGTCAAAATCAAAATGTGCGCCATATCGAGCGGAAAGACCAGAGAGCTACCCTTTATGCCGTCGAAAGAACTGCCCGAAGACGCTCTCGCAAAGGGATATCTTACGGAGCGCGCCTTTACCGAAAACGAGATCTTAAGCGCCTTTTCGGTCATAAACATTGCGGATAAGCCGCAGGAAAAATGGTTTTCAAACCCCGTTTACGACGAATACGGCGGGCTGGTTTCGATAGAATTGCTCAGCAAAAAACTTTCGGGAGCAGAGATACGCTCGGCTCTTGACCTCAGAAGCGAAGCCATATCCGCAGAGTACCGCGAAGAAACGTTTTATTTTCGCTGTAAGGGATATGGCGACAATGCGGGAATGAGCCTCAATGCCGCAAACATTCTCGCAACAAACAACAAGACATTCGAGGAGATACTTTCACATTTTTACGAGCTTCAGCTCGTTTCATAACGCCGCTTTGAAAAGGCAAAACGCCGCGCTGTAAAAAGCGCGGCGCTGCACTTAATTAAATTACATCATTGCTTTAAGACGCTCGTTTATTTCGTTTAAGAACGTTTCGGTATCTACAACGCGCTTGTTTTCAAGCTTTGACATTGTGGAAAGGTTCTTGTCCATAACGCCGTCTTCCATTGTCTGTATCGAAGCCTTTTCGAGCTTGTCCGCATATCTCATAAGCTCGGGGATATTGTCGAGCTCGCCGCGCTTTCTCAGCGCGCCGCTCCAAGCGAAAATGGTAGCTATGGGGTTTGTAGAGGTCTTTTCGCCGTTTAGGTATTTGTAATAATGGCGGGTCACCGTTCCGTGAGCGGCTTCGTATTCGTACTTTCCGTCGGGAGAAACAAGAACGCTCGTCATAAGTCCGAGCGAGCCGAAAGCAGTAGCAAGCATATCGCTCATAACGTCGCCGTCATAGTTCTTACAAGCCCAAATAAATCCGCCATCGGAGCGTACAACTCTCGCTACAACGTCATCAATGAGCGTGTAGAAATACTCAATTCCCGCAGCCTCGAACCTTGCCTTGTATTCATTTTCGTAGATCTCGGCGAAAATGTCTTTAAAGCGGTGGTCGTAGGTTTTTGAGATCGTGTCCTTTGAAGCGAACCAGAGAGTTTCCTTTGCGTCTAGAGCGTAGTTGAAGCACGCTCTCGCAAAGCTCGCTATTGAATTATCAAGATTATGAACGCCCTGAACGATACCGTCGGAGGACTTGAAGTCGTGAATAAGCGCGCGGGTCTCGCTTCCGTCGGGATTTGTAACTACGATTTCAGCCTTTGAGCCTTTTTCTACTTTAAGCTCGGTGTTTTTGTAGATATCGCCGTATGCGTGACGGGCGATAGTAATAGGCTTCGTCCAGGTGGGGATATAGGGAGTTATGCCCTTTACGAGAATGGGCTTTCTGAATACTGTTCCGTCGAGAATAGCACGGATAGTGCCGTTTGGCGACTTCCACATCTCTTTGAGCTTATACTCCTCTACTCTCTGCGCGTTGGGGGTTATTGTCGCGCATTTTACAGCAACGCCGTACTTCTTTGTAGCGTTCGCGCTGTCGATTGTCACTTGGTCGTCCGTTTCGTTTCTGTGGACAAGCCCCAGATCGTAATAGTCGGTTTTAAGGTCGATATACGGAAGAATGAGAATATCCTTTATCATCTTCCACATGACCCTTGTCATTTCGTCGCCGTCCATTTCGACGAGCGGGGTCTTCATCTGAATTTTTTCCATTTGGTTTGCCTTCCTTTCTTTTTTTAAATTGATTTTATTTAAATAACGCCTTTGTTATTTTCAGACTGTATAAAAGTCCTGCTTCAGACTGTAGAGAAAGTCCCAGATACCGCATTGAACGCTTCGCGTACAACGCTGAAGCGTGGCTGCGGCTAGGCTTTGTGCCTGCCGCATGTTACCGTGTTATCCGCTTTAGCGGATAACCATACGACGTAGATGGGGCTTTATCTACAGTCTGATTTTTTCAAGGTATTGCGAAAATGTATTTCTTATCGCCGCCGAATTTGTTTATTGCGCGCTCAAACATAGGAAGTATCTCGTTTCTGTCATTTCCGAACACTCCGCAGCCGAACGCTCCCAGAACAGCGACCTCGCAGTCCGTTTCCGCGCAGAATGACACTATCTTGTTTATCCTGCGCTCCATGGTGAGGTTTGTCTGCTCGCGGGGAATGGATTTAGCCTTGTTGCGGTTGACGGCGGGAACGGTCAGAAAATCGCACTTTATCGGTTCTTTAAGCGCGTTTCCCCTGTCGTCGCGGACAACAAGAACATTTTGCGAATAGATCATTCCGTCGGTGTATTCAACGCCGCCGCGCTTGTTGTCTTCGTAAAATGCCGTCATTTCGCGCAAAGTGTAATACAGCCCGCTTGCTCGGCAAAGGCTCTCCTCCTGCGCTCTTGCACCCGTGAGATAACCTCCGCCGGGGTGATAGGCGCTTGCAAAATTAAGAACAACGCAGTGCTTTGAGCTGTTGTCAATAACGCAAGCAATAGTTGTCTGCTTTACAAGGTTTTCCGAAAGCTTGAACGGAGCTGTGCGGCTGCGCTCGGTCGGAGTGTAGTCCTTTATATACTCCGACTTCATTCCGTCAAACTTTCCCGCTTTGAACATACGCTCGTTTTCGACATTTATCTTTAAAAAGTTCATGGTTCCTGTCCTTACCTAAAATTGTTCATTATTTCCATAAACCTCGCTTCGTCCTTTGGGCTGAACATAAAAACAAAACCTGTCATAACTATCGGATGTTCATCATCGCCGCAGACTATCTCATCATAAAGGTCGAGCGCAATTGAATGAACGTTCGCATCCTTTATATAGCAGGCTCTGACTTCCTCGGGAACATCTACCGTCCAAACGCCCAAGCCGTTATCAACGACGAGCCGCCTGTTTGTAAGCGTAAGCCTTGAACCTACGCCCAGACCTCTGCCCGTTTCGGTGGTGAAATCTACGTTCTTCGCCGTAAAGACGACCTTTTCTCCTGCATCAAGCGGGAGCTTGAACCTGTTTTTCACTTCGGGGAGAGTGTCGAGATAGCTGTAGCCTTTGTGCTCGGGCACTATGCTAAGGTAGTTATGATAGTTGTTCATAAAGCGGTTTATGTTTACTTAGTCTCTTTTGTGAAATTAAGCAGTCCACCCGCGAGCATCATGCCTTTTCCGCGCTCGGAAAGCTCGCACTTTGCTTCAAACGAAAAGCCCTTTGTCTTATCCTCAACGATAATCTTTCCGCCGTTCTTTACAATTTCGCGGATATTCGCAATCACTATCTCGTCGCCCTGCTCTATCTTGTCATAATCGCTTTCGTCTGCAAATTCAAGCGGGAGAATGCCGTTGTTTATAAGGTTCTGGCGGTGTATTCTCGCAAAGCTCTTGCAGATTATAGCCTTAACTCCGAGATACAGCGGAGCAAGCGCGGCATGTTCTCTCGAAGAACCCTGTCCGTAGTTCGAGCCGCCGACGATTATAGACGTTCCCGCCTCTTTCGCACGCTTCGGGAATGTTTCGTCGCATACCGTAAAGCAATACTCCGAGATAGCGGGGATATTAGACCTTAACGGCAGTATCTTCGCGCCCGCGGGCATAATGTGGTCGGTGGTGATATTGTCGCCGACTTTGAGAGTAACGGCGCTTTCAATGCTCTCCGAAAGCGGTTTGTTTATGGGGAACGGCTTTATGTTCGGTCCACGCAGTATCTCAACGCTCGGCGCTTCTTCTACAGAAGCGGGAGCAACTACCATATTGTCGTTTATCAAAAATCTCTCGGGCATTACATAAGGCGGCATTTCGCCTATAGTGCGCGGGTCGGTAAATACGCCCGTAAGCGCCGAAACAGCAGCCGTTTCGGGAGATACAAGGTAAACTTCCGCGTCTTTTGTGCCGCTTCTTCCGAGGAAGTTACGGTTGAATGTACGCAGAGAAACGCCCTTTGAATTAGGCGACTGTCCCATACCTATACAAGGACCGCACGCGCTTTCGAGTATCCTTGCTCCTGCCGCAATTAAAATCGAAAGAGTTCCCTCTTCGGCTATCTGGTTAAATACCTGCTTAGAGCCGGGAGCAATGCTGAGCGATACATCGGGGTGAACCGTCTTTCCTTTGAGGATATGAGCGACTTTTCTCATGTCCTGCAAAGAGCTGTTTGTACAAGAGCCTATGCATACCTGGTCTATCTTTATCTGCCCGATTTCCTCGACAGACTTTACGTTGTCGGGAGAATGAGGACAAGCCGCAAGCGGCACGAGCTTTGAAAGGTCGATGTCGACTTCTTCATCATAAACCGCATCTGCATCAGCAGAAAGCTCGACATAATCTTCTTCTCTGCCCTGCGCTTTAAGGAAAGCGAGCGTCGTTTCGTCAGACGGGAAGATAGAAGTGGTAGCTCCAAGTTCCGCGCCCATATTTGTAATTGTAGCGCGCTCGGGCACGGAAAGGCTCTTTATTCCCTCGCCGCAGTATTCCATAACTTTTCCTACGCCGCCCTTTACGGACAATCTGCGGAGAACTTCAAGGATAACGTCCTTTGCCGAAACCCAGTCGCCCAGCTTTCCCGAAAGGTTTATCTTTACGACTTTCGGCATTGTTATGTAATAGGCGCCGCCGCCCATTGCAACCGCAACGTCAAGTCCGCCCGCGCCCATAGCGAGCATACCTATTCCGCCGCCCGTAGGGGTGTGGCTGTCAGAGCCGATAAGGGTCTTTCCGGGTTTTCCGAAGCGCTCGAGATGAACCTGATGGCAAATGCCGTTTCCGGGGCGCGAAAACCAGATCCCGTGCTTTTTAGCTATCGAGCCTATAAAGCGGTGGTCGTCGGCATTTTCAAAACCGCTCTGAAGGGTATTGTGGTCGATATACGCCACCGAACGCTCCGTCTTTACGCGGTCAACGCCCATTGCCTCAAACTGAAGATAAGCCATTGTGCCCGTGGCGTCCTGAGTAAGGGTCTGGTCTATTTTAAGACCTATTTCTGTTCCCTTTATCATTTCCCCGTCCACAATATGCGCCTTTATTATTTTCTCCGTCAAAGTAAGTCCCATATCTTTGTCCTCCTTTAATTTGCTTTACAGCATATGATGTGCTTGTAAATACTACGCTTTTATTATACTACATATTGAAAAAAATGTCAAGACAAAGAATTGACTTTTATATAGTTGAACATTTTTAAGCTGTTAAACTAACAGGAATTTATTTTGTGATTTAAACTTCTAAAATGTACGCGGCGTTTTTCGGCAGAAAAAACTACACAAAATATATAAAAAATTTCACCAAATCAGAAAAACATATAACGTTTTTGTAGAATATCACCAAAATCACGGTTCAGCTATTGACAAATCCGTCAAACGGTGATAGAATGTAAGTGCAAGGAAAAAGAGAGCGAAAAGCTCCGACTTGCTTATATATAGAGAGCGCCTTGTCCGATATATAAAAACTGCTCCGTAAATAAACACAGAGAGCAAACGGACAATACATAAAGCGCTTATGTGCAGAACAACAAGAGAAAGGTGGGAAATATATGAAATATATGCTTTTGTCTATTGCGTATTGTTATGAAGTTGTAAAAGAAGAAAACACGGCGGACTCTTTTGAGGGCTTGCTGAACAGTTATTTTAACTAAAACTTGTTCAAATAATTTCCGAGCATTTCGGTTTATTTGAAAAGGGAACAAAAAATTGCCCTCTGTTTTCGGAGGGCGCTTTTTTTGTATTAAAATAAATTAGGCTATAAAAACTTCAAATAAAAAACTTGATTTGATAATCAGTTCTTACCTCTTACCTCTAACATCTTATCTCTAAAAGCCGGGCGCTTTTTTGTATTGGAATGAATTTAGTCTATCTCCCAGACAAATGTGACCGTATCGCTCGAAGTAATGTCATCGGGCGTGAACTCGGGGACAGAAGCCATCGGAACAGCTTCCGCTCGCATTAACCTATAATTGCTGTCGGAAACAACGTTTATTTCTCCCCAGTTATACACAACCGACACAAGCTCTCCGAGTTCCTTTCCCGAAGCCTTGCAGAGGATCTCGGCTTTTCCTCTTGCGTTTTCAGTCGCTGAAGCAAGGAGCTTCTCGGATATCTTTTCGGGTTCTTTTACCGTGAATGTGATAGAAAATTCAGCGTCTGCCCCGCTGTTTACAATGGCGTTCAAAGTTTTTGCAAGCGCTTCGGCGCTGAGATCAAACGACAGCTTCAAGTCATATGCGCAGGAATATCCCCCGAACACGCGCTTATACTGCCCGTTTTCCTCTATATTGTCATAGACTGTATTTACCGAGAAATCAAGTGTTTTAAGGCTGCCTTTTTCATAGCCTGCCGAACTAAGCGACTTTTCGAGAAGCTCAATGCGACGGTTCGCGCCGTCTACTGCCGCCTCGTAGCTTTTGTTCTTTGATATTATGTTCATTGAAATAACTACATAGTCGGGAGACGTTTTTACTCGTCCTACGCCTTTTACTGTGATGGTTCCGCTCATAATAAATTACTCCTTTCATATTCAACCGATGTCAATTATATAAAAAGGCAAGAGCAAAATCTCTTGCCTTTTATTTGTTCTGCTATTCAACAATTATCCGAGAATAGAGAGGAGAACGCCTGCGGCAACTGCCGAGCCGATAACTCCCGCAACATTCGGACCCATAGCGTGCATAAGCAGGAAGTTCGAGGGGTTTTCTCTCGCGCCCTCTTTCTGCGATACACGCGCCGCCATAGGTACAGCAGAAACTCCCGCCGAACCGATAAGCGGATTTATCTTCTTTCCCGAGATGAGGTACATAAGCTTTCCAAGGAGGACGCCGCACGCCGTTCCAACACAGAACGCGATAAGGCCGAGAATGATTATGAAGATAGTCTTCCAACTCAGGAAGTTTTCCGCGACCGCTGTTGCACCGACAGTAACTCCGAGGAATATCGTAATTATGTTCATAAGCTCGTTTGTGGCTGTTTTAACTAGTCTGTCGCAGACGCCCGATTCTTTCATCAGGTTTCCGAACATCAGTATGCCGACAAGCGGCGCAGCCGACGGAACGATAAGCGCAACTATTACGGTTACGGCTATCGGGAATACGACCTTTTCGAGCTTCGATACCTCGCGGAGCTGTCCCATCTTGACCGCGCGTTCTTTCTTTGTTGTGAGCGCTCTCATAATGGGCGGCTGTATTACAGGAACAAGCGCCATATACGAATATGCAGCGACAGCTATTGAACCAAGCAACTGCGGAGCAAGTTTCGATGTGAGGTAAATAGCCGTAGGACCGTCAGCACCGCCGATTATTGCAATTGAAGCGGCTTCTTTAAGAGTAAAGTCCGCAATGCCCGTCATATTCAGCATACAAGCGCCGAGAAATGTAAAGAAGATACCGCCCTGCGCCGCCGCTCCTAGCAGGAAGCTCTTGGGGTTTGCGATAAGGGGACCGAAGTCTGTCATCGCGCCGATGCCGAGGAATATAAGCGGCGGATAGATCTGGAGCTTAACTCCCAGATACAGCATATCCAAAAGCCCGCCGTCATGCAATACACGCCCATAATCGAGGCTGGTTTCTTTTGTGAACTGTACAAGTATATTCGCCCCGTCTTCTATATATTCGGGAGCATAATACGGGTTTGTGGCGGGATCCCACAACTCGGGGGTGTAAAGTCCCGTGAGCGGGATATTTGTCAACAGCATACCGAACGCTATCGGAAGCATAAGCAGCGGCTCATACTGCTTTACTATCGCAAGATAAAACAGCACGAACGACAGCAGTATCATAACGCCGTTCTGCCAGGTGAACGCAGCGAAGCCCGAAGTATCTATCAGACTTCTGAGTGTGTCAGTAAATATTTCCATATTTCAGTTCCTTTCGCCGTCAGAACGGACGGGTATTTTCGCTTATACCTGCGGTACTCCAAGCAGAACGCGCCGAACTGCGCTTTCTTATGCTCTTTATCGTAAAGCCCTGCTCCGTGTATGCAGCGATAGCCGCGCTTATTACCGCGACAATTTCTTCGTCGTCGCTTTCTTCTTCCGCTACAGCCTCTTCAGCCTGTTCGGTCTGTAAGGCGGCAGCCTGTGCGCTCGCGGCGTTCTTTTCTGCTTCGGCTTTCTTCTTAGCTTCGGCTCTTGTTTTCTTGGACTTGTCTACAACCTTGAAGATAGTGCCCATGAGCCAGAAGATAAAGATAAGTATCGCGAGTATCAGGAAAACGACCAAAATGCCCGTCAATGCGATAATGCCGACAGAGCTCCAATAATCGGGGTCGCCTAACTGGAGCTTTGCGTCGCCAAGACCCTGTATCCTGTCAATTGCGTTTTCAGACATCAAAATCAACGCATTGTTCATAAAATACTCCTTTAATTTACTTACTTAAAATACATAACAATTATACAATATTTTCACGAATAATTCAATAAATTATCGCAAAATTGCCGAAAAATTATCTCACAACTTTTTTCAACTTTTAGTAGTCACATTTGTATATTTTGACAAACTCCCTCAATAAAACCCGCCGTCTACTCCGAGCGTCTGCCCTGTTATAAACTTATTTTCCGCGACAGCGCGGACTGCCTTTGCGACTTCAATGGGCTTTCCCAAACGTCCGAGCGGAGTTTCACCGCAAAGCGCCAAAAGTTCCTCATCAGAGAGGTGGCTGCTGTTCATGGGACTTTCTATAACTCCCGGAGCTATGGCGTTTACGGTTATGCCCGAAGGTCCGAGTTCTTTTGCAAGCGCTTTCGTAAATCCTATTACCCCCGCCTTTGCCGCGGAATAAGGCGATTCGCACGACGCGCCGTGTACTCCCCATACCGAGGAAATATTTACCACCGCGCCGCTCTTTCGCTTTATCATACTTGGAACGACAGCTTTTGTCATTCGGAAAACTCCCGAAAGATTTACGGAAAGCTGTTCTTCCCATTCTGCTTCGGAAATGTCCGTAAACGGCTTTATAAGCGAAATGCCCGCGTTATTTACGAGGATGTCGATATGCGAAAATTCGTTTAGAACAGCTTCTACAGCGCTTCTCACGGAGTTCATATCGGACACGTCCGCTTGGATCGCTTTACAGTGCAAACTTTCCGAAAGCTCCGCGGCTTTTTTGGCGTTCTTATTGTAAGTGAAAACAACGTCGTCCGTTTTTGAAAACTCCTCAATAAGCGCCGAGCCTATCGCGCCCGTTCCGCCCGTAATAAGCACTACGCTCATTTTACAAGCTCCACTTTTATCTCGTCGCCGTTTGTGGTGATCTTTACGGAGCTATAGTGTTCGTCGCTGTTTTCAACAAGAAGCTCAGCTATCTTGTCCTCGATTTCCGAACGTATAACGCGGCGTATATCGCGCCCGCCGAACTTTCCGCCAAACGCTTTTTTCGCAACAACAGCGTAAACTTCATCAGCAATATCAAGCTCGAGTTTCTTTTCCGAAAGCGGCTCTCTGAGTTCTTCGAGATTGAGCTTTGCTATTTTCGCATAGCTTTCCTCGCTTAGCGGAGAGAAGCAGACTATCTCGTCTACTCTTGCCATAAATTCGGGGCGCAGGAAATCGCGCAGCCCTTTCATAGCGCGCTCTTTGCTCATATCGTCAACCGACTTTGCAAAGCCTACGCCGTTCATTCCGTTTGAAGAACCCGCGTTTGAGGTCATTGCGATTATGGTATTTTCAAAGCTCACATTTCTGCCCTGTGAATCGGTTATCTTTCCCTCGTCGAGAATTTGCAGAAGAATGTTCATAACATCGGGGTGGGCTTTTTCTATCTCGTCAAAGAGAATGACAGAATAAGGCTTTCTGCGGACGCGCTCGGTGAGCTGTCCCGCTTCGTCATAGCCTACGTATCCGGGAGGCGAACCTATTATCTTTGACACGCTGTGCTTTTCCATATACTCTGACATATCGAGCCTTATCAGCGGGTCTACCGTGTCGAACATTTCCTGTGCAAGAACTTTTACAAGCTCTGTTTTTCCGACGCCCGTCGGTCCTACAAATATAAACGAAGCAGGTCTGCGGCGGTTTGAAAGCTGTACTCTCGTGCGCTTTATCGCCTTTGCGACAAGCTCGCAAGCCTCGTCCTGTCCGATTATTTTTGCCTTCAGGCTGTCCTCGAGAGACGCCATTCTCTTAAACTCTGTTTCGCGGATCTTGTTTGCGGGGATACCCGTCCAAAGCTCTATTACCTTTGAAAGATCGTCGAGAGTAACTTCCGCTTTTGCGGCTTCCGCCTTTAATTCTCCGAGCTTCTGCTCATTCTGCGCGATATCTGTCTTCAGCCTTGCGAGACGCTCGTAATCTATGTTGCTGTCCTCGGCGAGCTTGCTCTCCTCGGCTTTTTGGAAATCAAGCAACTTTTTGAGTTTTTCATACTCCGTTATGCTGCTGTTTCCGAGCGAAGCGCAGGCGCAGCTCTCGTCGAGCAGGTCTATCGCTTTGTCGGGCAGGAATCTGTCGTTTATATAGCGCTCGGACAAGAGAACGCACATTTTAGCTATCTCGTCTGAAACGCGGACTTTGTGATGTTCTTCATAATACTGCTTTATGCCGCCGATAAGTTCAATGGTTTCGTCAATTGTCGGCTCGTTTACAGTTACGGGCTGGAAGCGGCGCTCAAGCGCGCTGTCCTTTTCGATATGCTTTCTGTATTCGGAAAACGTTGTAGCGCCTATAACTTGCAATTCTCCCCTCGAAAGCGCGGGTTTGAAGATATTCGCGGCATTCATAGAGCCCTCGCTGTCGCCGCCCGTTCCAACGAGATTATGCACCTCGTCTACGAACAGCATAACGTTTCCCGCGTTCTTCACCTCGTCTATGAGGTTTTTAACGCGGCTCTCAAACTGTCCGCGAAACTGAGTTCCCGCAACAAGCGCCGTAAGATCCAGCAGGTATAATTCCTTTCCCTGAAGCCTAAAAGGGACGTCTCCGCTTGCAAGTTTCAGCGCAATGCCCTCGGCAATAGCGGTTTTGCCTACTCCGGGTTCACCTATAAGACAGGGGTTGTTCTTTGTTCTTCTGGACAATATCTGCAAAACGCGGTATATCTCCTTTTCGCGTCCGACTATCCTGTCTATCTTTCCTTCTTTTGCACGGCGCGTAAGGTTTGTGCAGAAGGTTTCCAGGCATTTGCGCCTTTTGTCGGTTTTTTCCTGTTTCCTTTTTGACCGCTTTTCTTCGGTTTCATCTTTGTCGGAACTATCGGAATTTCCGAAAAGGTTTTTCAGAAAATTCGGCATTGTTCCTGCGCCGCCGCGCTCGAATAGGTCGTCTTCTCCGCTGTCGTCTGCTTCGGGCGGTTCTGGCAGATCTTCTTCGTTTTCATCTTTAGCGTCAAAAAGCCCCGATAGCGCATCGGGCTTAAGCGTGCCGTTTTCGTCAAACGCCTGATCAATTGCTTCCTTTACTTCGTCTTCGTTTATTCCCCATTTTTCCATAAATTCCTTCATCTGTGGAAGATTAAGCTCGCTTGCGCATTGAAGGCACAGACCCTCGTCCTTGCGCCCTTGTGTGCCCATTGTCGAAATAAACAAAACCGCAGGACGCTTTTTACAGCGCGAACACATCATCATAAAAAATCACCTTGCCTTTGTCAAAAACTAATGAAATCAAAATTGTAAATATGCCTGAATAAAAACGTGCTGTCGATAGACGCTTCGTTGAAAAGTATCGCGGTGTCGCCGCAGAGCGAAACAATTAGCCTCGTTATAACGCATATTATCAGAACGACAGCCGCTCCCTCGCAAAATCCCGCAACTCCTCCGAGCAGTTTGTTTGCCTGTCCCAGAACGGGGATCTTGTTTATAACTCCCGCAAATCTTATGATAAGATTAAGCACGACCATAGCAAGAATAAATATCACCATAAACAATATTGTCCTGATAATTATCGTGCAATACGGCTCTATTATCCCGCTCATTATAGCGGACTTTGCCGTTTGCTTTGTTTCGAGCATTGCAAGGACAACTCCGCGTATTGTGGACACGGTAACGCCCGATGTTCCCGAAATAAACTCGGGCGGAAGAAACTTTGAAAGCTCGTTTAAAAGGTTTCCGACGGGCTCGGCTGCTCCGCTGCTGACAGAGCAGGAAGCAATATAATGCGCGGCTATGAGCATACCGACGCCGTATTTTTTCTCATCTTCAGCGCTGAACTCGACTGTTTTTATCGAGACATCGGAGAGGTCGCTTCCCTTTTCAATTCCGAAAAAAGAAAGGTCTGTTTCTTCAAGCCCCGTTTCAGAAAGGTCGACGGTCTTGTTTGTAAGGTCGATAATGGCGGTATTTGTTCCCTCATAATCGGGTTCCATTGCCGAGGAATATATTCCGTCTATTTTTACATTTTCAAATGCAAGCTCTGCTCCGCCGAAATAATCGACATTCAGAAAGTCGTCGAACTCTTCCGTTTTGCTGTCAAGAAACTCTTCGGCAGGCTTTTCTACTACGCCCGAATATATCTGATCCGCCAGCGGCGCACTGAACGTAAATGCGCAAAAGACCGAGATCAACAGCGCAGACATTTCGAGAATTACCTTTGCAAAGCCCTTTTTTGCTCCCGCAAACGTAAGTCCAACCAACAGCGCGATTATTATTATATCAAATATAAATGCAAACTCCTGTCCCATTTTTCACTCCTTACAGGGATATCCGCTGAACACGGTTATAACCAAGAAGATACGCATGATCTCCTATTATCTTCACTTTTGAATAATCATCATCAAGGTCGTATACCTTTTCGTTCTGAAGTGAATTTGAATAAGCCGTGAGCTTATTTCCCGAAAGCACATAAAGCACTCCGCCGTTTACATCAAATGACGAGAGCTCGGAAAATGACTTGCTGTTTTTTGCGGAAAGGTCATCATTGTATACGACAGCCGTCTGTCCGTTAACGGCTGTATCACGGAAGAAAATTATTCTTTCTCCTTTGGTTTTGCCTATGCCCATAACGGCCTTTGAAAACGTATTCTGAGCTTTAACTGTTCCGTCCGAAGCATTCAGTAAAAACAAGCCGTTTTCCGTTACGCCATATATCCCGTCGGGGCAGCATTCGAGGGAATACGGCAGAACGTTTCCTATGCTCTGTCTCCAGAGAGCGTCCTGTTCTTTGGTTATATCAAAGCACATAACTTCTGTGATAAACTCGCCGTTTTTCTCTCCTACTACCGTTAGATAAACATAATTTTCATCATCGGAAAAGCACACCTGCATTATTCTTTCGGTAGGCGACGCATAGCGGAAGATCTGTTTTCCCTCGTCATTAAAGACGCACAGATAGTTTGAATAACGAGAAGCAGTTGTTACTACAGCGGAGCGCTCGTTTTTGCCTATTGCCGCGAAAACTATAGTATCATCGAGCGTCTTTGAATATACTTCTTCGTTTCTGGAATAGACCTTAAAGCCCTTTCCGTTCTTGTCGAAAACGAGCAGGCGCTTGTCGCCCGAAACAACGCTGGGCTCTCTGAAGCCGTGCTGTATGCTTGCTATCTGACCGCCCTCGTCGGTAAATGTATAGACATAGGTATCCGTCAGAAGATAGAAATTATCCCCCAGACTGTCCATAACATAGGACGTACTTCCCGGAAGCTCCACGGGAAAGCCGCCCTTTCCCGCGTTTACCGCTATATCATGGAACGGGGCTATTATCTTCTCCCAGTTCACCACAACAAGAACTATCGCCACAGCAACGACCGCAACGACAATTGTCCTTATAATAAACGTTTTTTGTTTTTTCTTTTTTATAACTTCTTTTAAATCGACTTTTTTGTTGTCATTATTTTCCGTAAAGAACCACCGCCATTCCCCGATAATATACATTCTGTATAAAAAGTCAAGTTTCAGACTGTATAGAAAGTCCCAGTATGCACGCATTGGACGCTTTGCGTACAACGCTGAAGCGTTACTGCAACTAGCCTTTGTGGCTGTTGCATGTGACCGTGTCATCCGCTTTGGCGGATAACCATACAACGCAGATGGGGCTTTATATACAGTCTGAATATATTTCCCCAAATATAACCTTATCTTATTTATTATACCACAAATGTATGTTATAAGTCAAGTGCTAATAAAAAATCTCATTCAGATAAAGTCCGCAGGGCGGGAGAGTCATTCCCGCAAGCTCGCGGTCGCCTGTTTTAAGGGCATTTTCTATGTCCGAAAGCGTTCTCTTTCCCTCGCTTATATAAACGAGAGTGCCTGCGATTATTCTCACCATATTGTATAAAAAGCCGTTTCCTTTTATCTTTATTTCCACAATTCCCTCGGCATTTTCCACCGAAAGAGAATAGACCGTTCTTACCGTTGAATTTACCCGCTTTTTGCCCTCCGCGCGGCAGAATGCCGCAAAGTCATGCTCGCCCAAAAACAGTTTTGCCGCTTCTCTCATTTTCTCAATATTGAGCGGGAGCGGATAATGATAAGCGGGAAGAAAAACATCGCGGAGAGGCTTGTTATTTATAAGATAAACATACTCCTTGGCTTTTGTGCAGAAACGCGCGTGAAAGTCGCCGTCGGCTTCTTCGCAGGATAATACCGCAATATTGTCGGGCAGAAGCGCATTTAAGCCTTTTACAAAGCCGCCGCAGGGAATGTTGTTTTCAATCTTGACATTAAAGCAAAAGCGCCTTGCGTGAACTCCCGCGTCTGTCCTTGAACAGCCGTATATAACGGGCGGCGCTGTTTGCAAGAGCTTTCCGAGCGCATTTTCTACGACCTCCTGAACGGTGAGGGCGTTGTCCTGGCGCTGAAAACCGTGATAATCCGCGCCGTTATAGGAAATAAACACTTTCAGGTTTCGCATTTTCTTTCTCCTTCGCCGTTCGGGAATAAAAACCTTAAAAGCGGCGAAACGCTCCGCCGCTTTTGAATGTACAACAGATCAATGGTGGAAAAGTCTTATGCCTGTAAACGCCATCGCTATGCCGTATTTATCGCAGGTCTCAATAACGTTGTCGTCGCGGATAGAGCCGCCGGGCTGTGCGATATACATAACGCCGCTTTTGTGAGCGCGCTCTATGTTGTCGCCGAACGGGAAAAACGCGTCGGAGCCTAATGCCGTTCCTTTCATTGTGTCGAGCCACTCGCGCTTTTTCTCACGGGTAAATACTTCGGGCTTTACCTTGAATATCTTCTGCCATGCACCGTCTGCGAGAACGTCCATATAGTCGTCGCCGATGTAGAGGTCGATCGCGTTGTCGCGGTCTGCGCGGCGTATATCGTCTACAAACTGAAGCTCCATGACTGTGGGAGATTGCCTTAAATACCAGTTGTCAGCCTTTGTTCCCGCAAGGCGCGTGCAGTGTATTCTAGACTGCTGTCCTGCGCCTATGCCTATCGCCTGACCGCCCGAAGCGTATGCGACGGAGTTTGACTGTGTATATTTAAGCGTGATAAGCGCAAGCGCAAGGTCGTCGCGCGCCGCCTTTGGGATATCCTTGTTCTTTGTCGGGATATTCGCGAAAAGGTCGTCATTTATCACAAGCTCGTTTCTTCCCTGCTCAAAAGTAATTCCGAACACCTGCTTACGCTCGATCTGTTCGGGGATATAATCGGGGTCTATCTTTATGACATTATATGTTCCTTTTCTCTTGGACTTTAAAATTTCAAGAGCGTCCTTGTCATAGTCGGGAGCGATAACGCCATCAGACACTTCGCGCGCTATAATTCTCGCGGTAGAAGCGTCGCAGACGTCCGAAAGCGCGATAAAATCGCCGTAGCTTGACATTCTGTCAGCGCCTCTTGCTCTTGCATATGCGCAAGCAAGCGGCGAAAGCTCGCCTAAATCATCGACCCAGTATATTTTTGCG
The DNA here is from genome assembly GCA_947600065.1 of uncultured Clostridia bacterium. Taxonomy (GTDB): domain Bacteria; phylum Bacillota; class Clostridia; order Oscillospirales; family Ruminococcaceae; genus CAG-115. The sequence continues at coordinate 26,662 of CANQFZ010000004.1, read as the reverse complement.
AGGGTTTCCGAAAGCGGAAGTCCTATAGCCGCGCCCGCGGGCGAAACGTGCTTGAAGGAAGTTGCGGCGGGCATTCCCGTTGCTTTTTTCAGTTCCTTTACAAGCTGCCAGCCGTTAAAGGCGTCCATAAAGTTGATATAGCCCGGTCTGCCGTTAAGCACCTCTATAGGCAGATCCTTGCCGTTTTCCATAAAAATCCTTGACGGCTTCTGATTTGGGTTACAGCCGTATTTAAGTTCCAGTTCGTTCATATTGTCCTCCTTAAAATCCACTGCTATGCCAGCTTTTTTCTTTTTCAAAGCCGTAATATAACTCGTCAACAAGCCATCTGCCGTCTGTTAGTCTTATTACGATTTTATGCTTTTGCGCAAGACCTGCCTTTGTGTAATGCGTTTCAACGCTCGCTTTATCCGCATAGCGCATTTTAAATTCAACAACGCAGTCCCCATTCAGATAGCCGAACTTCTGCGGATTTCCGTATTGCCCCGCATAACCGCGCGACAACAGTTTGTCGGTGCAGTTTGGCTTTAGCAGAGAATACATTCTCTCGCGGTATTCTTTCATCAGTTCTTTCCAGCCCGGAGCGGTCTGATATGAGGGGATTCCCGCCTTTTCTTTTTCGCTTTCAAGCTGTTCGTCGCGCTCGAATATTTCCTTTTCAAGCGCAGACTGTTGTCTTAACAACTCAAAAAGCGGTTCGCAGACTTCGTTCATAAGCGGCGCGTATTTCGCGCTTGCCTTACATATAAGCTCCATAACAGTATTCCTTCCTCAGTCAACGTCTATGTTGAGATAATGCTTTCCGCAGTGCAGACAGGTGAAAAGATAGCCCTCTTCGCCGTTTTGGAGCATTTCCTTTGCTTCCTCAAAAGGAATCATACAAACGTCGACTCGATATGTTTCCTCGACCTCTTTTTCAATACCGAGCCGCTCTATATCCTCCCAAGTCACATAACCCTCAAACGCGCAGTAATCGTCACAGCAGGCAAACCAGTCCTCCTGCTGCCAACCTTGGTAGCTCGGAGTTCTGTGCAGCAGCTCGTCAAGCTTTGCGGGGTCGGAAACCTCGTCTACACAAGCTTCGTCCACAAACTGCCCGTTAAAGACCTCCGCCGCAAAGCCGCTCGAAATACATTCGGGGCAAAGGAAATCGACGTTTTCTTCCGAGTAGAACGGGCCTGTATAATAAATGCTTGTCTGCTCTTTACAGCAATAGCACTGTACGGTCTTGTCGTTCTTGAACATTCCCGTTTTCAGCGGGTCGGGGTGGTATTTGAAAAAGATCTTATCCATACTCCTCACTTATTCTTATTGACAATTCTGCTTTCAAATTTGCCCGTTTTAAGGTCAATATATCGAGTGAAAAGTGAGACCTTGTTATCGGAATTAAGGTTGTCCCAAACAAGCTTTGTAAAATCATCAAGGCTCATTTCGGGAATTTCGAGAGCTTTCGGCTCGCCCTCAAAGCTCGGAAGTCTGCCGTTTATTTCGTCGCCCGCATAGGTATGTATAAAGCTGCCCGTGCCGCTCTTGGGGTTGGAATAAGCGAAGGTGTATCTGCGGCAGGAATCGGGATCGCCGTCCGCGCTTTTGAGTATCGACATCGCGTAGTTCATCGAGCCGTTTTCAAGATGGACAATGCCCGAAATTCTCGGAGTGTAATTGGGCTTGTCGTCCTCAAACTCGCGCGTTCTCAAAGACTGTTCAAAGCTCTGCTGTTTGTCCATAAGTTCGTAGATAGTGTCAGTCTGGTCGCCGTTTGTAACTATCGTCTTATTTCCCAGAACGCGAACGGGAGCGTAGATTATAAGATGCGGGTCGGTCATTTTGCTCTCGTCAAAAGCCTGCGTGCGTATTCCCTCGCCGTCCTCAACAAAAACGCGGTTGCGGCTGTTCTCGCTGCGCCCCATGATAAAGTACGCGATAACGGCGTTGTTGCCCGCCTTGCCGATAATTATTCCCCTGCCGTGATAGCTGAGAGAGTTGAGTTCATTTTCAATAGTGTTCATAATTATCTCCTTTTACTTTCCTATGTAATTCCACTTCTTCTTTAACAACTTGTCGTTCCACGGAGAAACGCCGCGGTATTCTCCGACGTATATTGCTCTATGTTCTGTCATTGCCATTTCAAAAAGCTCGTCGGGCACTGCCCTAAGATGCATTTTAATGCTGAACGCTATGGGAAGATCAAACGCCTCTACAAGGACCTCGCTCGGCTCAAATACGATGGTAACAGGCTCGCAGAGCCTTATAAATCCCTCTCTGTCAAGCTCGTCTACGTCCTCTCCCAAATCGAACTCGTCTCCGCGCTCGTCGAGGAGATCCATAACGTAGCTTATCCCCGAATCGACAAGCTCGGCAAACACATTGTTTTCGAGCGTCAGCTCCTCAAAATATTTTGCGCTGCGCTCGGCGTATGCTTCTTCGGAGTTCTTGGCTTCAAAGCGATAATTGCCGCCGAAAAGTTTTGAATTTAAAACGCCCTCAAGCCTGTTGAAATATTTTTCGCTTTCGCGAAGTGAATAGTCGCTCATAACGTTATCTTCCTTTTGAAAAACTTCCCCCGCCGCGATAGGTGTTTACACAGCAGGAAAATTCCTGCCCGCAAGTTTTGCAGCGAATGAGATGATAAATTATATCGTCAGCAAACTTCCCATTTTCGTCCTTTACCTCGTCGATCGGACAGTTTCCCGAAACAAGCGAAAAATCGCCGCTTGAGATAAGCCCCTTGATATATTCCACCGTCTGCATATACTCCCGCGGCGAATGAAAACAGCTTACAAGTTTAAGCTGTGAACATCGCTCACACATCTACATAAGCCTTTCCGTCGCGAATGGTTATCCTGTCCTCGCAGAACAGCGAGACCGCTTTCGGCAATAATTTCCACTCGACGTTTTCCATTATCCTGCGCTGGAGAATTTCGGGAGTGTCGTCGCTCTTTACTTCGACCGTTCCCTGTAGGATTATCGCGCCCGCGTCGGCTTTTTCGTTTACGAAATGTACCGTCGCGCCCGAGACCTTAACGCCGTAATTGAGCGCCGCCTCATGCACCTTCAGCCCGTAATATCCCTCGCCGCAAAAGCTCGGGATAAGCGCGGGGTGAACGTTTATTATCTTATACGGATACGCCTTTGTAACGCACTCGTCGAGTATCGTCATAAATCCCGCGAGGACTACAAGGTCGGCTTTCTGCCTGTTGAGTTCGTCAAGAACAGCCTTGCTGTAGGTCTTGCTGTCGGGATATTCCTTTCTTGCAAGCACAACGGTATTTATCCCCGCGTTCTTCGCTCTTTCAAGAGCGTAAGCGTCGGCTCTGGAAGAAATGACGCAGGTTATATGACCGCCCTTTATTTCTCCTCGTGTCTGCGCGTCGATAAGCGCCTGTAAATTCGTGCCGCCGCCCGACACCATGACTACAATGTTTTTCATAATGTTCACCTCAATCATATTCAAGCTGAACCGAAATTGTCGTAAAGTCCTTTTCCGTGCGCGTTTTTTCGTCCTGCATGAAATCAACGTATTCCGCAAGCGCGCTGTAACGTCCGAGTTTAAGCTTTCTGAAAAACTCGGGCTCGCCGAGAGCAATAGGCGTAGTCGGAGCGTTTTTCACCGCCTTCAGCCACTCCTTGCCGTTTATCAGAAGCTTTCCCGAAAAGAACTCTGCGGGATAATGCTCGGGGCTTATATCGCCCTTGTTGAGCCTTATTTCAAAGCAATAAACGACCGTCCCGCCCTTTGTATAACAGCACAGTCCTAACTTATCCCATGTGTAATTTACCTGTCGCAGATCATAAGACTCGTCGTCCTGTTTTGGATAATCGACCCTGCGCGGTCTTCCGAGAATATCCTCAAAAAAGCTTATGCCCGTAGGTATATCCACAGATACTCCGTTTATGACTATGCTGTCATTTTTGAGATTTATCTCTATTTCGGAGGGTGATGAAAAATTCTTCCTGTTTGTTAAAAAATCAAAGCAACCCATTATCAATAGCCAAACAAAACGCCGACTGTTCCCTCGACTGTTGAGCCGATGATGTGCGCTTCTTCGCCGTTTTCTTTCAGAATATCGACAGCTTTCTGCTTATCCTCGTCCGCTACGACTATCGCCATTCCTATGCCCATGTTGAAGGTGTTGTACATATCGTGTTCGGTTATGTTGCCCTCTTTTTGGATAAGGCCGAATATCTCGGGTATCTGCCAGCTGTTCGCCATAATTTTTGCGGAAATTCCCTCTGGCAGCATACGCGGGATATTCTCGTAAAATCCGCCGCCCGTTATATGTGAAATTCCCTTTACATTCACCTTTGAGATAAGGTCAAGAACGGGCTTTACATAAATTTTCGTAGGCGTAAGAAGGGCTTCTCCGAGCGACATTTTAAGCTCGGGAACAAACGTCTTTACCTTCTGCTCGTTTATATTGAACACCTTTCTTACAAGCGAAAATCCGTTTGAATGAACGCCGCTCGAAGCAATGCCGATTATCGCGTCTCCCGCCTTTATCTTTGTGTTGTCGATAATTTTCGACTTATCCACAACGCCCGTAGAATAGCCCGCAATGTCGTATTCGTCCTCTGCCATCATTCCGGGGTGTTCGGCTGTTTCGCCGCCTATAAGCGCACAGCCCGCCATAACGCAGCCGTCCGCAACGCCCTTTACAATTGAAGCTACCTTTTCGGGATAGTTCTTCCCTATTGCTATATAATCAAGAAAATACAGCGGTTTAGCTCCGCAGCAGATTATGTCGTTTACGCACATCGCCACGCAGTCTATACCTATGGTGTCATGCTTATTCAAAAGCATGGCGATCTTCAGCTTTGTGCCGACTCCGTCTGTTCCCGAAACAAGGACGGGCTCTGCCATTGTGCTTACGTCAAGCTGAAAAAGACCGCCGAAGCCGCCTATACCCGAAATACACCCGGGAATCTGTGTGCGTTTTACGTCGTCTTTTATGAGCCTTACGCTCTCATATCCCGCCGTAACGTCAACGCCCGCCGCCTTGTAGCTTTCGCTGTAACTGTTCATCTCAATACTCCTTTAATTACTACTCCTGAAACTTCGTTTCAAACTTATCCTTCGGCTTTTCTTCGGGAACTTCTATCGGATATTCTCCCGTAAAACAGCCCCTGCAAAATCCGCATTTTGCGTTTTCCGCAAGCTTTATGACATTCTCCGTGCTTAAAAATCCGAGACTGTCCGCGCCTATTATCTTCGCTATTTCCTCAACGGAATGTTTGTTTGCTATAAGGTTTTCCTTGCTGTCGATATCCGTTCCGAAAAAGCACTCGCTTATAAACGGCGGGGAACTTATGCGCATATGGATCTCTTTCGCTCCCGCGTTTCTCAGAAGCTTTACGACCTTTGCGGAGGTCGTGCCTCTTACAATGCTGTCGTCTACGAGAACAACACGCTTGCCCTCGACAGTTTCGCGGATAACATTAAGCTTTATCTTCACGGAGTTTTCTCTCATGCCCTGAGTGGGCTGGATAAACGTTCTGCCTATATAGCGGTTCTTTATAAAACCCACGCCGTAGGGAATACCCGAGGTCTGCGAAAATCCGAGCGCCGCGTCAAGCCCGCTGTCGGGGCAGCCTATAACGACGTCCGCCTGTACGGGGTGTTCGAGCGCGAGATAGTTCCCCGCTCTGAGCCTTGCTCTGTGGACAGAGGCACCCTCTATGACGGAATCAGGCCTTGCGAAATAAATAAATTCAAAAACGCACATCGAGCTTTTTCCGCCGCAATGTGTCTTTATGCTGTCAATTCCGTTTTCGTCTATAACGACAATTTCTCCCGCCTCAATATCTCTCAAGAACTTTGCGCCGATACTGTCGAACGCGCAAGTTTCGCTCGCGACAACGTATCCTCCGTCATTCGGAAGCACTCCGAGCGAAAGCGGGCGAAAACCGTTCGGGTCGCGCGCCGCAATAAGTTTCTTCGGCGACATGATAACCAGAGAATAAGCGCCCTTTATCTTGTGCATCGCCCTCTCGACAGCTTCCTGTATCGAACCGCACTCCAGTCTCTCGCGTGTTATCGCATAAGAAATGACTTCTGTATCGCTCGTCGTATGGAAAATAGCGCCTCTAAGCTCGTATTCGCGCCTTAGTTCAAGCGCGTTTACGAGATTTCCGTTATGCGCTATGGCGAGAGAGCCTTTGACGTGTCTTACGGTAAGGGGCTGGCAGTTCGCGGTATTTACGTTTCCCGTCGTGGAATATCTGACGTGACCTACCGCAATTCTTCCGTCCTCAAACTCGTTTAATTCCCGCTCGCTGAAAACCTCGTTTACAAGTCCAAGACCCTTATGCGTTCTGAAAACGCCGCGCTCGTTTACGACTATCCCGCAGCTTTCCTGACCCCTGTGCTGGAGCGCGTAAAGCCCGAAATAAGTCAGATGAGCAACGTTTACGGGCGCATTGCTGTAAACTCCGAAAACGCCACATTCCTCATGAATGTTGTTGAACATAGTCTCCTTGCCTTTCTCTTTATGTTCCGCTCCCGTTATTTGAATATATATTATCTGTCTTTATTCTTTTCCCGACCAACAATAGGTGCAAAGCTTGTCCTCGCAAAGACCTATCGCCTTTACTTCTCCCTCGAGAGACTGGAATTCAAGCGACGTGAGTTTCAATCTTCTGCATATCTCCGCTCTCAGTTTCTTTCCGCGCTCGGTTTCGGGGCTTGAATATTCGAGTATGTATTTCGTACCCTCCGCGCCCTCAAACTCGTCTATTATCCTGCGTGCTATAAGGTCAAGCTCGCTCGTGCTGCGCGAGAAATTGAGATATTTACAGCCGTACATTATCGGCGGGCAGGCGCTTCTCATGTGGACTTCCTTTGCGCCGTTCGCATACAGAAACTCAACAGTCTCTCTAAGCTGTGTGCCTCTTACTATACTGTCGTCGACAAACAGCAGCTTCTTCCCCTCGATAAGCTCGTGAACGGGGATAAGCTTCATCTTTGCGACCTTGTTTCTCATTGCCTGACTTTGCGGCATAAAACTGCGCGGCCAGGTGGGAGTGTATTTTATAAACGGTCTTGCAAACGGGATACCGCTTCTGTTTGCATAGCCTATCGCGTGGGGCGTTCCCGAATCGGGCACTCCGCACACATAGTCAACGTCGGGAAGCGTTCCGTGGTCAATGTCGAACTGCGCCATTATCTCGCCGTTTCTCGTGCGCATGGTTTCGACGTTTATGTTTTCGTAGACCGAGTTGGGATAGCCGTAATATGTCCACATAAAAGCGCATATCCTGAGATTTTCGGGATTTCCCGCATAAAGTTCCTCAACGCCATCTGCCGTTATTTTTACTATTTCTCCGGGTTTAAGTTCCTTTACCGTCTGATAGCCGAGCTTTTGAAAAGCGAAAGACTCCGACGAGAAGCAATAGCCGTCGTCCTTTTTCCCGACTATGATCGGAAGTCTTCCGAATTTATCGCGCGCCGCGATTATCCCGCTTTCGGTCATCACCATAAGAGAAACGGTACCTATAATTCTTTCCTGTGCGTATCTTATTCCCTCGGCAATGCTCTCTTTCTGCGAGATGAGCGCGCCGATAAGCGCCGAAGAATTGAGCTTCCCGCTCGTCATTGTTTCAAAGCTTGCGTGGCTGCTGTTTAAAAACTCCGAGCAAAGCTCCTCGGCGTTGTTTATTATCCCGACATTGCAGACCGCATAGCTCCCGAGGCTCGACCGCAGAAGTATCGGCTGAGGATCGGTGTCGCTTATGCAGCCGATGCCGAGCGAGCCTTTCATATCGGCTATATCCTCTTCAAACTTTGTTCTGAACGGCGAGTTCTCAATGCTGTGTATACTTCTCTGAAATCCCTTTTCGGGAGAATAGACCGCCATTCCTCCGCGCCTTGTGCCGAGATGTGAATGATAGTCAGTGCCGAAAAAAACATCATCTACGCAGCTGCTTTTTACAGCCGCTCCAAAAAAACCGCCCATAAGCAAACCCTTTCAGATGTAAGAGATTAGAGGTAAGAGGTTAGATGTAAGAAGTAAGAGTTTTGGTCAAACGTTCTTTATCTTCCTTACCTTGTTTTATTGCACAATTAAAAATCAATCTTTTGTGCTCATTATCCTCTTCATCATTTCATTGTATGCGTCCTCGACGCCGCCCATATCGCGGCGGAAACGGTCCTTGTCGAGCTTTTCGTGGGTCGTGCTGTCCCAGAAACGGCAGGTGTCGGGAGAAATTTCGTCCGCGAGAAGTATCTGCCCGTGGAAACGTCCGAACTCTATCTTGAAATCAATAAGGTCAACATTTATCTTCTTGAAAAATCCGAGCATAAACTCGTTTACCTTAAAAGCATATTTTGCGATAGTATCAAGTTCTTCCTTTGTCGCAAGCCCGAGACCAAGCGCATAATAATCGTTTATAAACGGATCGCCCAGCTCGTCGTTCTTATAGCTGAATTCCAACGTCGGGCACTTTAAGGGAGTACCCTCGGCAATGCCGAGCTTTTTGGAAAAGCTTCCTGCCGCAACGTTTCTAACGATAACTTCAAGCGGCACTATCTCTACCTTTTTAACAAGAGTTTCTCTGTCGGAAAGCTCTTTTACAAGATGCGTCGGCACGCCCTCTTTTTCGAGCATTGCAAACATATAGTTTGTCATCTTGTTGTTTATAACGCCTTTTCCTACTATCGTTCCTTTTTTCTCGCCGTTGAAAGCTGTCGCGTCGTCCTTATAGTCAACAATGACATAATCGGGGTCGTTTGTCGCGAAAACTTTCTTTGCCTTGCCCTCGTAGAGCTGCTGTTCCTTTGTGTAATCCATAGTTAAGATCTCCTTTTTATTTTTTTGCATTATCCTGCAATTATTTACAAATCAAAAACTTAACGTTCCTATAGAGTCAAGCTCCTTCTGGAGTTTTGCGTCCTTATCGGAAACCGTCTGAGCCATTTCGCGCTTGCTTTCCTCGAGCATTTTTGAAAGCTCCTCGTCGCCGAGCGCAAGTATCTGAACGGCGAGTATTGCCGCATTTTTCGCTCCGTCTACCGCCACCGTCGCAACGGGTATGCCCGAGGGCATTTGTACCGTCGCAAGAAGCGCGTCCATTCCGTCGAAGTTTTTAGAGCTGCACGGTATGCCTATAACGGGCAGGGTCGTGTTTGCCGCGACAATTCCCGCAAGGTGCGCCGCCATTCCCGCCGCGCAGATGATAACGCCGAAGCCGTTTTCCTTTGCGCTTTTCGCAAAATCGCACGCAAGCGCGGGAGTTCTGTGCGCAGACATAACGTGGCACTCATATTCAACTTTATGCCTCTTCAGCTCCTCAAGAGCTTTTTTAACGACAGGCAGATCGCTGTCGCTTCCCATAATGACCGCAACCTTTTTCAAAGCCATAGCAAATAATTCCTTTCAGATAATTCAAATAAAAACAGCCGTACTTTATATGAAATACGGCTTTAATTTTTTATGCACTTATTCCATAATAATAAAGAGCCGATTTTTTCCTTAAAACGCATAAAGATACCATATCAGTCTACTCCCTTTAAATTGTGGAACAAATTATAGAATAAGCCCATATATATTGTACTATAAATTTCATTGAATTGCAAGGGGTTTTTAATATTTTTTGAATTTGTTAAAATATCACAAATATTGTACAAAAAATTCGTTATTTGTCACAAAATCCTTGAATTGTTTACAATGACTTCAAAATTAACGCCGAGGGATTTTGCGGCAGTCCTGCACAAATTCATTCTTGAAATAAAGATCTCGAAATACTCCATGACCGAGCTTATATTAAGATCTATTTCAAGGCTAAGCACAAGGCTTTTCTTGTCGTCGGAAAATTTAAGCTCCGAACTTTCCACGGCGTAATTCACGCGGTCGTGGATATCCTTTGCGAGGTTTTCGCTGCTCGGAACAAAGCTCTCTCCGTTTTCACCGCGCACCCTCGACCGCCTTACGTCCGATTTATCCGCAATGATAAGCGCGGCGGCAATGGGCGTTACGGGAGCGGCAGCTCCCTCGTCGTGATTTCCTATAGCGGACACTACCCTCGCTATCTCGTCCGCGGGCATTCCCAGTCTGTCCAGAAGTCTGAACGCCATAACTGCGCCTGTCTGCGCGTGACCGACACGGTTTACTACGTTCCCTATATCGTGCATATAAGCCGCTATCTGCGCCAGCTCGCACGTCCTTTCGTCATAGCCCAGTGTGTTCAGTATCATATAAGCCTTTGCCGCGGCGCGCTCGACATGGGCGTTTGAATGCTCGGTATAGCCTATGGACATAAGCGCCGCGTCGGCGTAGTTTATATAAGTCTGAACGTCTTTATTTCTTTTGATATACTCGTAAGTTATATTGCTCATAATTACCTCATAAACCGAAAAACCATTTCATCGCGAAAATGACCGCAACGGAGAGCGGGATAAATACCGCGCTCCCTATGATTATGGTCATAACGGCGTTTTTATCTAAAACTGCTTTTATAAACGAACACTTTCTTATATCTATTTCCTTATCCTTTACATAAAGGCGGTCTTTCATTATCATTTCGCTCGGAAACAGATTTTTGAACTCGCTGTCGCCTATTTTATACACTGCGCAGGGATAGCGCCCGTCGTCGTTCATTTTCACAAAGCTTGCGGAGGCTTTATGAGAGCTTAGCAGGACGACAAGCGCAAACACGAAAAACAGTCCCACCAGGACGATCGCCGCGCACAAGAGCACGGCAAACATCGTCGCAATATCGCCCACGCTGAATCCGACACACCACAATATTACAGCCGCCAATGCCGCGACAATAAGGTACTCCATAAAATCAGCCCCATTTTATTGTATCACAGTTTTTGAGTTTTGTCAAGCGAAAGACGTTTCAATAAAAAAGCGGCAATCCCCGAAAGGACTGCCGCCGAATATTGTTTATGCCGATATAGTCAGACAAGCCGCGCACCCAAACTTTCGTTTGGGTGTGCCTGTGTTAAAGAAGGGTATTATGAAAACGTCTGAAGTTATCAGTGTTTCTTTCTTGAAATAACTACTGCCGCGCCTGCGAGGGCGATAACGCCGAGCGTGAGAGAAAGTCCTGCAACGCCGGTATCGGGAGAGGTTGCGCCGCTGCCGCTTGAATTGCTGTCGGAAGATGTCTCACTATCCGAACCGCTGTTGTCGGTGCTGTTGTCAGATAAAGTTTCACTGTCAGAGCTTGATTCGCTGTCCGAGCTGTCAGCGGGCTCTTTTTCTTCATTCTGATATGTTACAAAGTAGGTCGTGTCGCCTTTCTTTGCGAGGAAAAGATCCTCGTCGATCGCTATGACATCATCAGCCTCGATTTCTGTCGAAACTGCCTTCATATCCTTGTCAACAAGGTAAGCCTTGCCGTCCTTTACAACGGGAGCGTACTTGCCTACGAAGCCGTCTGTAGCGTCAAACTCACCGAGGACTTTTTCGTTTTCATCCATGTAGCCAATCTTCCCGCTATACGTTTCAAACAAATACAGATTATCTTCTTCTACTGCAATTTCTAAGTTTTTATAACGTGTTTTATAATCTCCGTTTAAAAAGTCTTTAATATCTTTGAACAATACATATTGAGGATTATCATAATCAAATTCTCCGTTATAATAAACAGAGGGCAAAATCTTAGCTATAATAGCATTTTTTCCTACTTGCCTTACATCTATTGATCTGGGTAAATAAAGCGTTATGTTGTTTCCGTCTTCATCTTTTTGATTGGTTTGAACTTCGTTTTTTTGTACAGTTATTTCTCCGGTTTCTCCGTCATAAGCATAAACTGTTTCGGGGTTAAGACCTTCTTTTACAATATTATCATCGGTATACCAAATTACACTGCCATTGCTAAAGCCTTGTATATCAATCAGACAATCGGGATAATAGTCATAACCATACTCGCTATGTTTCAAGTCGCTTTCGTATATAAGTTTTTCTGTACCGTCTTTAAAATATTTTGTTATTGTGTATCTAATTCCGTCAGGAACAGAAAGATAGTTCGCAATAGACGGATACTCACAAGCTATACTATAAAGTTCATCACCGCTTGTCGGGCAGGATATATGGGGATAAAGTACATGCTGTTTGTCTATTTCAACATTTGTGGTTTCCCAATATTCATCATACTCTATAACAAACTCTCTGTCTTTTAAATCCGCTTTAGCGACCGTTTTTGTTTCTTTTGTGCCGTCTGGTTGAGTTATGGTTACATTTACTTCAGTAATCAATTGCTCATTAACTTCAGAATCCCAATCTTCTTTATAATTATTTATTTCAGTAATGGTAACATCTTCTATTTTATAATCTACTCCGACAGAAATACCGTCCACTCTTGTCCAAGTCCAGAAATTGTCAAGGTCGCAGAGGTGTTTTATTTCCCCGTTTTCGATTTTATAAAGCCCTCTGTATGTAACAACGTTCTCTTCTTCGTCGCTGCCCTCGACCTTCTGTTTTTCCATTTTTACAAGCTGAACATAACCGTTCGAGCCGTTGAACATTCCCCACTTCAAACCCGTGGTGTCAAAATCGGCTTTGAGTTTTTCTACTTTAAGCTCGCCTGTTTCTTTCCAGGCTTTAAGGCTCTCCCCGCTGATATAGCCGATATCTTCAAAGCTTACGTCAAGATTTGCGTCTTCATCAGCGTTTCCGTTTTCGCTTGAGGCAATACCCACGCCCGTGATATCAACAACGCCTATTCCCTCTATAAAGACCAAGTCGGACTTTATCTCTGTTTTAAGCTCAGAAGTCACAAGCGCGATTTTTTCGCTTTTAACTTCTTCAGCTATCGAGCTGTAAGCGACTGTTGAAAAAGCGACCGTTGCCGCCAGAACCGACGCGGCAATTTTTTTAAGTTTCATATTTTTCTCCTCCGTTTTCTTTTTGCGGTATAATATTATTTCGCCGCGCAATTTCCCCGCAAAAACAAAAAGTGCGCAGCGTCAGAGCCGCGCACTTGTAAAAATGCAAGCTCCGATTGCTGCGAAACAACTTCGTTATAACTTTCAGAAAAAGCATACGAAAATAAGAGAATGCACTTTTACCATATGGCAAAGTGTACACTTCCCCTAAAAGTTATATTAAGTTGTTTCGCAACTCTCATTATAGCACACCTTACAACTTTTGTCAATATATTTTAAATTATTTTCGGGAGATGTAAAATTGACCGAAAGCAAATAAAACCTGCTGCTCCCAGCTTGTATAAAAAGTCAAACTTCAGACTGTAGAGAAAGCCCCAAATGCTAGGAAGCGTGGCTACGGCTAGGCTTTGTGCCTGCCGTAGCTGCGCTGACAACGCAGATGGGGCTTTATATACAGTCTGAGAGCCGCAAACCTGCGGCTCTTTGTTGCCAAAAAAATTATTTATACAGCTTATCGTAATTTACAAGCTCATTTAAAAGCTCTGGGACTTTTGTCGGCGCCTCTTCATCAGTGAACTGGCAGGTTCCGACCGCCATATGTCCGCCGCCGCCGTATTTGAGCATAAGACGTCCGACGTTTACATGAGAAGTTCTCGTCAATATCGAATATCCCACCGCGCACGAGCAACCCTTTCCACCCTTTCCGTCAACTATCCAGCAGCTTATGTTCTGGTCGGGATAGAGCGAATAAATGAGAAAACGGTTTCCCGTGTATATGGGGTCTACTCCGCGAAGATCGCTTATTATAACGTCGCCCTCTATCCTCGTATGCGCGTATACCATTTCCTTAAAGAGCTCCGTCTGCTCGTTGTAGAGCTTTATTCTCTCCTGTATATCTGGCATTGCGAGGATCTCCTCGGTCGTCATATACGAACAGCATTTCAGGAGCTTTTCCATAAGCTGATAGTTGCTTATCGTAAAGTTTCTGAAACGTCCCAGACCTGTTCTCGGATCCATAAGAAAGCCTACAAGTATCCAGCCGTGCGGGTCTAATATCTCATCTCTCGTAAGGTTTCCGCTGTCTACTTTATCTACGGCTTCCATAAGGTCGTCGAAATTCGGAAAGCGCTCCTTGCCGCCGTAATATTCGTAAATAATACGCGCACAGCTCGGAGTTATACGGCTTTCGCCTTTGTATTTGCCTTTATAACGGATACGCTCTTCTTCGCTCGAATGGTGGTCGAACCAAAGTCCGCAGCCCTCTACAAAAGGAACATTTGCAAGACAGTCGTTTTCCGTAACGGGAACAAGTCCGTCCTGAATATCCTTTGGGTGAGCAAAAGTCCAGCTATCAACTACTCCCGCGCTCAACAACAGCGCGCCGCAGGCAAGTCCGTCGAAATCAGAACGAGTTATCAGTCTCATAACAACAGCCTCTTTCTATGTAAAATTTCACACTCTTTTTTGCTAGTCGGTTTTCCGCGAGGAAACGTGATTTTTTATCATATTCCCTCAATTAAATTATAACACCGTTGTGTCCGAAAATCAACACTTTTTTTAAAAAAGTGTACAAATTTAAAACAGCTTATCTTGTCGGCAATTTTTCAGACTGTATATAAAGCCCCATCTGCGGCGTCAGCGGCACTGCGGCAGGCACAAAGCCTAGCCGCAGCACCGCTTCCTAGCATCTGTGGCTTTCTCTACAGTCTGAAATTAGACTTTTTATACAGACTGATTTTTATTTTTGTTTATTCCCGGAATGATCATTATTGCCTATTACTATCCTGCGGAGTTTTATGCGCCCATAGATCAAAAGCTGTTGGTCTGCGGCAGTGAAAAGGTCTTTGAGCAGGGCGGCTGTCTCGGAAAGCTCGCTGCCGCCGAATTTGCCTTTTGCAAACGCAACCTTTAAAAGCGTTCGGCTATGCTTTGAAAGCTTTGTTCTAAAGTGCCTGTCGACGCGGGCGAAGAAGCTGTCGGGCTGTTCGCCTGTACGCTGGGTATATCCGCACAGCTTTAATATCTCCAATATCTGAGCATAGAGCTGTTCACAGTCGCCGAAATTGCCTGCTCTGTCGAGCGTTTCTTTTGCCTGTCTGTCAAGTTTTCGGTACATATAAACGCATACTGTAACAACCACTGCGACAATTGCAACTAAAAACAATATAAGCACAAACGGCAGAATATTTACGCTGTCATCATCTTTTCCTGTTATATCAGAGGACAAAGCGTCGCTGTCGGCGCTGTCTTTGCTGTCGCTGATATCTTCCGAATCGGAAGTTTCACTGTCGTTTGTTTCGCTGTCGGATATCTCGCTTTCCTCGGAGTTTTCGATTTTGCTTTCTTCGTCGGAACTTTCGGTATCGGAGCTTTCTTGGTCGGAGCTTTCGCTGTCAACAGAAGCAGAGCTTTCGCCGTCTCCTCTTAAAGAAACGCTCGTCGGGTCAAACAACACCCAGCCTACTTCTTCAAAATAGACCTCGCACCATGCGTGAAGGTCGTTGCTGTAAAGCGTTGTTTCATTTCCCAATCCCGTATGCGGAGCGATAAAGCCCGTGCAATATCTCGCGGGAAGTCCGAGCTGGCGCACCATAAGCGTCATTGAACTTGCAAAAAGCGCGCAGTGTCCGCTCTTTGTATTTTTGAGAAAAGTCATAACGGGGTTTGTATAGCCGTTGTTTGTATCAAGAGAATAAGTAAAATTATTTTTCAGATAGTCGGTTATGTCAAGGCACTTTTTATATTGTTCACTCACCGGGCGATTCTGCAGGTTTGGCGTATATAATTTATTGTCCCTGAGATATGCGTCTATATCGGTCTTCATATTTCTCGGAACGTCCAAATAGGTTTCATTTACATAATCAAGATAACGCTGATAAGAACCGCTATCTGTCGTATACATATCAAAAATCTTGGAAAAAGGAAAATATTCGCCATCAATAATACGGACGATTTTTGCCATATTGTCTACTTTTTGTTGTCTGTCATCTCCGGTATAATTCAGGAAATAATCGCCTGCAACAAAGCTTGTGGTTTTTTGGGGCTCTTTGCTTCTCAGAACAAAATCGCCATAGACATCATAATTGCCCGAATCGTAAAAGCCGGTATAATGATCCGAATATGTCGGCGCAAACGCAACGTTGGTCTGTACGACATAATCCAGTTCCACCAGATATTCTTTTATAAAACCTTTCTTTGTATAATCAACAGTTCCGATATTGATATCCAGCGTCCTCGCTTCAAACGGGCGGTATGACTTCGGGAGATTTGGGAGCTCGGAATAGACGGGAGAGGTCCATTTTCTTCCATCGAATTTAATTCCGATGTCGCCGTGAAGATAGACAGCTTCTCCCTCGTTTGAAACTCTGAGAACTTCGCGATCGTTTTGATTAGGGGCGTTTATGCTTAAAGTGTTATCAAACCTGTCGGAAAAATAGCTCGAACCGAAAAGATCGCCGTCGTCATCTTCGTTATCGTAGACGGGAACGGAGAATTGCATGAAAAAATCAATAACAGGGTTAAAATCCATACCCTGTTTGCCGCTCATAATTGCCGAGGCTAATATTCCCGTAGCCGTAAAAATCGCCGCTGCGCAAATCGAAGCGGAAAAATACTTTGAATAATGCACGGTGCGAAGCTCCGCAGCTTTAAGGCGCGGAACTTTTTTAAGGCTTGTGCCGAAAGAACGTTCTTCTTGTTTCAGCGCTTTTTTACAGCCGCCGTAAATTCCTCCGCGCGTTATTATGCCGCCGGAAAACGCTTTTGACGCGGCAAAGCTGCCGACAATGAGCGCCACGGTCGGTATGAGCCAGAAATTAAAGCTCAGCTTTTGCGCTGCAAGCATTGGCAAAAACAGCACGACAAAAGCCGTGAGCGGGGCAACGCCGCTCGGCTTTTTAAACATAGACGCCGCGCAGATAAGTGACAAAATGCATATAACGCCCACGAGCGTAAACAATATTTCCTCTTCGTTGTTTGCTGTCAGTCTCGGGTGCCACAAATAACGCTGCATGCTGAAAACATAGCCGTCGAGCGCCCTGAATACCGCGTCTATAAAATATGTAAACTTTTTCCAAATTGGCTCTCGGAATATATAGACTATCATTATCCCAAGCCCTGCCATACACGGGATAGCTATCCGCTTTTTTACGAAGCTGAATAAAACGCTGAAGCCCGCCGTAAATAAAGCGCACAAAATTATCACAATAAACGGGTTTGCGGGAATTTCGTAGATACCGAGCAGGCAGAATATCATACAAAGCGCTTCAAGAAAGCAATACAGCGCCCTTATCAGCGCGGATATGAAAGCATTCGGCTTTTTGGAAAAATACCTGTCGAATACAAGAATAAAATCAGATCTTTTGTTTTTAGACATTTGGTTTGAAATTTACCTCAGAAAATTTTGATACCTTGTTTTTTTAGTCCGTCGTTTACAAACGCATAGCGCATATTTTCCCACTGGTTATAATCTTTAAACCCTTCGAGCTTTACGCTGCTTTTTGTCTGTACTACGAAAACGGCGTTGAACATGGGCGAGCCGTTCCAGATATAATTCGCGCCATTATGCGAAGCCTTTATGGGCGCGATATCGCCTTGTCTTACATTCTGCGGACATATTGCGCGCGTGAGGGTCTCGCCTTTTGCGGGGGTAGTTATTTTCACCGAGTCGAAACAATACTGTATAGCATTCATAAGCGACCTGTCAGAGCCGAAAAACTCGCAGAAATCATTGAATCCCATAAGCAGAAATCTTCCGAAGCATTTTGCCGCAAGGTTCACTATCTCGCGCGGGAGCGCTCTCGGGTCGTCTGCCGCTTCAAGCCGTGTTTTTTTGAACGCAACGTTTTTCGTTGTCTCGGGAATTTCGTCCACAAGCTTGTCGAGCTTTGCTTTCATCTCGGGAGAGCTTATGTCAAACGCGTCGCAGACGCAGCTTTCATGCGGGTCGGTCTTCAGCTTTTCGAGGAATACCTCGGGCTCCGCTCCGAAAAATTCCGTAACGGGTCTCATCTTTTCATCTCTGAAAGCCGTGAGCCTGTCGCGAATAGATGTATAAAAGCCGAGCATTGTGTCAATTATCTTATGCGCCTTTAAGCACTCGGCATAGTCCATGAGCGTCTGGACGTAGTATCTCTTTGCTGTTCCCGCCATAAAAGAGGGCGTTGTTTTAAGCTTTCTATAATCCGACGCGAGCATTTTTTCTCTGCGGACAACTGTTTCCTCGCTGTCCTCTTTGGTTTCCCTTGCTTTTTTTATTTCGCCGTCTAGATTTTTCAGGCATCTTCTCATTATCTCATCTGCGCAGAACGGACCTTTTTCAAAGTCGCTCATTGCGCTTATACAGGCATTTTCTATCTCCCCGCAGACCTCGTCTACCGACATCTGCGCGCCTTTTTCGGTGAGCTTTGCTATTTCGTCTATCCGCTCGGTAACATACTTCTTTGAGGCTTCTCCGCCCTTTTTGAGACTGCTCATGGTAAACAAAGGATTGAGCGTTTCGTTGAACTCGAGCTTTGGTACCGCTCCCACTTTTGAAGCAAGATAGGACGGGTCGGGAGAGACCTTGTTCGCATAGATAGAAAGCTGAAGATCGCCGACAGACTGTGTCCTCAGGCGGTCGCAGAGCTTTAAGAATATCCTTGTGGACAGATAAGAAACGATCTCTCCGAGCGGGATCTCTACTCCCGAAATATCATATGCAAGGCAGGTGAAGGAATGGTCGGAACTGTTTCCGAGAAGATTCAGCGACATTGCTCTGTCGGCGTCGTCATCTTTTTTATAGATGAACTCTCCCGCGGAGATTATTTTTTCCGCAGCCTTGTTGAGCGTTTCTTCGTAGGTGTTTTTCGCGTCTGTTATGAAACAGGCGTTAAATGCGGGCTTATCCGACTTTATCTCAAAGCTCGCGGTATATCTCTGTGAAAAAGAGGGTTTTTTAGACTGGAACTTTTGTATATCGTTTTTGGTCATGACCGTATAGGCATAATAGTTTGCGAGATTTCTGGCGTCGGTGTCAAAAAGCTGGGCGGTATCTCCCGCGAACAAAAGAGCGTTTACTTTTACGGGATATCCCCCGACACTTGAAAACATTGCGTTAAGTATATACCCGAAGTCAATTATAGTACCCGTAAGGATAGGGTCGCCCATATTTCCCGTTACGATAATTTCAAGCGGAGCCTCCGAAACGGAAAAATCGTTTATGACCTCGGTCAGCTTTGATATTATCTCGTCAAAATAGTGAAACAGCGCAAGCCTTCCGCACTGGCGTTTCCAGAGCCCGTAAACGGGAGGGTCGGGAGAATAGTTTTTAAGCCGCATATCGAACCACTCTTTCGCATAAGGCGAAAGAAGCTCGGGGTCTTCGAGATACTTGTATATCGCTTCTTCGGGGACAATTGAAACACATTCTCTTTCCGAAAGCACAGAGCCGTGAAATTCCGCGCCGTCCGTGTCGCAATTGTAGCCGAAAGCAAAATAGCGTATTCTGTCGGTATCTGAGGAAAAGCGCTGTTCGGCTATGTCCTTTACTCTAAGAACGCAGTCCGTGCCGTTCTTTCCAACTCCGACAACAAAAAGCCTTGTCATTCCGAGCATATTTTTTTCTCCGTCATAGAGCTTCAATATGCGGTCGGGCTTAAGCCAGTCCATTTGTTTTTCAATATCCATAAAAACACCTCTTCTGTCGTGAAATGTTTATGTTTCATAAATCGTCAGTTTGTGTAAAAACCATTCCGAAAAGCACGTTCAAAAGTATGATAAAGCCTGTAAAACGGCTTTGTAAAAGGGTTTTGTGCCTGCCAAAGCAAAATAAACAAAGCAGGCAGAAAAAACTGACCATTATTATTGTATCACAAATTTCACTTACAGTCAACCGCATTTTCGGGCAAAATTGTACAAAATTTCACATCGCCCAAAATGCCGCATAAGAACAGGGAAACAGACAAACCACGGTTGGTTTTTAACTCTTACCTCTTACATCTTATCTCTTACTTCTATATTGACTTTTTGCTCAAACAGTATTATAATTAAATTTAACGGATTGTGAGGAATGATTATTATGAAACAAACTCGGCTTATGAAAAGGTTTATGCCGTATTTTAAACCGTATTGGAAAACTCTCGCGCTGGATCTTCTTTGCGCGGCGCTTACTACGCTGTGCGAGATAGTTCTTCCTATGCTCGTGAGATATATAGCGCAAGTGGGAATTGACGACATAACGAAACTCACCGTGGAGCTTATCATAAAGGTCGCGGCAGTTTATCTTGTGCTTAGGATAATAGACGTCACGGCGCAGTATTTTATGTCAAACGTCGGTCATGTCATGGGCGCGAAAATTGAAACGGATATGCGCTCGGCTCTGTTTAGGCATATTGAAAAGCTGTCGTTTGGTTATTTTGCCGAAACAAAAGTAGGTCAGCTTATGGCGAGGATAACGAGCGATCTGTTTGACGTTACGGAATTTGCTCACCACTGCCCCGAAGAATTTTTCATTGCGGGGCTTAAAATAGTGGTTTCGTTTACTATACTCTGCACGATAAACGTTCCGCTCTCGCTCATCATTTTCGCAATAGTGCCGATCATGGCGATAGTCTGCGGAAAATTCAACCGCAAAATGCGCGCTACATTTGCCAAAAACCGAAAGCAGGTAGGCGAAGTCAACGCACAGGTCGAGGACAGCCTGCTCGGCATAAGAGTAGTAAAATCCTTTACGGGAGAACAGCGAGAGATAGAAAAGTTTGAGCGCGGAAACCGCGAATGGCTCGACATAAAGCGCGAGAACTACCGCTATATGGGCGCTTTCAACGCTACGACAAGAGCCTTTGACGGGCTTATGTACATTGCGGTAATTCTGGGCGGCGGGCTGTTTATGATGAACGGGCAGATAACGCCCGCGGATCTTATGGCGTACTTATTGTATGTTACTACGCTTCTTGCGACAATAAGAAGGATAGTTGAATTTACCGAGCAATTCCAGCGCGGAATGACGGGAATAGAGAGATTTTTTGAAGTCATGGACGTAGTGCCCGACATAAAAAATCCCGAAAACGCGAAAAAGCCCGAAAAGATAACGGGCAACATAACTTTTTCGGACGTAAGTTTTTCATACAAGGACGATCCCGATACGGCGATATTAAGCCACCTTGATCTTGACATAAAGGCGGGAAAATCGGTTGCGCTTGTAGGTCCGTCGGGCGGCGGCAAGACAACTATCTGCAACCTTATCCCGCGGTTTTATGATGTGACGGCGGGGAGCGTGAAGATAGACGGGATAGATGTAAGGGAAATGGATCTTGATACCCTGCGCGGGAATATAGGGATAGTTCAGCAGGACGTTTATCTGTTTTCGGGGACGATCTTTGAAAACATCGCCTACGGACGACCAAACGCAACGGAAGAAGAAATAATTGAAGCGGCGAAAAAGGCGGGCGCGCATGAATTTATAATGTCAACTCCCAACGGCTATCAGACCTATGTCGGTGAGCGAGGAGTAAGGCTTTCGGGCGGGCAGAAACAAAGGCTGTCCATAGCGAGGGTATTTTTAAAAGACCCGCCTCTGCTTATTCTTGACGAGGCAACGAGCGCACTCGACAACCAGTCGGAGCATATCGTTCAGCAATCTCTCGAAAGGCTCGCCGAGGGGAGAACGGTATTGACTATAGCGCATAGGCTTACGACTATAAGAAATGCGGACAAGATAGTTGTTCTCACCGAAAACGGAATTTGCGAACAAGGAACACATGAAGAACTGCTCGAAAAAGGCGGGGTTTATGCGATGCTGTACAACATATAAAAGCGCATAGCGAACTAAGTACGCAAGGGGGAAAACCTTTTGAAAAAGGTTTTCCCCCTTGACCCTCTTTCCAAAACTTTTACGTGCGCCGCTGACGCGGCGGAAAAATCGTTTTTTATCCTCGTATCAATCTTTGTCGGGCGGAATCCATTTGCAATTCTCCGAAACGTCCTCGCACAAATGATTTATACACTCCATTGTCGTTCTGCCAGATCCCTCTGAATGAGAGAGAATACTGCTGAATGTGTTTACAATTTTCGCAAGGGAGAGCATAAATTTTATATATCTGATTGTGTTTGGTCGTGTTTTATAGGATCATTATTAAATTCATCTATATCAAAAAGCCAACCATAAGAATTTTTAACCAAATGATTTATACATTCCATTGTAGTTCTTCCTAAAGGGATCCCTCTTGCTTTGAGGATACCGTTTGGATCAATATAACAGGGAAAATCCATTGTGTTGACAACTGTTACCGGATATTCGCTGTGGTTATGCGTATCCATATCGGTTTTAAACTCCGAATTGTATATCGGCATATTCTCTAATATCTCATTAAGTGATAAGAAACGACACCTTTCAGAATACGGATTCACTGTTATCCCGCTAAATTC
Organism: uncultured Clostridia bacterium; assembly: GCA_947600065.1. GTDB lineage: Bacteria > Bacillota > Clostridia > Oscillospirales > Ruminococcaceae > CAG-115. Next base: position 4,428 of record CANQFZ010000004.1, on the reverse strand, counting down.
CCTTATAAAATTCAGTTGTGCATTTGAAAGAACAATATTTCTCCTATACAGCTCGTTAGAAAATGCTGTAACATCAACACATCGTCCCTCATACCACCCGGCTTTCCTTAGAACTGTGTAAACGCTTTCTTTAATTATAGGATGAAAATCGAATTCTACCGAAAGCAAGAAATCAAAGAATTCTTCCTCGTTTCCTGCTATCAATTCATGCTTATGATCGTAGAATTTTCCGTCTGATGACATATATATCGTTTTAATTATGCCGGCAAGCCCTGCTATATACCCGTTATAAAATACTGTTTTGTTAATATCCGTCCAAAATTCGGCTGAATCAAAACACGGTCCTACCACAAATTCCAAAACGTCATCAGATTTGTTTTCAGGTCTTTTGAACACAGCATTGCCGATCCATTTTGAAAAATCAATTATTGCATTGATATCCGTGTCATTTTCAATGCATTTCTCACGGATAACGCTTTCAACATTATCATCCCTTGATTTAAAAGACTGCAAATATTTTTGAGCTGACTTTAAAAAGTCTTGTCTTGTCATGGTATTCTCCTAACTCAAAATTTGCTTTAATCAATACAACTTAAATTAAAAGACCGCAAAGCTGCGGTCTTTTTTCGGAATGATCATTCGCTCATACCAAGCTCTATTGCTTTAAAATTGTTTTTTATCAGCTTTTCCTTTGTCGGCGGCACTACTTTTTCGATCGCCTTTTTCACGGTATCGAGCGTGAATATTTTTGTTTCCTTTATTATCTTTCCGAGAAGTATCATGTTTGAACCGCCCTGAAGCCCGTTTTCATTTGCCATTGAGGTTGACGGGAGATAGTAGCACGAAATGTCTTTTCTTTCGCATTTCGACTCGACGAGCGAGCTGTCAATAAACGCAAAGCCGTTCGGCTTTACGGCGTTTATAAACTTGTCAAACGACGGCTGGTTCATTGCTACAAGTATATCGGGAGCAGTGACCAGCGGCGAGCCTATAGGCTCATCGGAAACGCAGACCGAACAGTTTGCCGTGCCGCCGCGCATTTCGGGTCCGTATGACGGGAGCCACGACAATTCTTTTCCGTCTGTCAGCGCGCAATAAGCAAGGATCTTTCCCGCGAAAAGAACTCCCTGTCCGCCAAATCCCGCAAGCAGAATTTCAGTCGTCATTTCGTTTCCTCCCCCGTTATGTCCTTGTATACTCCGAGCGGATAATACGGTATCATTTCGTCCTGCAACCGCTTTATCGCTTCAAGCGGCGTTAAGCCCCAGTTTGTCGGGCAGGTAGAAAGGACCTCTATTATTGAAAAGCCGCGTTTTTCCTTTTCGTTTTCAAAGGCTTTTCTTATCGCCTTTTTCGCCTCGCGGATATGTGGAACACTGTCCACAGAAACCCTCTGAGCGAGAGCCACGCCGTCGAGCGTTGAAAGCATTTCGCACATTCTCACGGGATAGCCCGCTGTCTTTACGTCGCGCCCGTAGGGGGTCGTCTGCGTAATTTGTCCGGGAATTGTCGTAGGCGCCATCTGCCCGCCTGTCATTCCGTAGATGGTATTGTTTATGAAAACAACGACGATGTTTTCGCCTCTTGCGGCGCTGTGTACGGTCTCACACGTTCCTATAGCCGCAAGGTCGCCGTCGCCCTGATAGGTGAACACCGTCTTTTCGGGATTTGCGCGTTTTACCCCCGTTGCAACTGCGGGAGCGCGGCCGTGCGGGGCTTCTATAACGTCGCAGCCGAAATAATCATACGCCATGACCGAACACCCGACGGGAACAACGCCCACGGTGTCGCCCTCTATCCCCATTTCGTCAATGACCTCGCAGATTATCCTGTGGACAATTCCATGTGTACAGCCTGGGCAATAGTGCGTCGGAACATCAAGAAGCGATTTCGGACGTTCAAATACGACTGCCATTACAGCTCACCTCCAAGCGTTTTTATCTTTTCAAGCACGTCTGCGGGAACGGGTATCGCGCCGCCTGTCCTGCCATAGAAATGTACGGGCTTTGAACAGTTTATCGCAAGCTTTACATCATCTATCATCTGCCCCATGGACATTTCCACATCGAGCAGGCATTTTGCCGTTTTTGCCGCTTCGTTCAGTTCGTTTACGGGGAAAGGATAGAGCGTTTTCGGTCGGAACAGTCCTGCTTTTATGCCTGTCTTTCTCGCCATATTTACGGCGGTCTTTGCCACTCTTGCGGAAGCTCCGTATGCGCATAGCAGAATGTCACAGTCCTCGGTGAGATACAACTCTGCGTCCGTTTCATTCGCCTTTACCGTTTCATAGCGTTTAAAGCGCTCAACGACCAGCTTTTCAAGGTCGTCGGGCTGTAAGTAAAGTGAATTTATAATGTGATGAGGGCGCTTGAATTTATGTCCGTCTGCCGCCCAGCCGCTTTTGTCGCACTTGCTTTTCGACGGTTCGGGAAGCGAAACCGGCTCCATCATCTGCCCTAAAAGTCCGTCGGCAAGGAGCATTGCGGGCATACGATATTTTTCGGCGGTATCAAAAGCCTTTGACACCATGTCCACCATTTCCTGAACAGACGCGGGCGCAAACACGAGGATATGAAAATCTCCGTGACCCATTGCCCTTGTAGCCTGCCAATAATCCGCCTGAGAGGGCTGTATGCCGCCAAGCCCGGGCCCGCCGCGCTGAACATTGACAATAAGCGCGGGAACGTCCGACGCGGCAAGGTATGAGATACCCTCGGATTTAAGCGATATTCCGGGAGATGAAGAAGATGTCATTGCTCTTGCGCCTGTTGAAGCCGCGCCCAGCACCATATTTATCGCCGCTATCTCGCTCTCTGCCTGCAAGAAAACGCCGTTTACCTTGGGCATACGCTTTGCCATATATGCCGCAAGCTCTGTCTGAGGGGTTATGGGATAGCCGAAAAAGCACTTGCAGTCTGCGCGTATTGCCGCTTCGGCAAGCGCCTCGTTCCCTTTCATAAGGTTTCTTTCAATATTTTCCAACATCTCCGCCTCACTTTTCTACAATTATTGCACAATCGGGGCACATTGTCGCGCACATTGCGCAGCCAATGCATTTTTCCTCGTCAGTACATACCGCGTAAAAATATCCCTTTTTGTTGCACTTTTCATTCTGAAGCGCCACAATTCCCTTAGGACAAGCCGCCGTACACAATCCGCAGCCCTTGCAGCGCTCGGTTATTACCGTTATTTTTGCCATACCGTTTCCTCCGCATTTTTTCTTAATTATTTATCCTTTACTGCTCCCATACGGGTCTTACATAAACCTTTATCGGAAGCAAATTTTTATTATCTATCTTATCGCAAAGTTCTTCGGGGCAAGTTGTATATTTTATAGGCAGCCCCGCTCTTTCGGAAATCTCCCTCGCAAATTCCCGAGAATTTATGATAATATCGGCTGTGGTTTCCGAGCCTAAATTTGTGTTGTTTACTATCGCGGTATGCTTCATACGAGAAGCGCTTTCTATTTCGTACATAAGCTTAATTGCCTCGTCGGGCGACTGTGTGAGGTATCTGCGCTCGTTTATCACATACAGCATTTCAACATCATCGCGGGCGTTCAATTCCTCCGAAAATCTTCCGAGCGCAAATGCCCCCGCGTCATCGCCGCCGACATCAACTATAAGGTACTGATACTTATCCGCGAGCCTAGCTAAATCAAACTGCAGCGACGGAACATCGAGATTAGAATTAGCGAAATCTGGAGCGACCAAAGTTATTCCCGACTTTTCAAAAAGCTCTTTAAAGTCCGCCGCTCTAAAGTAGGGGTTTACAATATCGAGGTCGGCTACCGCGCAATTTCCTCTCATAAGAGCTAAATTCACCGCGAGGTTAGTTTTACCGCTGCCGTAATGTCCCGTTATAACGGTGATTTTCATCATTCTCTCACCCCCCGATTTTCTTAAACTACATAATATCATTTTACAACAATTGAGCAAAAATGTCAACAGCTATTGCTCTTTTTTTATCTGTTTTTCACAAAACTTGACAAAGATGTTTTTATATGGTAAAATCGTAATAAGGAGGAATGAACATGAACAAAAACATTAAATTCGGCGAGATAAGAGAGTTTATCTCGCGCGTTGACGGCATTTCTATATGCATAAAGGAAACGCTTAATTTTGAGCTTTACAACTTCATATCCGAAGTCCCCAAAAAGTACGACGACTATTATCTTTACGGCATAGGGGCGCTTAACGAACCGTTTGAAAACAACGGCTATAAAACTCATCTTGCGCTCGAAATAATGCTTTCGGAGAAGCCGAGAAATGAGGACTAAAAAGTTTTATATATAAGAACAGAGGCTAGGGTTTAAACTCTAGCCTCTAGCTTCTTTCTCTGAAAAACAAATAACTTTATCTCCAAAACTACGTTTGACTTCTTACATCTTACCTCTAACATCTTACCTCTAGAAGGGAAAACAAGAGT
>CANQFZ010000003.1 GCA_947600065.1 uncultured Clostridia bacterium | reverse complement strand
TCAAATTCAATAGTGTCGTTTTCGCCCTCGCCGTAATTCCTGCCTATTTCCATTATCTGCGCATACTGGTTTGCGGTGTCGCCCGTTTCGTAATTGTTGACCAAATCGAAAATTACGGGATTTTTGCAAATCTCCGAACACGCTAACGCGCGACCTAACTGCTGATAGAAAACATTAGCGGACTGCGTAGTGCGGAGCATAATTACTCCGTCAATGTCCTCAATATGCACGCCCTCGTTGAGCATATCCACGCAGAAAAGTAACTTCAATGAATTATTGTCATTGTCTTTTCTAAAGCTGTCATAATTCTGCTTAGCGTCCGAACTTGCGGAGTACACGCGGTACTTATGTACGTTTTTGTTTACTTCTGAAAACCAATCGTCACACTCGTCATAAGCCTTTATTAGCGCTTCGACATTTGAACAAAAGACAATGAACTTGCCGTTTTTGTTTTTGATATGGCGCGAAAAAATAGTTTCAATTCCGCAATCGAGATCGGCAATCATTGTTTTTGCCTTGCAAATTTTTCCTAGCAGGACTTTTCTAAGGCGCGGATTTGTGCTGTTTTCGGCACGTTGTTCAAGCCGCGCAATGTCTCCCGAAAACTTATAGAACGAGGTGACGTAAACGGGCAATGGGAGGATCTTCCTGTAAATTGCCTCTGCCAAAGTCATATTCACGGCGTAATTGCTTTGGAAAAGTTCTTCTGCCATATTGCGCATTGAATCGAGGTAGCGGATGGGCGTTGCGGAAGTGCCGAGGACTTTTGCGTTCGCGTGAGTTGACAGCAATTTTTCAACACCGTTTCCCCACTCGGGCGAACCGAGCCTGTGAAATTCGTCGAGGATTATGTAGTCGGCTTTAAGATTTTTGATATCATCAAGTTCAAGCTGACTTAACTTTGTGTAAGTCAGGTAACTGCAATTTTCAAGCGTAATCTCATACTTCTCGGCGTGTGTTTCTATCTGTGAGAATATGTAACTCGACGGCGAACAGATCAGGAATTTTTTCTCCTGGTTATCCGCGATAAGCTGCAGCATCAGAAAGCTTTTCCCTGTTCCCGTAGGCTGGACGCAGCACACCCTGTTCCCGCTCTGAAACAGCTCTTTTATTTTCTCGTACGTAGCTATGTTGTGCCGGCGGAGGAGCATATTCTCACCTTCTTTCTGAAGTTATAAATGCGAACTATTTCAATATTTTGAGGATAATTCGAGAGCAGCCGCAATAACCTGATCCATATCGTAATACTTGTACTCTCCGAGCCTGCCACCGAAGATGACGTTTTTCTCCTGCTCGGCAAGCTTTTTGTACTCAGCGTAAAGTGCGCCGTTCTTCTCGTCGTTAACGGGATAATACGGCTCGTCGCCGGGCTTCCACTCGCTACTGTACTCACGACTGATAACTGTTTTCGGAAGATCGTTTCCGTTTTCGTCCTTGCCAAACTCGAACCATTTATGCTCAATAATTCTCGTCCAAGGCGTTTCACGGTCGGTGTAATTTACTGCGGCGTTGCCTTGAAAATTCGGCTTGTCCAGAATTTCATTTTCAAAACGAACAGAGCGATACTCCAGATAACCCAACTTGTAACCGAAATATGCGTCTATCGGTCCCGTGTAAACGACTTTTTCAGCGAGCTTGTCTAATTCCTCTTTATTTTCAAGATAGTCAACATTGAGGCGTACTTCGATGCTTTCAAGCATTTTCTCTATCATCTTCGTGTAACCACCTACGGGAATACCCTGATAAAGTGCATTGAAGTAATTGTTGTCAAACGTCAAGCGCACAGGCAGACGCTTAATGATAAACGTGGGTAAATCCTTGCAATCGCGTCCCCACTGCTTTTCCGTGTAACCTTTTACAAGTTTCTCGTAAATGTCGCGACCGACAAGCGATATCGCCTGTTCTTCAAGGTTTTTAGGCTCGCCCGTTATTTCTTTACGCTGTTCATCTATTTTTGCGGCAGCTTCTTCGGGAGTCACAACGCCCCACATTTTATTGAACGTGTACATATTAAACGGCATTGAATAAAGCTCACCGTGATAATTCGCCACAGGGCTGTTTGTGAAACGGTTAAATTCCGCAAAACGGTTTACATAATCCCACACGGTTTTATTGTTGGTATGGAAAATATGCGCGCCATATTTGTGGACGTTTATTCCCTCAATTTTTTCGGTATAGACGTTGCCGCCGATGTTGGAGCGCTTGTCTATTACAAGAACCGATTTTCCAGCGGCTTTTGCTTCGTGGGCAAAGACGGAACCGTATAGACCGGAGCCGACTATTAAATAATCAAAATTCATATTTTCACCCTTCTATTAGCTTATATATTTTATTTTCATTTTTTTGAGAATTATTGATATCAGCAGCGATATTACAAACGTCAGAATAATTCTTGCAAATATAAATAGAGCCGAACCAATGTTTGAAATAAATATCCAACTACCGAATAGTTCAACACCTATAGCAAGAATTACATAATTCCACATATCAGAATATAAATATAGACCTAACGTATTTTGTCTTATTAACTTAAAAAGCAAATTATCTAATATTTTTGTATAAGTCAGCAAATATGATAAAATATAGACGATACAGCAACCAAGTGCCCCACACAATAATTCCATGATATTCGTCAATAATTTTATTAAAACAGAATTATCTTCGGGTATTAATAATTTCAATATTGCAATACTAATTATAAACAAAATGCATGTCAGCAACAGACTAATAGTCTTTCTATGTTTTATCCTGTTATTCAGATTTTCTCTTTCAATTTCAAAACAATATCCGGCATAAAACCAGAATAAATACTGAATAATATGGTTTAATAATGCAATCGGTATAAAGCTGTGAAAGATTGATATAACAGCGAATAATAACAGCTTATATTTCAATTTTATCTTTACAAACTTTTCCAATAAATAAACCAGAATAAATATTACAAATAACGTCGGCAAAAACCACAGATGTGTATTGCCCTGAATCAAGAACTGACCGACAAACATATCTTTGAAAATATTTTCAGACTCATCATAATACCCCCCCAGATATTTAATCGGGATTTGAAAAACAACTGTAACAACTATGAAGGGAATAATCAGCTTCGGTATTTTATTAAATACCAAATGTTTTAAACTGTTATACTCTCCTACAGTTTCTACTCGATATCTCATTAAAGCGCCGCTGAGTGCCATATATAATGGCATATGGAACAAATATATTGTTCCCACAGCTAAATTAGCCAACTTATAAAATATGCTTAGATTAGGTTCGGTAAAGCCTGAATAATCACATCCGCCGTAATTTGTCATTATGCTAAAATAAGTACTATGACCAACGATCACAAGCAGTGTAACTATTACTCTTAATACATCATATTCTTTTATTATTCTACGCTCCATAGCAACTCGTCCTTATTAAAGTCAGCTCATAATATGAAATATCATGTTATATCTTTTTAAAAATATTAGAATTGAAATGATTATATATCACTAAATAATTCTATCATCTTTTACATTTAATAATTAAATCACATATCCTATCCACATCTTCCAATGACAAATCTGCATAAAGAGGCAACGTTAGTACTCTTTTACTTATATGTAACGCAACAGGTGTTAAATTCGAATCAAATTTGCCATGAAAACAATCAAATGTATTTGTAAGCGGATAGAAATATTTTCTTGCGCCGATACCGTTATTTGAGAGCATGTCCATAACTTCATTCCTGCTTGCCCCAAAAACTTTTTCCTCGAATACAACGGGGAAATACGCATAATTAGATAAAACATTTTTCTGAATGGGATTAAGCTGAAGACCGTCAACGTTTTCAAGATGTTCTCTATACCGCTCTACAACCAATTTTCGCTTTGCAATTTCTTCGTCTACGTGTCTTAAATTACAAATTCCCATTGCCGCACAGAATTCGTTCATTTTTGCGTTTGCACCCACTCCATCAACTATTTCGGGACCTCTTATTCCGAAATTTTTAAGACGATATATTTCCTCTCCGAATTCCTTGCCTTTAAAGCAAACCGCTCCGCCCTCAATGCTGTTGAACACTTTCGTTGCATGAAAGCTGAAGCAAGAAACATCCCCAAATGAGCCTATTCCTTTACCACCAACTGTTTCACCGAAGGTATGTGCTGCGTCGTAAATTACCTTCAAGCTATATTTTTTCGCGATCTGCTCTATTTTTTCTACATGACAGACATTACCGTAAACGTGTACAGGAACTATCGCACAAGTTTTGTCTGTGATAAGACTTTCGATTTTATCTGTGTCAATAGTAAAATCTATCGGATCAATATCGCAGAATACGGGCTCTAAACCATTGCGAACAATAGCGTGAGTTGTTGAGGCAAATGTAAAGGGTGTTGTAATTACCTCGCCTTTAAGTCCGAGCGCCTGCATTGAAAGTTCGAGCGCCATATGCCCGTTTGTCAGAAGATCTATGTTCTCTACTCCAAGGTATTTTTTTAAATCGCTTTGAAGCTGTTTATGTTTTACTCCCATATTGGTAAGCCAATGGGAATCCCAGAGATCACGGATTTCAGTTATGTATTCCTCCAGCGGGGGCATTGAGGAACGGGTGACGTTAATTGACATATTTTCACCTGATTTCTTATTCCAATTCAACAGTTGCAATTCTCGGTTCAAAGCAGCAACACGGACGCAGGCTGACAATCCTGACACCGCTTGCTCTCTGAGGACCAACTTTTAAAAATGTCGCCAAAACGCTTGTTTTTCCATGCAAACCAAGAGGGCCGATGTCTGCTTGGTTTACTTTGTCAGTGATTATTTTCTCCATCTCGGATTGAATGTTATAATTTCCGTCAACTTGAGCCTGCAACATTAGGGCTGCCGCTTCAAAATGACTTCTGCCTATGCCTATAGCCAGTGTACATGGCGAGCAACCGAGTTGCCTTACTGCTTCTGCTGCCCAGCTTACGATTTCATCCAGTACGACTTGAGTGCTATGTTTATGAAACACCCGATATGTCTTCGCACGAATAGCCGGACCTCCTCCAAGCATCAAAATGTGAAGCCGCAGAACATCATCTTTGCACCGCCTGATAAGGATAGGGGCTGGTTTCACACCTGCACTGTCAGTATCAAGCCCTCCTGACTGGTCTATTCTGTGACTGTCATCGCCCATAATTCCCATAGGTCTCCCCGGCAATTTGCGAAGTCCTTCAGCAACTCCTTCACGGATAGTGTCGAGAAGTTTACCCGTAACAGCGCAATTTTCACCTATTTCCAGTACAAAATGGGGTATGCCCGTATCGTCGCAAAGAGGGCTTTGGCTTTTCTCGGCAGCTTCCGCATTTTCAAGGATAGTTTCAAGCACCCATTTAGACTTTTGGTCGGTTTCTGCAGATATTGCTCTGCGATATGCGTCTTTTTTATCGTCACGAAAAGTAGAACCTGCTTTCACCAGTGTGTCACGGACAAGTTCAACTATTTCTTCATAACTTTTACTCATATATGCTCCTCCCGTGTGCCACACCGATAATCGCAGGATACCGATCCACTTTTATCATGTGAAGTGCTTCCATACCAAGCTCTTGAAAAGCAATCACCTTGCGCTCTGAAGTTTTTGACTCAAGCAGTGCTGTGATTGGAGGAATGACGGCATAAACAGAATTATACCTGTTTAACGCCTCTACAGTTTCCTTATGAAGTTCCCCTTTTCCAAGATGCAACTTTACACCGGCTTTTGACAGAGGTTCTATACTGCTCTCAATTTCAAGCTTGTTGGAACTCGTCGGGCCAACTCCGGCAGGGCTGACAGCTGTATGAAAAACTACCTGTCCGCTTAAATCTACACCTAATTTTTTAGCTGTTCCATCCCTGATCATTCTGACTATCTTGGGTAAAACGGCATCACGTCCGCATAGTATATATCCTGAAATATAAACAATATCTCCAACGGAAAGCTTTGAAACAGAATCTTCCGATATAGGAGTATGTAGTTCAATCGTCATAATCTTTCCTCATTCGTTCACCGCAAAAAGCTTTACATATGCGCCTTCATTCTCAATCACGCCGAAGGCTCTTGCTCTGCCAATCACTTTCTTTGCCCAGTTAGTATGAGGCATGATTTCATTCATCTTGTTGCCGCCTGAGCCTTTTATAACGCCTCCGCCGGTTCCTAAAATCTGGCTGGCGTCATCATATTCTTCCTTTGTTACCGCCATCATGGCATTGACAAATTTTACATGAGTTGGGTGTATAACCGTTCTTCCTACAAATCCGTTTGCCTTGTCAAGAATGACCTCTCTTAAGAGTCCGTCTATCTCGTTGTTGACAATGGGCAACCGCTTCATGAGATAGTCTTCTATACCGTGCTTCGGAAGATCGTCAAACATCAACTCTTTAGGCGCACGGAAATATTCCCAGACAGGACCGGAAATTACATAGTCGTTATTTCTGCCGCATACGTTAATAATATCGCTCAGACATTCTCTGACTGTCATAATGTCATAAATTGAATAGTCTACTCCACGGCGGACACCAAATACCGAGCTGAAATCCGTTCCTCCAACTCTGACCTGTAATACAAGATCACGGTATTTATCAAGAATTTTCTTTATGCCGGTAAGCTCCGCCATTCTTGTTTCTTTGTAAGCAACCTCCGGATCTTCAATAATCGGCATTCCGTAAAGGATTTCGCCAAACCGTTTGTTTAAATCCTGAAGATATGCATAGTATTCATATCCGTTCTCTGCATTGAACTTCGGAAAATTGATTCCGCAGAGAGAACGCACCTCATTTTTTGTCAGCTTTTCGCCAAATGCTTTGAACTGCTCAAGATTCCGTATTCTCACAAAGATGAGAGGCACCTTGTCAGCATCAAGTTTTCCTTCATCTACAGCTGTTGTGACCGTGTCAAGAAGACGGTGAACGTTTTCCATGGCTTCTGGGACTTTTTCCTCCGGGCAGGCGTCTTCAAAACATAAAACTATTGTTGTAAGACCCGGCATGGCATTATTTAGTATTTTCGGTGTGAAATCCTTAAAGCCCGGCATATACATAGCTGCTCCGAGACAATACTGTAAAAGCTCGCGGTAGGTATATTTATTAAAGTTCTCCGGCTCTTTTACAAACTTAAAATCCGGGTTATATAAATGGTGTCTCATATTAATTTAACGACCCTCTCTTTGATTGTATTGCTTCGGGGTAATATTCATCAATCATTCTTTTTACAAGGCTGCACTGCTTTGCTCTTTTTCTCGCATCGTCCTCTGTACTGTCCCAGCTATGAGTTGCGGCAACAGAACCGCCCGTCTTCAGATATATAGGCGAAGCTACCCTTATCATCTCGGGAACCTCATAGTGACGGATAAACCCTCCTGTGGATTTAGGGTTCTCTGTATGAATGTCTATCGGTATATTAATAGCCTGGCGCATTGCCGCAAGCATCTGTAACTGAATATCCCTTACAGGATTTATTGAATCCGCTCCGATTGACTCTAAAAGTTTTGCTGAACAGGGATTTCCGTGTCCCGCATGAGCAGAAATTTTAAAATGGCAATCTTCCGGGATCTCCCCTGTCTCTCTCATCTTATTCAAAAGCCAAAGGCAACCCTCGTCGTATACAAGAAATCCGCGGCAACCAAGACGCGCCGCCCGTTTTACGTCCTCAACTGCCCTCACTATCTGCTCCTGCCCGCGAAGACGATAACCCATTCGTACACCTTCTTCGGTATGAACAGACGCAGACGTATCAGTAGTTGCACGAGGTCCTATGGCAAGTATCAAATCGGTTTGCCAATCTTTGGCAAGCTCTACCATTTTTGCTATTTCTTCATCTGTCAGCCGCATGATCCCCTGCGTTTGAGTGACGCGGTGAAGATACAGTCCATAGCTATCCATTGCCTCTAAAAGCGCCTTCATAACCTTCGGTCCCTGTATTCCCGGAACTTCAAAACGATACTGCCCTCCATCGGAAAACCGCTTTTCCGAAGTCGGAAGATTATATAGGTCTCCGTCCGGAAGCCCTATTGATCTGAGATATTCCCTTGTTTTTTCCATACTGTTCATAATGTTATCCTTTCATCGCTGTGACCTGTTCAGCTCATCTGTCAAAGCGTCAATTGTTTCTCTGTGATTAAAAACAATCGGCGGAAGTTTTCTTGTAAGACCCTTGCGAATTCTGCAATCTATAAATGATGCCTTTCCGCAGCTTTTAAGCGTTTTAATAGCCTCTTCAAGCTCTTTCTTTGTTGTAACCGGCTTTCCCACCGTCTGATACCCGCAAGCCTCTGCTATTTTTGTAAAATCAACCATATACCCTGCGGAAGGCTGACCGCCAACAGACTCGTGTGCGCCATTGTTGAGCACAATATGCGTATAATTCGGAACATTTATTTTGCTGACCATAGTCATGGCACCCATATGCATGATGCAAGCGGAATCACCGTCAAGTACTACTACATTTCGCTGAGGACATTCAAGTGCAATTCCAAGCGCTACCGAGCTTGTATGACCCATTGAGCCCACATTCAAATAGTCGTTTGATTTGTTCTCCCCTCGCTTTTCCCTTAGAAAGAATAGCTCTCTTGTCGCTCTGCCGGTAGTTGCCGAGTAAACTGTATCTTTTGGCATTTCATTAAGAATGACTTCTATTGCCTCTTCTCTGCTCATAGGGTAAGAGTCATCGACTGAATTATCCTTTTCTGTTGTCGCCATAACCCCTTTTGGAACTATCAGCCCAAACGGTTTTCGCGTTCTTATGCAATACTCAACAGCCTGTCCGATTTTTATTTCAAATGAAATAATATCATCTGAAAGAATAACATACGGAATATGTAAAATATCAAGCAGTTTCGGTGTAATCTCACCCTGAAGTTTATGTTGCGGGTGATCAGGCTCTGTATCACCCTGCCCGCGCCAGCCTATCAAAAGAAGCATCGGAACCGCGTAGACGTTCTCATCAACAAGCGATGCAAGAGGGTTAAGCGCGTTTCCCATCCCGCTGTTTTGCATATAGACAAGAGGAATCTGCTTTGTCGCAAAATAGTGACCGGCAGCAATACCGACAGCATTGCCTTCGTTTGCAGCAATAATATTCCGGTTGCCGCAATTATTGAGTGCAAAGTTGCAGAATCCGTTGAGATAAGAATCCGGAACCCCTGTAAAAAATGTAACTCCGTTTTTAGAAAGTATATCAAAAACAATCTTTTGATCGAGCATTATGTTTTTTCACCTCCCACCGAACCGGTGCCATTATATAATGTAAAATACTCCGGACTTTCAGATTTGCATTTTTGCCATGCTGCTTCAAATGCGCTCACTATTTTGCCCGGAAGCGGTCCTGCCTTGACTGCCTGCAAATTCTGCTTAAGATGGTCGAGCTTTGATGCGCCGATTATAATAGCGTCGCCGCGCTTTTCATCAAGCATAGAATGATTTGCAAGCCAGCGGTATGAAGCTTCGATCAACGTAATGTTATAACCAGTACAGACATTTTTAAGCATATCCACAGCGTTAAAAAAGGTCTTTTTCCAATATCTGTTCTGATAATTAGGTCTATGCGTAAAGCGCCCGTCTGATGGTTCATCTTCAAAGTTTCCATATCTTCCACTCAGAAGCCCGCCTGCAAGAGGGTTGTATGCATAAAACCTCATACCAAACGCGTTAATACAGTCGTTAAGTTCAGACTCTGCTTTTCTGGTCAAAGGATTATATATTCCTTCATATACAGTAGGCTTCACCCAGCCGTGCTTGTCACATATATGCCAGACATCTGCCACCATCCATGCCGGAAAATTTGAAAGCCCAAGTTCTTTAAATTTGCCCTGTGCATGAAGTTCTGCCATAGCTTCAAGTACAGATATGACCGGCGTGGCGGGATCCGGGAAGTGGAGATAAACCGTATCCACACTATTCAATTTAAGACGGCTCAAGGATTCATTCAGCTGCTTATATGCTGCTTCTCCGTCAAGCCTACCGGAAATGCGCGGATTTATCTTAGTTGAAATATGAAACGGTTTGTCGGTATCTGGGAGAACCTCTCCCAAAAGCCGCTCACAGTCGCCGTTATTGTAAACATATGCCGTGTCAAGTTCTTCATATCCGTTTTCCAAAAAAACGTCTAAAAAAGCTTTGACATCCGGCGAAAAAACGCTTTCTCCAAAAGTCATTGTGCCGAGAATTAGTTTCATTTAAGCTACCTCATGTATTAAAAATTTTCAACAATATTTCTGACAGAACTACTTCCAATACAGACAAGATCAAATACCTTGTTGCTGACTTCGGATTTAATGCCGCCATATTTCATTAGCTCGTCATATCTGTCCCTGAATTCCGATTCGCTAAGAGGATTTTCCGGTTCGCCTTTAGGATAATCAACACGCTCTGAAATTGTTGTGCCGTCATTCTTTGTGATTATTACTTCCGCAGTCTGTTTTTCGGGAAATGTGCTGCTGAATTCTTCACTTGCTCTGACATGAATCTTTTTTACAATTGATTGTAATTCAGGATTTTTAATATTTTCATTGCTGAATTCACTAAGCCCTGCTTTTCCGAACAGTAAGCCGACTGCAACAGCATACGGAATACTCATCTTAGCTGAATAAGAATTTGCAATTTCAACATGATCGTGCCCCGCAACGGCAAGAGAGTAAGTCAAAACATCAATGCGATCAACTTCGCTTATATTCACTCTTTCCCTTAAATGGATAACTGCCTCAACAGAGGGATGCGTATACCTGCAAGAAGCGTAGGGCTTAGTATACGTCTTCATGATGGCATAGGTGCCGTTTAGAAGTACAGGCTTCACAGTTACATTTTCATTGCCTGTCATCATCTTTAAAAAACCGCGCCCGCCGAGAGGGTCACAAGGGCAGTCGAATCCAGCTTTTGCAAGCTGTATGCTTGTAAGGGCTAAGGATGCAGTTTTTGCAACATTATACGGCTTTAACTCTGACTCATCATCAAGTGCTTTGAGCATACCTGAAGCGGAAATACATGCTGCACCAAATGCACGATACCGATCTTCATCAGTAAAATCCAACATATAAGAAGCCGCAACAGTAGCTCCAAGTACGCCGCAAGTTCCCGTCGCATGATATCCAAGCTTTTTGTGTACCGGTTGAATAGACACAGCCATTGTGTATGATGTTTCATATCCTATCACAGCGGCTTTAAGCAGTTTTTCCAAAGATATATCATATCTTTCGGCAAGCGGCAGAAGCAGGCTGAAGATCGGTGAGCCCAAATGAATAATTCCCGAATTTGTTCCGTCATCATAATCAAGGGCATGAGCGTTAAGGCCGTTCAAAAAAACTGCTTCCTTTAATGCAAGCTTATTTCGCGTTCCGATTGCAGTAAAATCTCCGAACTCCGGCTGAGCAAAAGCGATATACTTGTCAAGCTTTTCCCGCTGAAACTTCGCTCCGGCAAATGTCACTGCAATGTAGTCAAGGAGCGATTGTCTCGCCCGCATCATGACATTCTGCGGGATACCATAACAAAAAACTTTATGCAAACTATGAAAAAACGCTTTTGATTGATTCATTTTCTACTTATTATCTTCCTTTTCTACTTTTTCTGTTAAAAAACAATCTTTTTTGTTTGTCATATACTATGAATTATTGAGTATATCCATTACACGTTCATAACTCAAATGTTCAATTTGCATTTCTTTGCCGTTTTCATCTGTTATCTTAATCAAGTCACTGATCTTTTCCAAAGTTCTAGCCAATTTTTCAGGCGTATCATCCATTACATGAAGTCGATAAATCACACGATCAAGCGAATTTGTTTGGCTAATTGAATCCCCTATCTTTTTAAACTGTGTTAATTGCAAGACTTGCGGCATTTTTTTCACAACTTCTACACCAGTAATTTTTGTTATAGTGCCAGAGTTTAATGTAATGTAATAATTAACACAGCTTTTTCCGAAAATGGGATTGTCCAGTTCGGCAGCCCTTGCTGATGTCATTTTTCCCGTAACAGAAAATTCGATCATCAGATCAAGTGCATTTACACCATTAAGGATCGAAGAGAAAACGTAAAATTGCTCGCCACCCATTCGCAATCCCGATTCATAAAAATAGAACTTTTCGTTATCTACAAATCCCTGTAGCATTACCAGTCCATTTTTTATACCCAATTCAGTAAACATATGTATTACAGCAGGTTCAATTGTATTTTTATACAATTGAATATAACTAGGCGAAAAAACATGTAATATTGCCGAGGCTGCAACCCCATTTTCACTAATTGCATGATGCTTCATAAATCCTGAAGAAAGGCTAAAAACGCCATCCTGTACAGTATAATGAAGAAAAATTTCATGAGGGCTATCAATGTATTGCTCAACAAATATTTTTTTGCTTTTTGAATAACTGTGAAGCCATGTATAGTTTCGAATAAGTTCTTCCTCAGAATTACATTTTCGAATCCCTCTACTTCCGCTCTCATCAGCAGGCTTAACTATTACGGGATAAGTTATTTTTTTCAAGTCGTCTGGAGAAAAACCCATTGTTAAACTGTAAATTTTCGGAACGGGCACACCATATTTTTCACATAATTCTTTAAAGAGACGTTTGTCATTTGATAAGATTTCGAATTGTTCCTTTGTGCCACAACACGGCAAACCAGTTCTGCGACAGATTTCAGCATAAAAAGGCAAATGTGAATCTGTCCACCCCACAAAAATGCCGTCAATTTGCTTTTTATTTACCAATTCAACCATCGCATCAATGTCTGAAATATCAATATCCACCGTTTCGTCAGCAACTTGTTTAGATGCCGATTTTTCAATGGGATAAAAATTAGCGACAATTGTTTTGACACCAAGTTCTTTTGCTCTTTTTACAGCACACGCTCCTAATGCACTATTATCCATGATCAAAAGTTTTTTTTCTTTTAAATCGTTATATATTGTGCTTATTTGATGTTCCATTTTTGCAACACCTCTCTTATATATTTCATTTCATTCGCCCCATATCTCTGATCCACAGGTAAGGGCAGAATATTCTTAGCCATGTCATATTCCGGCTCATCCTCTTTGCAGACGTCGAACACGTCCAACCATAAAGTCGGAATATAAATTTTCTCCGCTTGTAGCCTTTTTCGTAATTCCGCGCCATTATCAACATATAGCGGGTACATAAACGCGCCTTCCGGAACTGTCAGCTTAAGCCGGTTTATGCTTTCAAATTCATTATGCAAAAGTCTGAAATTGTCCGTTCGTCGCTTTTTAACAGCTTCGTAATCAATGCCTCGCAGAAGGTTCTCCGTAAGCTTGGACATATGCTTTATCGGTTCATTTTCAGCGGATTTTTCATGCGCAGTATATTCAGAATAGAACTCGGACGCCTTCCGCTCAAATCTTCCGAGCAGATAATGAATTTTCTTAAAAGATTCGTCCAGAGGAAGCTCATCGTCTAACAGCCTGTCGGTATACAGAAAGGCTCCGTCGGGTACTCCGAAAAACTTGCGGCAGGTGTAAATTGTATCTACACCGTCAACCGGCTTCTGAAAATATGCCTGAACATTGTCTACAATTATCCGGTCATACTTTTTCTTAAATTCCTTAATCCGTTCATTACTAAGCTGACCGTAATAATTTACAATGTAAATCCATTCATCACTTTCGAAAGTGATGTTTTTAGGAATAAATTCGTCAGTAATGCTGTAATATTGGTATTCAATGCCATTTTTCCTGCATACTACTCCAACGGAATCGCAGAGAAATTTCGGTATGGCTATCTTTTTAATACCTTTAGCCTTGCAAAGATACAGTAAAGCATTTCTTGCATAGTTTAATGCCACCGCGTCCTCGTGAAGCATTTTTCCGAAGTATCTCTCAAATTCTATATAACCGCCGATTTCATTCATAAATGATCCTTCCATTTCATTCAAGTTGAATATATCCTTATAGGCGTTATCGGAGAATTACCTTTGCCATCTTACTGATTTTCCCCATCTCTTTCTCCATTGTATCCTTAGAATCGTATTTCAGTATCATTGTTCCGATTGCTTCGTTTGCTCCGGAGAATCCACCTACATAATCTCCGGGTTGTACCCATAAATCTGTTTCAATAATTTCTCCTGTTAATTCTTCTGAAATATCAATCCGTTCGAATATTCCGGGCTTTTTACTGTGTAGTATTATCTCTGCCCAATAACCGTTATATGGCTTCTGCACTATATTTACTTTTTCTCCGAGCGCAGCTGAAACGGCTGCTTCTATCAGATCTTCGCCGGTAGCATATCTTAACATTTCGGCAAGCCTGTTTCCTCCGCCGCGAGGGGAGCACTCCATTATATAAGCCTTGCCGTCGGTGCATTCTCTTGTTTCAATGTTGTATATCGACGTTTTCATGCCGAGCAATTTCAAAAGACGCCATATCTCATTGGCAAGCTCTTCCTGATGTTCCTGAGAAATCGTTGCCGGCCAAGTATATGCAGCAGGTGTATACGGATTCTCACAATTTTCATCAAATCTCTGCGCAGAGAACGAAACGAATTTCAGAACTCCGTCGACAGAAAAGCTGTCGGTATCAGACGAATGTCCTTTCTTTTCAAGGAAATCTTCAATAATAAATTCTCCGCTGTGAGAGAAACTAAGTGCATATTTAATGCTTTCCTTCAGTTTTTCAGGAGTATCAACACGGGTCACTCCTTTGCTTCCAGCTGAGTCTGTCGGTTTAACTATGACAGGCCAATGGAACAATGAAGTATCATTAAGTGCCTCCTCCAAAGATGAATAACCCTTTGCCATCGGTACATTAAAGCCGTTTTCGGAAAGGAATTTACGGAACTTTGCCTTGTTCTGAAGGATACAAACCGAATCGTAAGGTCCGCATGATGGCAGTCCCATTTTCTCAGCAACGTAAGCAGCAGTCACAACCCCGGGATCGCAGGCGAATGACATAATTCCGTCGATTTTATTTTCCTGCGCAGCCTTAAGAACTGCATCTTTATCAACAATGCTGATATTCCAATATTCATCGGAATACTTATGAGCAATATTATCCGGCAGGTAATCGCAGGTAATTACATACGCTCCAAGCTTATGAGCTGTTTCTATTACAGGAATTATATAGCGGGACCCGCCAAGCAAAAGAAGTTTTTTCATCGTTTCATTTATCCTCTTTTCTTTTTTAAAAAGTTTTTTACTATATTCAATACGTATTCAAAACTATCCAATTTAAAAATCCACTATGCAGCGAAATATATAATTGCGCCAAGCGGAACTTGAATGCAGAGCGTTACTATATCACTCAGGCATATGAACGAAACGCAGTAGACTATTGCGCCTATTGCAAGTGAGAGTATTATCTGTGGGAGCTATCTTTCAGCTGTGAGAAATAGCTATAATCAAGCAATTTTTTGTTTTTTAATAGATCAATATTCATGTTGCACACTTCCTTCTTAACTGATATAATATCCATTCTATCTCATTTTCAATTTTTTCTATAAATTATTTGTGTTTCAGAAAATTTCGAGCGGTATTCAGCACATAATTGAAACTCTCAAATCTAAATATCTTCGATCCAACAATATAAATTATCGCACCCAATGGCACTTGAATAAGCAATGTCAACCAACTGCTCAGATGCAGAAACCGCACGCAAAATACAACTACGCCCATAAAAAGGGAAAGCCCAATCTGCGGGAGCATATCCTTCAGTTGATCAATATATCGGTAATCCAACAGTTTCCGATTCGGCCACGAGTTGACTATCTGACTGATAATACTTGAGACAAGCAGACTATATGCCATTGCCATGACACCAAACTGCATCGTAGAAAGTAAAATAGCCAAACCATATACTTTTTTTATAACTTCCAGTTTCAAGAACATATCGCTTCGACCCATGGCCTTGATAGCGTTGAGGTTTGCGGTATGAATCGGATAGAACGCAAATGTAAAACAGAAAATCCGTAGAAACGGCACGCATGGGAGCCATTTATCTGTAAGAATAAGGCTGACTAACGGTTCGGCGCATACCGCAAGACCGACCATCATCGGCATCATGAGATATGTGCTTGTCCGAATGGCTCGGCGCGTCATTGCACGCACACGTTCGCGGTTATCCTGTTCGGTGGACATGGTCGGAAGGAGAACACTGTCAATTGATGTATTTATATTGGTTACTATAACTTTGGGAAATTTTTCTCCTTGATTAAAAAAAGCAAGATCATCTGAACTGTACATTTTCCCAATTATTAGTTGACGTAGTTCATTATAAACCGTATCCAACAGTGCCGAAGCCAGCAGTTTCCAGCCGAATGAAAATAAACTTTTTAACCTCTGAAATGAAAACATCAGTTTTGGTCGCCATTTTACCGTTAGCCATAAAATTAAAGTGTCAACAAGCACGTTGAAAACCATTTGAGCAACCAACGCCCAAACGCCAAAGCCGAGACATGCCATAACTATGCCGACTACCGCTGCTCCAAGCGTTCCTCCGAGCGTTGAGAAGAAAAACCTCTTAAATATCAAGTTTCGAGAAACATATGCTTGCTGAACGTTTTTTATACCGGAGATTATTATTACTAAACTCAGCACTCGTATAACAGGAGTTAGATCAGGCATATCGTAAAAGCCCGCAATTATAGGTGCGGTGAAAAACATTATTATGTACAAAATCGAACATATCGCGATATTGAAATAGAACACGCTCGAAAAATCTAAATCGTCCGCATCTTTCTTCTGAATAAGTGCGTTACCCATTCCACTGTCTACAAAAACCTGCATTATAGTTGTGAATACTGTTACAAGTGCGACTGTTCCGTAAACATCAGGATTAAGGAACCGCGCGAGGACTATAGATACTATAAAAGTTACGCCCTGCGCACCACAGCGTTCGAGAAAACGCCAGAGGAAGTTGTTAATTATTTTATTGTTTTGCAATAAATATTCCTCCAAAAATATAAATAATTATTTAATAAAATATTTTTTTATTATTTTTTTTATTGGGTTCGGTAGAATTACAGAAACAAGATATTTAATTTTTTCTGCACAGGTAAAATGATTTTTAAAATAATCAGTTTTAAATGCTTTCATATGCTGTCCGGAGCGTCGGTAAAAATGATACCATTCTCTTGATTTTACTAATTCGATTTCTTCTTTGAACTTTCCATGTGTGTATTCATCATATTTATCGTAAAAATCCAGCATACCATCAAGGACTTTTTTATTATAGTTTTGATTTTCTACTGTTCTTTTACCGAATGAACCGGGCACCCCTACTCTGTAAACACACATAATATCTGACATATAATAAGTATAGCCTTTAAGAATAAGATACATTCTTCGCGTTCTGTCACCCACAGGTGTATATTGAAATAATTGCGGCATATCAGCTAAATCTTTTTTTCTCCACATCATTGATGCTGTAGGAGGCATTTTACCCGGTTCTAAGATTATATCTTTATCACTTATTATGCCATCTTTCTCATAAGGATCAATTGGCGTTTTAGATTTCACATCATAGTCAAACTGATAACCGTTATGCAATACCAACGAACAATTATCATGTTCTTCCATATAGTTTACTTGTTTTTGTAATTTATGAGGATCACACCAATAATCATCACCCTCACAAATAGCTATATATTTACCTTTTGCTTCTTCACACATTAATCTGTGAAGAACCTTTATACCTCGTGAAAAACAATTTACGTCTTCGTAAAATGGTCTTATCAAATCAGGATATTTTTGTGAATATTGTTTTATTATTTCAGTAGTGCCATCTGTTGAACAATCATCATGTATTATAATCTCATAAGGAAAATTCGTTTTTTGAGATATAAACCCTTCAATTGCTGACTCAATAAATTCAGCATGATTATAGGTTATACAAATTATTGAAACAAGTGGGGTCATAATAAAAACTCCTTTTAAAATCTAAATCTTAACGGCTTAACGCCATGCCATCCCAATCCTACAAATCCTATTGAAAAATATAAAACACATATAATTAAAATTATCATCAAATTTGTAGATATAGTTTTTGTATTTCCATCAGTACTTTTCTCCTCAGAATACGACAAAGAGGGGAAAAGCAACAAGAGTATCCACTCTCCGAACCAAATAATTCTCAATCCATACGATGAGTGAAATACGACAAATACTAAAGCGTAAATCAATTCAGATATAAAAATTAGAAACATATAAAAATTAACCTCAGGACTTTTGCTTGTTTTTTTGTTAAGATAAATTAGAATAAACGATAATAAAACAAATAAAATTCTGAATATTAATTCCACATAATTTCCTCTCGAAATTATGAACATATAACTGCTTGAAACTTCAGATTGTCTGAATATTTCAACATAAAATAAAAATTTATCTGATATCAAACCTTTTTTTATAAAAAACATTGAAAAATCATACCAATACACTGATACAATCAAAATCACAAGTGAAGCAAATAATGTAATAAATCCTTGTTTTACTTTATTTTTAATTTGTCCAATGAATTTTGCTACTAAATACATTGCAATTCCAACAATAGTTGAATTATGGAAAAAGCAAGCTATAACGGCAAAAATTATTGATTTTTTCAATTTTTTCTCTTCAAAAAATTGATATGAAAGAAGTAAAAATGAAGCTGCTATACTTTGTCTCATAATGTTGAATGTTGAACAATAGAATACCAATAAATACACTAACATTGTAAACCAAACAGAACATTTCTTACTTCTTTTATACGCGACACAATAAACCGGCACTACTATTAGCAATTCAGTTGCAAAAAGAAAAAAAGACAATGATGACGATATTTTTGAACATACATACGCTAATGTAACATATCCTAATTCAACATTATATACTTGCTGAGTTTCTAATATAGATCCGCTATGCAAAACATATTCAAATACAGTTTTGGCATAAACTCTTATATCAGTACCTACGGAATCAGCTCGCATACCCGCGAAGATACAGGGTATAATTACAACAAGTAGCCCAAATATAATTGTTTCTTTTTTCTTCTTTTTGCGTTTGTTTATATCAACCAAATATGCAAAAAACAAAACTACCGAAAAAAGAACAAAATATATTGCCAAAGAAATCAGAGCATCTTTCATTAAGTTAAAGACTCCTTTATGGAATTTTACAGTCTTATTTATAAAATATTCTCTTTATTGCATTGACAAAGTCTTATTTACATAAGCATACAACATAATATATTAGCTTCCTTTAGAATTGTAACCCTTGATCGCACCATTACGCAGTTTTTTTATCTTAAAAATCAAATCTGAAATATATGTTGTAAAAATCCATTTTGTTCTTTTTAAAAGATTGAACTCGATGTTCATTATAGGCTGTCTTTTGCAATTTAAATTATTATAATTTATCCATACATTAAACAGTCTTTCACTCAAGAAGCCATATAGTCGAGGCTGATATTCTAATTTCTTTTGCTCAACAGTTTTTTCAGTTTCATTTAATATCTTAAAAAGCCATTCGCAATAGCTATCAAAAACTTTCTTTTTACAATATACCATATTACAAATGGACATTGTATTTCCATTAAAAACCTTATCAAAACAATCAATATATTCAGGGTAAAGACGCAGAACCGAATCACGCATAGCATCAAAAACTTCTTCAGAACAATGGTATAGAATCAACTTCTTTTTTAAACTAAAGCGAATATGTTCTTGATATGTAGTAATTAAGTCATATTCTTCTAGCCATTCATTTAATTTATCAATTGATATTATATTTTTTTCATTACCATTCCATCTGCTTTTGCAAAAAAATCTTCTGTAATGAACTATTCCCTTATAACTATCATCAGTATTTTTCCATATCCAATATAATCCGGTTAATTCGCAGTAATCAGAATTTTTGTACGAAATATTATCTCCAGAATCATCTCTTTTGTAATCATATAATTCTTTATTATAAGCACCTACAAGTAAAGGAACATATCCGTTTAAAATTGGTGTTTTTACTTTTTTATGAGTTATTATGTACATCATTTTTAAACTTTCCTTTTCCCATCTTACTTCCCAAAAGCCTTGCACAACAATCAAATCCAAATCTAAAAAAAGAAAACATCCTTCCCTTTTTTAACAATCTAGATGATACACTTTTTGCAAGTTTAAATCCTTCTGAATTGGCAGAAACATTTCCAAGCAGTTCCTTGTGTTTTTCCATTTCGTATCCTAAAATAAAATTCCGCTTATACTGCTCTTTCAAGGTAAAATCGTGTGAATGTATCACTTTTGCTTCTGCCGCATATCCGACCTTATAACCGCTATTTACCGCTTTAGCCGCAAAAAACATATCCTCGTTTGTTTTCAAGGGATGCTCAAACCCACCGAGTTTCAGATAAATTTCTTTGTTATATGCCGCGCAGACATCCGAACAGTAAAAAGTCTTAATCCCGTATTTTCCTATGTCAGACTTAGCTCGAATGTTGCTTTCACTCGGATAATTAAACTCTCGGACAAGTTTTTCCATTTCAGAAGCGTTTTCTCTTGCGATTTGGCGTCCCGAGACAACCGCAATATTTTCTTCGCTATTTAAGTGCTTTATCAGATTTTCAATAGTATACTCGTTTGCCGGCAACGCATCCTGAGTCATAAAAACGACAATTTCGCCTTCGGACTGCCTTAATGCCATATCTCTTGTCGCACCGTGGTCAAATTCTTTCCTATTGACGTTGATTATTTTCACTTTCGGAAATTCCCGACAAATTTTTGTCGTGTCATCATCGGATTGTGAGTCGGCAATTATTATCTCATTAGGTTTTAACGTCTGACTGTACAAACTGTTTAAAAGGTCTTTTATGTATTGACCGGCATTCAGCGTGGGGATTATAACGCTTATATTCATTAAAATTATTTCCTCATTTCGGCAGCAATTTCCTTTATACCGCCATGTACTTTATCTTTATCCGACAAAATCGGCTGTCGAATATCTTTTAATTTCCACTCTATCCCAATCTCCGGATCATTCCATATGATCCCGCCCTCGTCGTTGGGATGATAAAAATCATCACACTTATAGCAAAACTCTGCAACATCGCTCAGAACAAGATATCCATGTGCAAAACCTTTAGGGATTAGAAACTGTTTCTTGTTTTCATCTGAAAGCTCCACTCCGAACCACTTTCCAAAAGTCTCGCTGTCCTTTCTAATATCAACCGCAACATCGAAAACCTTGCCTTTAATTACACGTACAAGTTTTGTTTGCGGATAATTGATCTGAAAATGCAACCCGCGAAGAACACCTTTTGTACTCATAGACTGGTTGTCCTGAACAAAAGTATAATTCAGTCCTGCTTCTTCCATATCGCGCTGACTGTATGTTTCCATAAAATAACCGCGGCTGTCTCCATGAACAGAGGGTTGTATTATACAAAGTCCCTCTATCCCTCCAACATTTTTATCTACCAGTATCTGTCCCATTTTCTATCTCCTTAATATATCTTGACAGTGCGTCCTTCCAATCAGGCAGCGTAATAAAACCGTTTTGCGAAAGCTTTGTCTTATCAAGTCTTGAATTAAACGGTCTTGCAGCTTTTGAAGCTCCGTATTCTTTTGTGGAAACAGGAACTACTTTCACTCTTTTTTGCGCCTGACGGAAAATTTCACACGCAAATTCATACCACGAAATAAATCCGCCCTCGTTCGTTGCATGATAATAACCGTACTTTTCACTCTGCGCCATATCTACAAGCAATTTTGCAAGATCATATGTGTATGTCGGCGTGCCGACCTGGTCATCTACAACACGAATTTTCGAATTTTTCTCGGTCAATTTCAACATTGTTTTTACAAAATTATTGCCATGGATACCGAATACCCAAGCAATCCTTACAACAAAAAATTTATCGAGAATTTCCGAAACCGCAAGCTCGCCTTCCAATTTCGTCTGACCGTAGTAATTAAGAGGCTTATAGTCTTTGCAATCAGGTTTCCATGGCTCTGTTCCCTGCCCATGAAAAACGTAATCTGTAGAGATATAAATCATCTTGCAGTCGATCTCTCTGCAAGCTTCGGCTATGTACTTCGTCCCCAAAACATTGATTGCGTAAACCTTCGGCTTGTTATCCTCATCTTCTGCGGCGTCAACTGCCGTCCATGCGGCGCAATGCGCGACTGCATCGGGTTTAACTTTTTTAATGACTTCGCGAACCGCGCCCTCATCGGTTATGTCCAACTTTATGTACTCGCAGTCCTGCTCAAAGCTGTCAATGATGTCGGTCGCTATCGGCTCGTGACCACGCTTTTTAAGCTCCAATATCATATCCCAGCCGAGCTGACCATTCGCCCCTGTTACTAATACTTTCATCTTCTCACCTGTTGCCGTACATCTTTTCATAATAATTCTGATACTCACCGCTGATAATTTCTTCCCACCACTCGCGGTTTTCAAGATACCACTTTATCGTTTTCTTAATGCCGTCCGCAAATTTCGTTTCGGGTAGCCAGCCAAGCTCATTATGTATTTTCGTCGGATCGATTGCATAACGCATATCGTGCCCCTTGCGGTCGGTAACGTATGTAATAAGGCTTTCGGGTTTGCCGAGCTCTTTGCAGATGAGCTTTACAATGTCGATATTTTTCATCTCGTTATGTCCGCCGATATTGTAAATTTCTCCGACTTTACCGTTGTGAATAATTAAATCTATCGCCTTGCAATGATCTTCAACATAAAGCCAATCGCGGACATTTTCGCCTTTTCCGTAAACGGGCAAAGGCTTGTCATTGAGCGCGTTTGCTATCATTAACGGAATTAACTTTTCGGGGAAATGATAAGGTCCGTAATTATTAGAACATCTTGAAATTGTTACAGGCAAGTCGTATGTCCGATGATATGCAAGCACCAGAAGATCTGCTCCTGCTTTTGAGCTCGAATACGGGCTGCTTGTATGTATCGGCGTTTCTTCCGTAAAAAACAGATCGGGTCTGTCAAGCGGAAGATCGCCGTAAACTTCATCTGTAGATACCTGATGATAACGCTTTATTCCGTACTTCCTGCAAGCGTCCATCAGAACTTGTGTTCCCAAAATGTTGGTTTGCAAGAAAATTTCGGGATTTTCTATTGAACGGTCAACATGACTTTCCGCAGCAAAATTTACTACAATGTCAGGGTGTTCTTCTTCAAAGAGCGAATAAACTGCGTTTCTATCGCAAATATCCGCTTTTACAAATCTGAAGTTCGGCTTATCCATAGCGCCTTTAAGCGTTGACAAATTTCCCGCGTATGTCAATTTATCCAAGCATATTATGCGGTAATCGGGATACTTTTTCAGTATATGGAAGATGAAGTTTGAGCCTATAAAACCCGCGCCGCCTGTTACAATGATCGTCATTTTTTGTCCTCCGCAAGCGATAAAATATACTTTCCGTAATCGGTCATTTTAAGTTCTTCGCCGCATTTTCTAAGCTGCTCGGTTGAGATAAAACCGCGCCGCCATGCGATCTCTTCAATGCATGAAATATAAAAGCCCTGCATTTCCTGAACAGTTTTAACAAACCCGCCCGCCTTATGCATGCCTTTCGGAGAACCCGTGTCAAGCCATGCCATGCCGCGTCCCATAAGAGTTACCTGCAATTTGCCCTGTTCAAGATAATGATTATTTATTGAAGTAATTTCAATTTCTCCACGTGCAGAAGGCTTTACATTCTTTGCAATTTCTACAACTTCATTGTTGTAAAAATATAGCCCGGGAACAGCGTAATTTGATTTTGGATATTCGGGTTTTTCTTCTATGGAAATTACACGGTTTTTTTCGTCAAATTCGACTACGCCAAATTCTTTAGGATTTTTTACGGGATAACCGAAAATTGCAGCGCCGTATTTTTCAGCCTGATTTTTGGCACTCTCAAGAATTGCCGAAAAATGCTGACCGAAGAATACGTTGTCACCAAGGACAAGGCAAACGCTGTCGTTACCTATAAAATCTGCGCCGAGGATAAACGCGTCCGCAAGTCCGCGAGGCTTGTCCTGAACCTTGTATTCGATATGTACACCAATCTTGCTGCCGTCGCCGAGAAGTTTTTCATAATTCGGCGTGTCTTCTGGCGTTGAGATAAGAAGAATTTCGCGGATATTTGCAAGCAACAGCACCGAAAGCGGATAATAAATAAGCGGTTTGTCATATATCGGCAATAGCTGCTTGCTTACTGCTATCGTGTTCGGATAAAGCCGCGTGCCTTTGCCGCCGGCGAGGATTATGCCTTTCATTTTAATTTCTCCCATTAAAAATTTTTCGTAAAAGTAAATCATTGACGAAAAAACCGTTGTACAAAATGGTATAATCAAGGAGTAAGAAACGGGAAAGTGCTGTACACGCAGTTTGATCGCAGATTATTAAAACTATAAACAATTGAATTATATCACAAATTATAAAGGTTGTCAATAGGTTATTGCAAACAGCACATAAATTTCCGTAAAAATTTGTGAATTATCTACAAGGAGGGCATTATGGTGGGATTTAATATTTATCATCGCAAGGACGATCGCTGGGAGGGGCGTATTAAAAAGGACGGAGAGAGCGGCACAAAACGCTCTTTCATTTATTTTTTTGCCAAAACCAAGGAAGCCGTTCAGTCAAAAATGATAAGCTTCAAGCTTAATAACCAAATTAGCAATTCAAATTGCATCATTCCGCTGAAATGTATTTACAACGAATGGCTTCAAAGTATTCAGCTAAGGACAAAAGAATCCACTCGTGCTAATTATCAATTAAAATGGAACAATCATATTCATCCAGTTTTTGGTGAACTTGCCGTTTCGTCAATAACGACAAATAACATTTACGATTTCATTCACGCAAAGCAAAATAGCGGACTTTCAGACAGATATATTTCTGACATTGTTGTTCTGATGAAGAGTATTTTTAAATTTGCCGTGAAGCATTATCACATAGAAGACCCGCTTGACGGGATTGTTATGCCAAAAAAGAAACCTGCAGATATTGCAATTTTAGATGACAATAAAGATGATTTAAAACGTTACCTGATTGAAAACTTAAACACTAAAAATCTCGGCATAATGCTTGCAATGACAACGGGCATTAGAATAGGCGAGCTGTGCGCGCTGCAATGGAAAGATATCGACTTTGTAAAACGTACATTGACCGTCAGGAAAACAATACAAAGGATACAAACGCACAATGAAACGCACAGGACAAAACTTATCATGACCGAGCCTAAAAGTGAAACCTCGAAACGTTGTATTCCTATTCCCGAAAGCGTTTTATGCTTGCTTAGCAAGTTCAAGGGAAACGACGATTTTTACATATGCTCGGGTAAGGAAAAGCCCGTTGAACCGAGAACAATGCAATACCGCTTTGCGAAGATTTTGAAAAACGTAAATTTGCCGTCAATTCATTTTCACGCGCTTCGGCATATGTTTGCGTCGGAATGCGTAAAGCTCGGCTTTGACATTAAGGCTCTCAGCGAACTGCTCGGACATTCAAGCGTCCGCATAACTCTCGAACGTTACGTTCATTCAGACTTTGCAATTAAACAGGAATATATGAAACGAATTACTTTTGGTTGAGGTTTGTCACGCTGTTTTCCCTTGTAATTTAGCTCTTTGACAATTTAATATTTTACCACCGTTTCGTCAATGATTTACTTTTGCGAAATTTCGGGCGGTTGATACTGCTCGATTTTTGATTTAGGTTGGATTTTTTATGTATTAGGCAATTTGCACAAAAATCGTCTGAAAATTATTCCCGAAAAATTCTTGATTTCGGAAAATTAGTCTTATAACAAAAAACGCTCCCGAAACCGTTTGATTTCGGGAGCGCTATTTACTTAAAAATAAAAATACCCCGAACCTTTTTAAAAGTTCGGGATTTCTGTCTATGCAAAATAGCTACGGCGGCTTAAACGCCCTCAACCTTTGATACAGCTTTTTGCCTGTTTCAAGTTCGGCAAATTTCTGACGTTCAAATTTGAATACTCGGAGAGCTTTTTGTTTATGTAGCTTCTCTTTTTCTCCAACTCCGTAAGCTTATCTTTCAGCTATGAACAATTGATCGAACACTTTCCTGCTTACAATCAGCGGGTATGTATAACACAAGTATATAAATTTGTCAACTATATTTTTAGGTTAAAAAAAAGTCGGACAAATTTCTCTGCCCGACACTATGTTATTTAATTATCTCTTTTTCTTAGCAACAACTACTGCTATTATCGCACCTGCAACCACAACTGCACCGCCTGCAACTGCAATTATAATCCGCAAGCCATTGTCCGAAGTATTTTCAGCATTTACGGTTGAACTTACAGACGAACTCGAAGAACTGTTGCCCGAAGAACCGTTGCTTGAAGAAGCACTTTCGGCAGGAACGGAAGATGTGGCACTTGAAGAACTTGAAGTGCTTACCGAGGAACTTGACGAACTAACCGAAGAACTAGATGTTGATGTATTGCCTGTTGACGAACTTGAAGTCACTGTCGAACTTTCGGTAACGCTTGAACTTGCAGGAACTGATGAAGAAGAACTTGACGAACTTTGAGGCTTAGCGCTCGATGAACTTGGTTTGCTTGAACTCTTAGATGATGAACTGTTTTTATTTGATGAGCTTTGAGGCTTTACACTCGAAGAAGTGGTTTTGCTTGATGAACTTGATTGGCTTTGCTGAGTGCTATCGAGCAATTCGTACCTTATATCGTTTTGCTCACAATATTTCTGAGCGTAACTGCCCGAATTGCAATAGAATATCTGAGGTGCAAACCCAAGAGCTACCGACAAATCATCATTTGTATCAAAGGCATCTTTGCCTATACTTTTCACACTGTTCGGAAGATAAACTTTTTCAACATCACCCAACGGATAAAATACATTTTTGTCTATGTCCGTTATTCCCTCGTCTATTTTTATACAGTTTACCAAACCTCTCAATGTATTCATTTCACTGTTTTCCGAGTCTGCCTCAACTTTTCCCGTACCCGAAACAGTCATTGTTCCATTGCTGTCTACGCTCCAAGTAACATTATCACCAAGTTTACGGTATACTTTTTTACTGAAAGCTCCGCTGTTAGCATCTATTGTGTAAAAGTTGAAAGTAAGCTCAGAAGATGACGAGAAAACCACCTTAGAACCGTTCAAAATAGGCGGACATTCTGACACACGAGCGTTTACCGTGTATTCCTGCGTGAGACTGTTTCCGTTTCCGTCAACAAAGATATAGTGCAAGGTATAACCAGAAAGTGTATCGTTACTGTCAGTTGCTTTCGGAATTGTTGTGCTTGTCTCTCCCCACATAACCAAAAAACGGTTGTTGTTGATTTTTGTGAGATGTGAAGCGGCAATGTAAGTTTGTTTCGTATAATCGGTTAATTTTTTTATGGTCGTTGCCTCTTTTGTCATATTCGATTTAGGCGTTACAGTCAGATAAACATTTTCATAATCTTCAAAAGCGTGTTCTATATTGGATGCGTCTTGGTCGGAAGATTCAAGAACAGTCAATACATTATTGTCAGAAAGTTCCATTCCGAAGATAGTATCGAAACTGTCGGCAAATTTAAAGTCAAGTATGCTGCCTTTGCTTTTTGTTCTTTCAGACCTGTCGTTGTAAGTATCACCGCTGTACATATTACTGTCATACAACGACAAATACAAATATTTATCAGCTCTTGACTCTACCATATAAATGTCAGAACCGTCATTAACTAAATATTGGTCGTCGGAATGGTAAAAGTTTTCATCAACGATATGGCACTCCATTGTGCTTTCGTCAACAGCTACCAACAAAAGACCTTGATGTCTGTCACCTACACTGTCACGGTAACCAAGCCTGCCTGTTGCTATGTAAAGAGTGTTGTTATATTCTTCAACGCTTACATTACTACGGAAAACTCCGCTTGTGTGATTTGAGGGCGGTTCACCTACAGACGGCGTACTTGTATCTGGAAGTGCTGTTGTAACCTTTGCCGTGCCTTTTTTATTCCAATTGAAATCGTATTTTATCACGCGCATATACTCAGCGCCATAGACTTCGTTTAAATTATCTTGTCCCTCAATAAGATAATATGCGTCTTTCCCTTTATAAAAACCGCCCCAGAGACTAAGCTCCATAGCGATTGACTTTGTAGACGTGATATTGAAATTACTGTCGTAATACTCTATGCCGACTTTCTTGCTGTTTTCGTCATAGTACACTCGCATATAGCCGTTGTTTGTAGTTACAAGATAACTGTTTATTGGTCCATCTTTGTGAAAATCCTCAATAGGTTTGGGAAATAATGCCGTTGACGCATTTGCTGTCGGAATTATACCAAATATGAATATCGCCAGAAACAGGCTGATTATGTACTTACTAATTGTTTTCATAAAAACATCTCCTTGTTATTTTTATTAACCTAATTATACCATATTTGTGTACAATTGTCAACCCTATGCGCAACTATATCAGAGCTATCTTTGCTTATTTACAATACTTAACTAGTACTAAGCGCAGCAAATTGTTTTATTCTATTCTTCATTTAGTGCACGTCGCAATAGAAAAGTACACTGTTTATATAATGATACTTTATATGAAACAAACTGTTTTTTAGTATACAATGTGAGAACGACAAACCGCATAATAATACAGTTTTTTGAGTATAAATATTGAAATTTTACTTGACATTCATATGTTTGAGTGCTATAATTTATTTACAAAAATGCTGTGAAACTTTTGTTTAATATAGACATAAAACGCAGTGAAATTACGCTGTATTTCACAGCACCGCTTTTGTGCAGAATAAAACAAGAGGTGATAATGCTTGAGCGAAGAAAAAGAGAAAAAAGGCTTTGTCACAAAAGTTGCGACGCTTATTGTAGACAAGCGCAAGGGCTTTTTTCTGTTCTTTATTTTAGCGGCAATATTTTGCGTTTTCGGTATGCAATGGACAAAGGTAAATAACGACATCACTTCATACCTGCCCGATTCTACCGAAACAAAGCGCGGTCTTACACTTATGAATGAGCAGTTTATTACATATGGTACGGCTAATGTTATGATAGATAACGTGACATATGAAACTGCCGAAAATATTGCAGAACAGATACTTGAAATAGACGGCGTTTCCGAGGCTGTTATAGACATGACCGACGCACACTATCACAACGGCGCGGCAATGATCTCCGTCACATTTAAAGGCGAAGCCGAGGACGAAATTGCTAAAAGTGCCATGAACAAGCTCAAAGAGCTTGTCGAGCCTTATGATACTTATATTTCAAGCGAAGTCGGAGCAAATCAGGCTGACAGTATCGCCGCGGAAATGCAGATAGTTGTTGTAATAGTTATTGTAATAGTTGTCGCGGTCTTGCTGTTCACTTCCAAAACATATATGGAAGTGCCCGTAATGCTTATCACATTCGGTATGGCGGCTCTGCTCAATATGGGTACAAATTTCCTGCTCGGAGAAATTTCGTTTGTGTCAAACTCTATCGCGGTAGTTTTACAGCTCGCGCTCGCAATTGACTACGCAATTATACTTTGCAACCGTTATACCGAAGAACGCGTTACACACGACGCGCGAATGGCGGTCATAACCGCGCTGAGCAAAGCTATTCCCGAAATATCTTCAAGCTGTCTGACAACAGTTTCGGGGCTTGTTGCGATGATGTTCATGCAGTTTATGCTCGGACTTGACCTCGGCATTGTGCTTATCAAAGCGATTTTCTTCAGCATACTTTCGGTCTTTACCCTTATGCCTGGACTGCTTATGTCTTTTTCGGGTCTTATCGACAAAACGCACCACAGAAACTTTGTTCCGAATATTACGGCTGTCGGTAAAATGGACGTTAAAACACGTTTTGTTATACCGCCGATCTTTGTTATAGTTTTAGTTGCGGCATTTATTTTCTCAAATCAATGCAATTACGTTTATGATTATGCATCGGGTACTACCTATAAGAAAAACGATTCGCAGATAGCCGAGGAAAAGATCCGCGACAACTTCAAAGTTGATAATCTTATGGTAATGATAGTGCCGTCGGGGGACTATGTATCCGAACAGCGGCTTTTAATGGAGATCGCCGAAGATCCCGCCGTAAATTCAACGCAGGGTCTTGCAAATACAGAAGCTATGGACGGGTATTATCTGACGGACGCTTTAACGCCAAGGCAATTTGCGGAGCTTATTGATATGGACGTTGAGGTCATTTCCGTTTTGTATTCGGCTTATGCCGTGTCGCATGAAGACTACGGAAAGCTTATGGGGAACATCTCGGACTATGGCGTTCCGCTGATTGATATGTTCGACTATGTTTACGAACAGAAAGAAGCGGGAGTTATAACGCTTGATGATGATATGACAGAAATGCTCGACGAGCTTAACGGAAAGCTGACTGACGCTAAACTTCAGCTCAAAACCGACGAATATTCGCGTTTGCTCATTAAAACAAATCTCCCCATGGAGGGCGACGAAACTTTCGCTAAGCTCAAAGAATTTCACGAGATAATGTACAAATATTATCCCGAAGACAATTCGTTTATTGTCGGCGACTCGACAAGCGACCTTGATCTGTCAACTTCGTTCGTTGACGACAATCTGATGATTAGTATTTTATCGGCTCTGTTCGTTCTGGTCATACTTGTATTCACATTTAAATCTGCGGGACTTCCGGTACTGCTTATGGCAATAATCGAGGGAGCTATATGGATAAACTTTTCTGTTCCCGCCGTTGAAAATACAAACATATTCTTTTTAAGTTACCTTATTGTAAGTTCAATTCAAATGGGTGCTAATATCGACTATGCTATAGTTATCTCCAGCAGATATTCCGAGCTTAAACGCGAAATGTCGCCGAAAGAAGCTATAGTTGAAACGCTAAACCAGGCATTTCCGACTATTATCACTTCGGGAATGATACTTTCCGTTGCAGGTCTTCTTATAGGATTTATGTCCTCGGACGTAGCTATATCGGCGGTCGGCGAGTGTCTCGGACGTGGAACGCTTATTTCAATAGTTCTTGTAATGTGCGTTCTGCCGCAGATATTACTGCTTGGAGACGCGATAATTGAAAAAACTTCGTTTACTCTCAAAAAGATCGACCGAATACATCATACTTCAGGGCTTATTCATGTAAACGGACGAGTTCGCGGTTATGTCAGCGGAATAGTTGATGCTAAAATAAGCGGAATAATTCATGGAGAAGTAAGCGCACAGCTTGACAGCGAGGACGCTGAGGATCTGCGCGAAAGAATAGATAAGAGCATTTCCGAATTCTCCGAGGACGACGAAAGCATATTGACGGAGGACGACTGATATGAAAAAATTACATAAAATAGTTTCCGTTGTATCGGCTGCCGCGCTCGCGGTAAGTCTTATTATTCCCGTAAAGAATTTTGCCGAAACAGTAAACACTGACAGAACTGTCTATATATCGGATACCGATGAATTTTTGAAATTTGCGGAAGAATGTCGGCTCGATTCTGCGAGCAAAAATATGAAAGTTGAGCTTAAAGCCGACATAGATCTTAGCGGGAATGACTTTTTAGGAGTTCCTATCTTCTGCGGAACATTCAACGGAAACGGTCATACTGTTTCGGGACTATCAATACACGACAGCGCTTCTGAAACAGGACTGTTCCGCTGTGCCGAAAAAGGCTCGATAATAAAAGATCTGAAGGTCAAAGGAAACGTTTCTCCGAGCGGTTCGGGAAATATGGTCGGAGGAATAGTGGGAGTAAACAAAGGTATGCTTTCTTCCTGCGAGTTTCAAGGAACGGTTTCGGGAAATGACAGCATAGGAGGAATTGTCGGGAAGAACGACGAAAGCGGCGTTATAAACGGCTGTGTTTCATCTGCAACGGTTTCTGCTCAAAGCAGCGGCGGCGGCATTGCGGGAACAAATCTCGGCATTATAACAGGCTGTTCGAACAGTGGAAATATAAACACTGTTTATGCCGATACAACAATAAGCGCGGACGACCTTGAAACAGGAGATCTGACTGCCGAGAATGTAATAGTTAAGTCGGACATAGGCGGTATCGCGGGATATTCTTCGGGAATAATACAGCGCTGTTCTAATTCGGGAACTATAGGTTATCAGCACACAGGATATAATATAGGAGGTATTGTCGGCCGTCAATGCGGAATGCTTTATTCCTGCACGAACACGGGCGACGTATACGGAAGAAAAGATATAGGCGGTATTGCGGGACAAATGGAACCTTACAGAAGCATAGAATTTTCCGAAGACACGGTACAGCGTCTTGAAGATGAAATGGATATGCTTTCAAAATATGTTGATAAGCTGATAAACGACACGCGCGGAAGCGGCAGCAAGATAAATGACGAGGTTCAGAAGCTGACTTCTCAAATGAATTCAGCACAAAAAGACGCGGAAACTATTGCCGACCGAACCGAGGAGATCTTTAACGGTTATTCGAATGGAATAAACGAGCTTTTAGCAAGAGCGGATATTGCGCTCGACAGTGTACCCGACGCGCTTAATTCATTAAATGAAGCGATACAGCTGATAGGTGATTTTGCGGATAAATGCGAAGAAGCACTGACCGAACTGAAGCAAGCGGGAGAATACAGCGGCGAAGCTATAGACGCTGCCGAGAAGGCGCTTAAAGATATTGAAAGCTCACTTTCGGAGCTTGAAGCGGGAATGCGCGATATAAAAAGCGCGATACTTGAAATTCAGAAATCGCTCGGAGACGCCGAGGCAATAAAAACCTCTCTTAAAAATATTACAAGTTCTTTTGACAAAATAACAAGCAATATGCGTGATATATCTGACGCGGCGAGCCGCCTGAACAATGCGATAAAAGTTCTGTCAGACCGGCTTGGAAATGATGATTGGAAACTGCTGAAAAACAGCGTTAATGCATTTTCGGAAAGCCTGTCGGATGTTCTTGACGCGCTAAGTGATATGAGCGGAGCGGTAGGAGATATTTCGGCTTCAATTGATTCGGGTGAAATGGGGCAGGCATTTACTAAACTGAACGAGGCTTCTGCTGCGCTCGGACGCGCGGCAGAGAAACTTTCGGCGTCAATAGGCGGCGGTCATACTATTGATCCCGATGATCTGACTGCGGCGACAGACGAGCTGAAAAATGCAGCTGACGCACTTCAAGAAGCTTCTGAACATCTTAGTTCGGCGACCGATCCCGAAAGTATGCAGAAAGCGCTCGATGAACTCGAAACTGCCTCACGGGAACTTCAAACTGCACTCAGTAATGCTTCAGCTGCGGCAAGCGATATGTCGACGGCGCTTAAAGCAATAACGGGTTCGACTGTTCCCAAAGATACGCTTGACACGGCAACAAAAGAACTTGATATAATACTTTCCGCTATTTCGGATATGTCGGATAATTTGTCGGATATAAACGATGAAGTGAACGTTATCCTGGACAATATCGACGCTTCGGGATTAACCGAGGCATTCGGCTCACTCGCGGACGCGGCTGAAAGAATTGCAAACGCCGTTAATTCTATAAACGGCGCGAGCGGAAATATAGACGAAGCGTCAAAAGCTCTCAAAAACGCTGTTGATTCGCTAACGTCTGCGGCTTCAAAAGCAAGCGAAGCGGCAAAGATAATGTCACAAATAAGCGATAAGCTCTCCGAATTTGTACAGAAGTTTGAAGATATTGCAAAAACGCTCTCGGAAAAAAGCGATGTTCGCTTCCCTGCTCTTGACGAAACGTTTACGAGTGCTGCGGACTCGCTTTCGGACAATATGCAGAATATGATTTCCACTTTGTCGAGGATCGGAAGCATTGCAAATTCCGAAAGCAATATTCTCCTTGACGACATTCAGAAAATAAGCGACTGTCTCGGGCGTATATTCGATATTTTCAAAGACACATATAAAGACTTGCTGTCAGATGATGATGAAAACGGCATTTCAGAGGATATTTCAGAGCAGGACGATACGTCGGAAAATGACAGTCACGGCAAAGCTGCGGGCTGTATAAACGAAGGAAAAATCGAGGGCGACGTTAATGTCGGAGGCATAACGGGCGCTATGGCAATTGAATATGACCTTGATCCCGAGGACGACATAGCGCAAAGCGGCGACCGTTCGATAAATTTCAGCTATAATGTTATGGACGTAATTGAGGACTGCGAAAATTCGGGTGAGATAATTGCAAAGAAAAATTACTGCGGCGGTATTGTCGGAAGAATGGATATGGGACTTGTGAAAAATTCCCGCGCAAGCGGCAATATCAGCAGTACAAACGGAAATTATGTCGGCGGTATCGCGGGATATTCTTCTGCGAAGCTCCGCGAATGCTTATCAAAAGTAACTCTTTCGGGCTCGGCATATATCGGCGGTATTGCGGGCGAGGGCGGCATAATCACAGACTGTCTGGCTATATCGGATATAACCGATTTCACAGAAAAAATAGGAGCGCTTGCGGGATATGTTGATTTCAGCAAAAAGAACACCGAGATCTCGGATAATTTCTTTGTGGACAGAGGCGTCGCGGGTATAGATCGAGTAAGTTATGCGGGAATTGCAGAGCCTTTGGACTATGCCGAATTTGCGAAGAGAGCAGGAGCTTTTGCGAATATTGTAATTGAATTTACGGCAAACGGGGAAACTCTCGGAAAGATAACAGTTCCATTCGGCGGCTCTGTCGATTTGTCGGAAATCCCAGAAATTCCCGAAATAGAAGGATATTTTGCACGCTGGGATAGATCCGATTTTGACAACATAACATTCCCGCGCGTCTATAAAGCGGAATATATACAGCTGTTAAGTTCTATAGCAAGCGACAAGCAGAATAAGGAAGGGCTTCCGCTGCTGCTGGCGGACGGAAGTTTTGACGACAAAGCGAGGATAACGGTTACAACCGAAAGCAGTTCGATATTCCCACCCGAAGGCGGTGAACTCAGGATCGTTACGGCGGAGGGTTGTACTCCGAAAGCGCTGAGATTTTTAAAGTCCGAAAACTCTTCTCAGCTTCTGCAATATGTAAACGGCGCTTGGGAACCTGTTCAATTCACCGAAAACGGCAGCTATCTCATCGTTAATGATCTTGACTTTGAAAACGGGAGCGAGATATTCTGCATATCGGGAAATTCGGATAACACTATGCTCATTGTTATTTTGATAGTTGGCGGAGTTGTAATTCTTTTAGCAATCATATTCATTATTGTTAAAGCAAAAACCCGCAGGAAACAACCGACAAAATAGTTTATTTACAAATAAAAACAAGGAGATATCATTATGAAAAAAAGTAATATTTTTCCGTTTATAACGCCGATTTTGTACATTGCTCTGGGCGTGTTCGCTATAGTCACGGGAAACAGAGCGCTTATACCGCTTTGTGTTGCAGCGGGAGTTATAATGATCATTCTGGGAGCGGCTTTTGCAATAAGTTATATTGCCCGCAAAGCCGAAACAAACATATCAAACGGCGGCTTTGTCATAGGAGCTATGCTTATTACTCTGGGTATACTGACAATTATTTTAAGGAATGTAATTATTCTGTACGTTCCTATTGCGTTTGGATTTTCAATCATACTTAACGGTTTCAGGCAAATGCAAAAAGCCATTGATATATTCAAGTCAAGCACATCAAAGCCTTGGATAATAATGATAATATCTGTCGTAAATATTATGGCGGGCGTTTTCTTTATGATAGCACCCGACATTGCCGCAGATATGATAATGACAATAATCGGAATTGCCATGATAATAAGCGGTATTTCCGACTTAATTACAGTGATATTGGCTTACAAAATGTTCAAAAATCTTGATAAGAACAGCAAAGAAATAAATGTTTAAAAGGTATGATAAAAGCTGACCGTTCCGATTTTGAATGGTCGGCTTTTTTGTGTTTATGAGATTATTTATAGCAATTCGGCTTGACGACAACATAAAACGCGCCCTGACTGACGCGCAGAATGAACTCAGGCAGCGCAGTTTTAAGGGACGCTTTACGGATATAAACAATATGCACCTGACGCTTGCTTTTATAGGCGAATACAATGAACCCGAAAAAGTTCTTGAAGTAATGGATAAAGTTCGGTATGGGCAGTTTTCGCTGACGCTCGGCGGGTATATAGGAAATTTCGGAAATCTTCTCTGGGCAGGAATTGAAAAAGAGCCTCGGCTTGAGGCTCTTGTAAAGCAGCTTAGGCACTATCTTTCAACCGAACAGATACCTTTCGACAGGAAAAGTTTTAATCCTCA
Source organism: uncultured Clostridia bacterium (assembly GCA_947600065.1). Taxonomy (GTDB): domain Bacteria; phylum Bacillota; class Clostridia; order Oscillospirales; family Ruminococcaceae; genus CAG-115. The sequence continues at coordinate 102,826 of CANQFZ010000003.1, read as the reverse complement.
CATAACACTGATGAGAAACGCAAGCGGCAACACAGGATTTGCGGATATTGAGGTGGACAAAGCGTCAATGACTGTCGGCAGTTTTTCTCTGATGCGCTCGGATTTCGGAAAGCACGGCGCTGTTTATACGGAGATAGGGAGCGTTGAATTAAATCGGCTTTAGATGACAAAAGCCGCGGCGATGTTAGGAGATTGTCAAGTAAAAGCAGTCAAGCCTGCAAGGGTTGACCGCCTGTTTATTATTCTCCGACCTGTAAAAATTGCTCGGCTCTTTTACAACACTCCATCATATTATCGCCCATAAAGGTCTTTGCCTTATCATAAATGCCTTTACCATTGGACATCAGGTTTTCAATTACTGTAAATTCAAGAACTTCTGTAACATCTGCCAAATGGGAAGAAGCCATTTTTTCAAAATAATCGAAAGCTCTTGACAACCTCTCGTTATCTTCTTTCTTGATAAGTTCAATAACAAAAGGAATAACTACAAAAGAAAACATTATATGCATACCGTCGTTTTCATCTGCATTTGCTGTCTTTGCCAATGAGTCAAGAATATCCTCACATTCGGGAAATAGTGCTTTAAAAGCTGAATATAAATTCTCCTTATTCATAACATTTACCACCAATTTACTTTCACTGTTTTGCCATTTTCCTTGGCATACTCTATAAAGCTGCAAAGAAGCTCATAGCACTCTCTGGTTTCTTCAAATCTAAAATCCTTATCTTTGTAATTCAAAAGGTCTTCATAATATTCAGCAGTATCAATGGTTACATCTTCTTTTTCATAAGTTCCGATTTCCTGCTGATAATCTCTTGTAAAGCCTTTCCATTCATTTCCATCAAAAATTGGCTTATCATATATATCACTGATATAGCCAACCCAAATATGAATATTGAAATTTGTGTTTTCAGCAATAAAAATTTCGATTTCAGGCTCGTCTTCAAAGCCGTCATAAAATGTTGTATTATTGACCAACTTGCCAGTGTCCATTGTCTAAAATCCTCCTGCTTTCTGGTTACTTCGCATTATTCATAAATCAAAGTCAATTTCACTGATGATGTCACGGAAAGAATTATTGCAAAACGTCGGTATTCATCTTTTCTTTCTCCTACGGTACAGCCACCTCACCCCGAGAGTGGGGTGAGGGACTGACCTTATGATTATTTACTCTTCAAGCATCCCTTCGCAATAGGCAAGAACTCTGTCAATGTAATATTCACTCCACATTTTGGGATGGTTTTTGCTGCCTTATAAAGCCAATCAACAAAAACCATGCTCTTCATTTTTAGGCAAAATTTTCTGTTTTAAATCAAATTATTTGTTCGCCGTTATAAAGCACCTTATCGGGGAAATTAAAACAGTTTACTTCAAACAGCGTGTTGTCAGCGATGTTTTTAAAAATAATCGTAATATATTCCTCGTAACCGTCTTCTTCAAATTCAAGTCCATTGTCAGTTTCGTAATCCGTATCATACTCTGCTGTTATTTCAGCACCATTTTTAAATGCTAATTGATATACTCCATCGAAATGCTCGTGAACAAAGTTATAAAGCAAATCAAAAGCTTTAGTTTCATGTGGGTTAATCATATTTTTTCTCCAATTGAGTTTCTAATGTTATCTTTCTTGAACCTAATTATACCACCTCGTTGTGGGTTTGTCAAGCAAAAAGCGGTCAGCCTGCGAGAGTTGACCGCTTTTTACTACCAATTGTATTTTTCAAAGAGTTCTTCGTCCAATGCTTCTTTGATAAAGATACTAATTGACATTACAGTACCATTATCAAGATCATCTTCAAGCCAGTATCCCTGCGGAGACTGATAATCTTCTTCCCAATCATCATATTCAAGATCAGGATCAATTTCTAGAGCTTCATCAATTTTCATACCGATTGAAATACCATTGGAAAGTTTGGCATCGCATCCGTCGCTAAAATAAATCTTGAATAATTTATCCTTTGCGAAAAACAAGTGGATATTATCATCTGTTCTTATAATCGTCCACGGAACAGGATCAGTGCATTCGTTGTTTTCCCATACTTCTGATGTGTATTTGATTTTGTGATTTTTGATTACAGTTTTAGCCTCATTTATGCTTTGGTAGAGAACAAACTCACCATATCCCTCAAAAGGGACAATATCTCCAATAATGCTGTTCATTTTCGATTCCTCCTAAATAGTAATAGAGCCTTTTCCTTGCTCATCTGCGAGCTATTGGGCAGTTACTCAGAATACCCACACGTCATTTTCCGTCAGCATTTCAATCATATCAGATACTTTTTTATTGTCATAAACAACATCAAGCAATTCATCAACCGTTTCAACCTCAACGCTATCCTTATAGAATTCGCAAAATGAAATTACTTCCTTTCCATTGACTTCGCCGTATGTAACAGAATACTTTCTGCCTTCATAAACGAATTCAATCTCGTGTCCCTCATCAACCAAAGTAATAAACTCTGAAATTCTCATTTTTACTCAGCCTCCTCATCTGCGACTATACCGCACAACTTTGTCCATTCTTCCAAACTGATATCATCAAAAATCGGAGCAAAAGACCCATAATAAGACAAGTGTTCAGAAATAAGATACTTTCTAACGAAGTTATAACTTTCTTCAACAGTTATATCATTGGAATATAAACTGTCAAAAAAATTGTTGAATCCGTCAAAGACAGCGGGGTCAGCAGACATGCGGTCAGTGAAAGAATAAGGATTGGCTTCACTAAGATATTTTCCCAAATCTTCTCTTTGAGTTTCATCAAACAAACAATCGAGGGCGCGATACATAGCGATATAAACAAGTTTCTTTGTCATTTCTTGTTTCTCCAATTGAATTTCTAAAGTCATCTTTCTTAAAACTAATTATACCATCCATTAGAGGGATTGTCAAGTAAAATAAGCGGTCAGCCTGCGAGGGTTGACCGCTATTGTTTTATCCAAAAATCGCCTTAAACGGCGGATGACCCGTCTCAATATTTGCAAGTTGTGAAGGCTTTCTGATACGAGTACTCGTTAAGAGCTCAAACAATGATATCCCATCTTTATCTCCGTGATATAAAACCTTGATTTGTGTTGGGACATAAGGAGAACAGCAAGAAAGAACTTCAACAGTATCATTAAGTGAAAGAATCTTTCTGCCAATATTGTCTTTGCCAAGAATGACTAAACGAAAATAATCATCATCACCACTTGGAAGTTTATTAGGATCGTATACCGGTGTTATTTTAAATTTAGGAGTTGCTGTATAAGAAAACTCATTGAGAGTTGCAATAAGGTTATTCCTGAATATTTCTTTGTTCATTTCTCTTAATTTTTTCATTTTAATCTCTTTTCAAGATACTTGACTTGTCCGTAATAAACCAAATCTCGTTTACCTACATATCAGGAGATTATATAGCGTTCATTGTGATAGGTAAACTCTATTTCAAAATTATATTAAAGGTCTGAAATAAAATCACTTATACTTTTGCCTGTCATTATCCGTCAACCCATTTCATCATTATTTCAACTTCATAAAAGCTTTTTCCGTTCCAATAATTATCTGATAAAAGATGTTCAAGACAATCCGACGAGTCTGAGCTTTCATAATAGTAAAACTCTTTTTCAAAATGATAAATATCAATGCCGAATTGATCTATGCTCGTATAATATACATTTCTGTCACTATCATATCTGATACCGTAGAAATAATAAAGATGACCGTCATATCTCACCATTTCGTCCTGAATGTTTAGATTATTTACAAATTCTTTTACATTTCCGGCTTCCATCTTGTAACACCTCCAAAGTATTTCTTTTTAGCCGTACTGGACATTTATCTCGTCCTCCGCTTCATAAATCGTTCTGTTATCAAACAGCATTGAATTCTCAAACTGCTCTACGCAATTCTCACGAAGTTTGTCTGAACATTTAAACACAAGGCTGTTCGTCGTTATATTCCAAAGTTCCAAAGTATATATACCGCCGGAAGGACTAATATAGCCCGAAATCATGTAACGGTTGCTGTGATAGATAAATTCCATTTCAGGATTGTTATACAGTTCTGTAATAAACTCCCTTATAGTTCTGCCTGTCATTTGTTTCGCCTCCTGTAATAATCAAGATAGTCATTGATTTGTGACTCTGAAACACCTTTGAAATACTTCCTGTACTTCTGTATCTCCTCCGGTGTCATTAGCCTGCCCTTCTGACGATGTTCAATGCCCGGCTGTGAGTATTCGTGAATATGAAATACATTTTTACCATTCTCAGAAAGACCGCTTTCAAAATGATAACCTATTTCAAGAGTAGAAAGATGTCCCTCATTAAACTCTCTATACTGCCTGAACACTCCGTTTTCCTTGTCAAGCACTATGTATGCTCTTGAAGAATGTGCTTCAGCCGGCATACTATGACTTGCTTTATCATTGACAGGTTCTAATACTTTTACACCTTCAATTTCACCAACAGTGCTATAAACATATTTTTTCTGTTTACCTTCTGTATATGCACCTCTGCCGCCCATATCAGCGCACCACCTTTCTTGAACTGCGATAGTCTACAGCTATGATGTTACCGCCCATTTCTTTGAAAGGTTCACCAAAACAGATAACAGCACTCTGTTCATAGGTAAACTCTATTTCAGAATTATAATAAAGGTCTAAAATAAACTCACTTATATTTTTGCCTGTCATTATTCATCAACCCATTGCATTTCATTTTCGATTTCCCAAAACGTTTTTCCACCCCAGATTGGTGCTTCTTCTAAAGCACGAACACATTCAGAAGAAAAAGGTTTTTTTATTGAAAAGATCGTTTCATCTGTTGTAAGATTATATACTTCGAGACTTACGTATTCTACTGTTCCGTCAGATGATGCTTTGGTCTGACAACCATTAAAGAAATATTTATTACCATTGTAAATCACATAATGATCTTCATAATGAAGTTTTTCAATGAAATCTCTTGCATTTCCGTCAATCATTATACCACTTCCTTCCTACAAGATATTTTTCATACTTTTTAAAGGTCTCATAGTCTAAATAAGCTGCATCAGTTCGCATGAGGCTGCGATCATAGTAGTGAATATGCAGTACCGGTTTACGATTTCCTGTTAAATCCGGCTCAGGGTGATAAGCTATCTCCGCTGTGAGATAATGCTCATCATATATCCTCATCATATTTAATGTACCGTCCTTATGCAACTTAACATATACATTGCTTGAATGTGCTTCAACGGGTAAATCGTGTAAGCCTGTTCCGGGTTTTCCGAATAAGACCTTTGCATCTTCAACATATCCTACAGTTTCATAAGTATAGGGAACATTATTCCCGGCTGCATAAGTTCCTCTACCGCCCATATCAACGCACCACCTTTCTTGAACTGCGATAGTCTACAGCTATGATGTTACCGTCCATTTCAGAAAACGGTGAACCAAAAACAATTATCGCGGACGGTTCAATTATTTCAAGCATATTATTATATCCGCGCAGAAATTCATTCTTCGACCGTTTGCAGCCAATCATGCCTACAGCAACAATACTCCCCTTTTCGACTCCGTCATTACAAAAAGAGTAACTTCTGCTGTCGCTCCATGTCATAGTCGGAACTACTTTCAAGCCCCTACTCTGCCAATATGCTCCTACCCAATGACTATGTGCAACACTTTCAAGTTGTCTCCAATAATTCATATCTGAATAAGTAGAGTAATCAGGTGTAAGCAGGAAAGCATACTGTGAGAGCTTCTCAATGCTTCTCTCAGGATTGTTGTAAATGCCCGTAAAACGATAATCGTCAATAAAGAAATGCACTCCGCAAGCGGTATTCTCCGGTCTGTCATTCTGCCTTGTGTCAGAATATGCGATAAGACGCACATTATCAAGAGGAAATTCCTGCTTCTTTACGATAGGAATATCCCACTTGCCCGTAACATCAAAGCCGTTTCTCATAAAGAGATGGCTTTCTCTCATGTCTAAAGAAGTCATAGCTTCTCCTTTCTGCCGGCTAAACCGGCAATCAAATAATATTTGTATAATTTGCCGATTGACAAAGGAAAGGAAGCTATGATATAATAAACCCGTAGTAGTTATGAGCATACTCATAACTTCCCAAAGCGCATTGATTTGTTGTTAGCGGCAACTTGTCAATGCGTTTTCCTTTGTCAAAAATAATTATGCATCGGAATCACCTTAACTTTTTAAAAACTTCATTACTTATTCTTTATATCCTGCTTTACTCTGTATTCTGCTGATTTTTTTGTAACATGATATTTTTCGATTATTTCCTCTGATGTCAATCCTTTTTAAGCCTCATAGGGAATCATGACTTCTCCTGTCAATGCCTTTGCCTGCCACTCAACACTTCTGAACGGTTCGATTTCTGTATCTCCAAATGACCGGGCTGATATAGGTGTAAAGTCGAGCCAAAAAAGCATTACATGGCAGATCTCATGACAGATAAAACAACGAAAAGCATAGTTGTTATTATAACAAGCACCATTATATACCGTTTCCTTGATTTGTATCACAAAACCGCCTTCAGGTTTCTGGTAACATTGTGCAAAGAAATTTGCTGGCATATCATTGTCATCAACAATTTCATAATTTGTATTCTCAACTACTAAATTCATTCAAGTGATTGAATAAAGTCATTCAGCTCTGATCCTTTGCCTTGGCATACAGCTATGGAAAAAGTACAATTTTTCTCTTCGAGTATACGAAATATTTCCTCACAAATACTATAATTTATGCTTTTAGGCGTATTAAAGCCCAGAGGAGTCGAGGTAAGAATGACAATATCCGTAGGCATTTTGATGGCTGATACCGCGTCAAGGATACCTGTCAGTATGCATTTGTTTGAAGAGTTAGTCGGAATGTCCGACTTCTTCAGTATCTTACTTTTACCTTTGAAAAGCAATACCGCCGTATAGCTTCCGCGTTTTGCAAGCGTATCACAACTGCCGACGGACAGTATAAAGCATTTATCGGGCTGCCGTTGTATAAATTCTTTAATTGAAAGCTCATAAGGAAAATCAATGTTTTCTATTTTTTCTTCCGCATTATCTGAATGCTCATTTCTAAAAGCAATTATTTCATTAAGATGTTCAAATATAAATTTTTGCGTCTGCGGTGAGTAAAGGTTAGTATAATATTCATTTCCGTCTTTCGCTTTTCGACGCTCGGTAGTTATGCCGATATGCTTGCCTTTTTCGGTTGAGATACGACCATTTAAATCGCTTTTACATAGATACCCCTCTGCTTCAAGCCAATTGTTTATCCATACCGCCGACATTTTTCTCGTTTTATTTACTTGTGTAACACGATTTATCTCATCTGCAATTTCGCTTACCTTGCGGTTGTTTTCATAGATATTCAGCTCGGCAAATTGCTCGTCGGTTATGAAAAAATCGTTCTTCTTATCCTTATCGTATTCAATATTACAAATATCTCTTTCAAGAACATCTGAAATATATTCAAAACATGCTATAACCTGTTCATTGCGGAGCGTATCGGCATTAACAGGCAAATTCGACACAGGGTCAATGCCGTTTGCAAGGCAATCTATGTACATTTTAGCATGCTCTAAATAACTTATTTCATTTTCCATATTTATCCTCCAAACTTATATTCTCAATAACCGTTTATTGATTTGTACTTGTATGAAAATAAACATCTGCCAAAATGACCGCCGATTCTGTGGTATCCTCTTTCCCTTTCCATGCACAGATAAAACGTATCACTGCATCATAAGGCTTATATCCCGATGATATGAGTTGTTTAACATTTTCATTGCAATCGGCTGAAAATTGCAAAATAGGAACGGATTTTCCGTTTACCTTTGCATGCAGCCTGTTGCCTGTAACAGTAAGATGCATACCGCTTTTCAACTGTAATATCAATGCTTTTTTATCCTTGAAAAAGTTTAGATATACATCTTTGTGTGAAAGCTGCAATATAAGTTCAGATGGTTTGGGATAATCAAATGCGTCAACCTTAAAGTTTGCATATTCGGAATATTTGTCGAAAGTATTGCCGTAATAGTGAATATGTAGTACATTTTTTGCTCTTGTCATACCGACATAGAGCTTTCTTTTTTCCTCGTCGCTTCTCATATCTACATTACCTATAAGCATATAAACATTGTCGAACTCTCTGCCCTTTGACTTATGCATTGTTGAGATAGTAACAACGCCCTGTTCATACGTATAAAAATCCTCTACTTTTGATTCGTGCAGGAACATTTCAAAATCGGTACGATATTTTTTCTCGTTGACTTCCTCAAATACATTTATAATATTCATAATTATGGGTAGGCAGTCGCTTTCGCTGTATTTCTCCTGTAATGCTTTTACCGCACTGTTCCACCGATCATTGTCGATAATAGGAGAGGAATTCTTATCCAGCATTTTAAGGAAATAGCGTATTTCTGCAATATCGTAAAGATCAAATCCGTCAATGGACTGAATAAGTTTTGCGGGGATATTTCTCTGCTTCAGGATACCAAGTAAAAGCAAGGCTTCATTGTTGGTGCTTGTAAGTATACAAGTGTCGCCCTTAGCGGAAGTTTGCAGCATATCTTCGACCAACGCCGTTTCCATATTTACACAGCTATGCTTTACAAGACCGACTTCGCCAATATTATCCGAAACAGCGATAATATCCTCCGATTTCATTCTGTCGGAAATTGATCTTACAAACTCATCTGCAAATCTTATGACACTTTTACAGCTTCTATAATTGTCTATCAAAGAATACCGCTTGGCTTCATGTTCGGTTATAAACTTTCTCAGATATTTTGAGTCGGAGCCGCGAAATTTATAGATATTCTGGTCGTCATCTCCTACGGCAATTACACGCATATCCTCGTTTCTTTCCATAAGCGCTTCTACAAGACTGTATTCATGATTGTCCATATCTTGCGCTTCATCTATGACAAGGACCGATTTTGTGATCCTGCCTAAGTCGACTTCCCCGCTTCTTATCAGCTTGCCTGCGTCTTTAACAATATTCTCCGATTCGCGTAAATTGCCAATCTTTCCAAGCAAATCAAAGCAGTATGAATGAAACGTCTTTATCTCTATAAAGTTTGCTGCTTTCCCTATCAGTCCGCACAAACGCTGTTTGAACTCTATCGCGGCGGCGCGGGAGAATGTAAGCATCAGAAGCTGTTCATGCTTCACGTCTTCAAGCATTAAAAGCGACGCCAGCTTATGCACAAGTACTCTCGTTTTGCCACTGCCCGGTCCTGCGGTGACAACAATATATTTTGAAGTATCGTCACGGATAATTTCAAGCTGTCTTTCCGATAGGGTGCCAAACAGTTTTCGGTATTTTTCGGGCGTGATATTTCGTTGTATCTCGGCGGATCTTTCGCCGGAGAAATACTTCGACAGGAATTTCTTATGATCCATTCTGAAATAATCGTCTACAAATTGCAAAGCCTGATTATAGTCGCGTACCATCATATTCGCAAATTCGCCTACGATATGTATCTGCTGTATTTTCTGCTGATAAAATTCATTAAGCTGTTTGTAATCCTCCACCTTATAGCGCCTTTTATTGTCAAGTATCAGCCGCTTTATACGCATACCGCTGTAAAGCACAAGAAAGCCGCCTTCCAGCTTCAATGCCCCGATCTTGGAGAGAAACAACAGTGCTTCTTCTATATCCTGTTCGTTTATATCCGTCAAGAATTGTTCACGGTATTTGTTTATCAATTCCAGTATCGAAAATTCCACGAGCGCTTCATCTTTACAATTTATATCTCCGCCGCTTATCTCAAACAGATAGTTTATAATAAACTCTGAAACAGCATAACTGTTCCGACGATTTTTCTTAATTTGCTCAATAGTCATTTTCGGTATAATGATAACTTTATCCGTAGTCTGATACTGCTCTTTTTTAATATAGTTACGTATCGTCCAATAATAAAACAATGTCTTTATGGATCTTACCGAACTGTTTCTTATTCCTCGTTCAAGAGCCGCTTCATTCAGTTCCTTATAGTTCAAGCATAACTTGTCAGCTTCTATATTCTCAATATCCCCGAGCAGAAAGGTTTCAAGGGTTTGAAAGCGGTGAAGAACGATCATAGACTTATTGACGGTATCAGTTTTCTGTATATATGCAGTCAAGTCTTTGCTGTCTGCAAGCAAACCGTCCTCGCGCATTATCTGAATGTAACGTATAATGTCCGATTTTTCAATGCCGAGTATATCCGCAAGGTAGTCTACTCTTGATTCCGCATCGTCGTTTCCCGCTTTTGAAATACTCCTTTTTGAGATAAGTTTGCTTATGATACGCTTAGCCGCGGTTCTTTCCTTATCGTCATTAAATTTGGTAGAAACATCGATTTTCTTGTTTGCCTCAATTGTACTCTTTGCAAGTATACCGTCTGCATATACTCGGGGAACATTCTTCCCGCGCTTTATATACCCTGCATTTTCAAGAGCCTGCAGCGCTGTTTTTACCCTTGTTTCGATTTCGGAAACGCTGTCGTCCCAGCCTGCCTGTCTGGCTATTTCAAGCGCCGAGCAGCACACATCCGAACGTGTGTGAGTAAAGTCTTTTATAGCTTTCCAGACCTGCTGTATCTCACTGATACTGAGTTTGCTCTGATTAAGAAGGATGAAATGTTTGTCCAGATCATTGTCATTGAACAGCACATAACATTCCGCCTGTAAATTCTCATCACGTCCCGCGCGGCCTGCCTCTTGAACATAGTTTTCAAGCGAATCCGAAATATCGTAATGCACGACCAATTTAACGTTGGATTTATCAACGCCCATACCGAAAGCCGATGTTGCAACTATTATCTGAACCTCATCATTTATAAAAGCCTCTTGATTTTCCTGTTTCTCGCTGCTGTCCATTTTACCATTGAAAGGTCTTGCTTTAAAACCGTCGCAGCAAAGTTTATCCGCAAGTTCACTCGTCCTTTTTGTCCTTGAAACATAGACGATAGTAGGGCAGTTTTTCTCCTCGATAAGGCAACGGAGAGCTTCATATTTTTCGTCGTCGGTTTCTTTATAAAGCACTTCATATCGAAGATTAGTGCGCGTTGCAGATGTTGCAAACAACAGAAGCTCAAGCCCGAGTTTGTCCTTAAAATAATCTTTAATATCGCTGATGACCTTTTGCTTTGCGGTTGCAGTAAAGCAAGAAACAGGTATCCTGCACCCTTTCTTTTCCTGCAATTCACGGATAAAATCGCCTATATAAAGATAGTCCACACGAAAATCCTGACCCCACGCCGAAAAACAATGCGCTTCATCAATGACGAAACGGTCAATATGACGCGACAATAAAAGCCGCTCAATAGTAACAGATCGAAGCAATTCGGGAGAAATATAGAGAATGGAAGCAATGCCCGATTCAACGCGCTCTATTGCCTCTGCTCTCTCAATAGGACTGAGAAGACCGTTTATAGTGACAGCTTCTGCAATACCGCGCTTTTCAAGATTATCGACCTGGTCTTTCATAAGCGACTGTAACGGAGAAATAACGACAGTCAGCGCACGTTCTGTTTCCCCCGCCATAAGCGCAGGTATCTGAAAAGTCAATGATTTACCGCCGCCGGTTGGGAATATAGCAAGCAGAGAATTATGTTCCACAGCCGCTTTGACTGCATTTTCCTGTAAAGGCTCGCCGTTGTATCTGCGAAAGCTGTTATAACCGAAATATTTGCCAAGATAGGCGACAGGTTCAAGCATTGATTTGCAATATTCGCATTTATGGCAGGAAGTGCCTCGAAGCTCTCGCATAACCACTTCTGTATTCGGATAATTGACCTGCACCCACTTCGGTATCAGAGAATGTTCTTCAGTTGCAGAAATCAACGCAAGGCAGTATGCAAGCTCTATCGGCGAGCTGTTAATGACATCATCGAGCGGCGCATTTTCACATATTTTCCCTGCAAATTGAAGCCTAATTGCCGCTTTGACATCGCTGTCTGCAAAAAATCCCAGATAATCAAAAAATCCCGAAAAGTAATTGCTGTTTTTCAAGAGCATATAGTAGATGAGTTTAGTTTTAACATTAAGCTCTAAAAAAGCATTGACTTCATCATAGAAAAGTTCTTTTGTCTTTATTGCATCATTTAACGGATTATTAAGTTCGTCCGTCCGGAGCTTATCATCTTTTAAAAGTCTGTGGTATGGTTTATTAGGGAACATCAGCGGTGACAGATATAAAGTGTCGATAAAATTTGCGTTTTCGGTTATTTTGATATATTGCGCGTCATGATCAATGATATTATGACCGCAGAGATATTCTGCATCTGCAATAAAGTCGTGAAATTCCCGACCCGAACTCGTATGCAGTTTATTGTCATTTTCATTTACTGCACCGAAATCACACGCTTTATGATCGGTTTCGCTGACTTCGGTATCAATAAAGAAGATATGCTTCATATATTCACCGCCCGATGTTATAACAACTTTACGCCTTGATGTCAATAAAAAAGAAAAGTTCCGAATAAGCACGCGGAACGTTTTGAGCATTGTGCTAAGCACTACCATCTTACTTGTTGATATTATAACAAATCATGGGAGCTTTGTCAATACCTGACCAGATGCTGAAGATTAAGAAGTTAGATGCTGAATATTTGACTCAGTCTCATTTTACGACTTGTGCTTGATTAGGGGGTATATAAAATGCTCAAAGAATTTTAATTCGAAATATTGCTATTTTAGTAAAAATATGTTATAATGATAATTGCAATTTAACAAATATAATTCTGAAAGGTTTGATTATGTGAACGACGATTTTAAAATCATCTCCGAATTAAATGAAAGTAACGAGGCAGAAGTTGAAAATGGTATTCTTGATTTTATTCAGAATATAGTAAATGACTATAAAAAAGGAAAAAAAGAGTATCTTAAATTTCTTTCCTCCGAAACGGTTGATGTACAAGAATTATTATCGGTATTGAACAAGGTTCGTTTAATACAAAAAATACACACTTGCTGCGGCGAGATAATTGAAAGTCATAACATTGAACCAAATTCCGAAGAATACACTCTTTTGACAAATGATGAATTATATAGGCATCTTGATGATTTGAACAAAAGAGTAAATTCTGCGCTAATAAATATCCAAAGAGAATACAATGAATTATTTGACATTGATGACGGAGAAGAGTACAGCAGAGTTCAGAAGAGAAGAAAGAAGTTTCGTCAATATTCTGATCTTTTAAGATCTTTGTATGATGCTGTCAATAGCTTTGTCAATATAACAGCACAGTCTGAACACAAATCAAAAACATCTCACAGTCCTTCGCAGCACTTAACGAAATATGATGATGTAAAGACAATAAATTTTGATACGCCCTATATTTATATAAAATCAAAACCGCTTTCATTCTCATTTTACAATAGGAAGTATACTGTCGCAAACTGGACTGATTTATATGCTAAATTTCTTGGTTTGCTTTACAACGACAATAACTATGTAGACATTTTAAAAAACTTGATCGGCAAATCGCTATATGGACATCGGATAGACTTTGCAAATAAAACCCTTGCTCATAGGCTTCGCAGAGGAGTAAGAATAACATCTGATTTTTTTGCTGAAGGAAACCTAAATGCTCCCGATTTAATTAAGCATGTAAAGCGTTTGCTTGAACTTTGTTCTATTGACAGCAGCCAAATGATAATCGAGTATATTACCAGAAATAATTTCACAGATATATCAGAAGAACCAAATGAAGAGGACAATTCAAATGATGAACCAACTGGTTTGGAAACGGGAATTGAAAGCAAAGCAGAAATGCCGACTGAAACAATGGCTGAAACAAAAGCATTAAACGATAATATTTCAAACGGCATAACTCTTAAAATCAATGGGAAAGTAATAACAGCCTACGATTATTCGGACGCATTAAAAAATGTGTGCGAGTTTTCAATAAATTACAAACCGTTTAAAATGGCTCGTATTGCGGGACTAGCTTTTAAATTACGTCAAAAGGACGTTTTTTATAGAACGGCAGTACCTGTGGAAGATTGTAATAAGCTGTCAAACGGATTGCAAGTATTAAACGCCACTTCCCTATCCGATCTGAAGTCCATTGTAGAAATGATAAAGGGGTATTGCGAAATGCCCGATGATATGATAACAATTGTTTGATTATAAGGAGGATTTTTATGAATAATTTTAAAGAAGTACAGGAAAAGCTGAACGCGTTATATAATGAATACAAACAAAATAAGTCCCAGTTGAACAACGAAAAAACACGGGACGTTGCAAGACTTCTTGTTGAGATGACAATAAGCGAAGAAAATTTAAAGAGCGAAGTTGCCGTTCAGCTTTCAAGATTTTCGGCAGATGTAGTTAAAGTCTATTTTGATAACATCACTAAAGCAAAAATCGCTTCAGTAGATTTACTTGACAAAGTTATTAAAGAATTTATAAAAACCGATAACAACAAGAGCAAATCACAATATTTTGTCCAGAAGTATGCCTTTGCGGTTTCTTCAATCATGAATAATTATAAAGACGAATCATTGACATCTACTCAGCTTCCATATCTTGTTTCGTTTATTGCAGGGTTTGCTGTAAAATCGGAAAAATTTAAAAAAATGTTCTATTCGCTTATAAACGAAACATCAGGCAGGATCTTTATGCCGGACTATTCAGATGTAGACAATAACGGCTTGAATGATATATGGAATGCCATAAATAAAATTTTCCCGGATATAACTAAAGCAAAATGCGGGACATTGATTGCTGAATGGGCAAAAAAATACGGCTTTGAAACTGCAGGTTTTACCGCAAGTGAAACAGCTGAAAAATCCGCGAACAGCCAAACTTCTATAGACGAAAAGCCGGCTTCCGTTTCAGATAAAAAAGCTGATAAAACCTCCTTGAATGATATGACTTTAAAAGAGCTGTATATCGGTTTAAAGGGAGATATAGCAAATGATAGGGCTGCTGTTATTGCGGCTGTCGAAAGTTTAATTGTACCGATACAAGGCGAGATAAACAAGTGTCGTTTAGTAGGCGCAGAGAATGTATCATTAAAAGCAATCATAGCCGAGCAGGAAGAAAAACTTCAGGCTGCAAATCAATCCTTGGCAACTGTTAAAACAGAAAAAGACGATCTAAAAAAGCAGATAGAAGCTCTTGAAAGTAATAACGCAGAGCTTTATAACAAATTGAAAGACGCTTATGCAATAAACAGCCGCGAAGCATCTCTTGAGGCTGAAAAAATTCGTTTTAATTTGAAAAATGCATTTTCTCTCTTGTACGAAGATTGGCTTGAATACGAAAATTCAGATGTCAGCGAAATCAATTATGAGTCGTTACAGGCGATAATAAAGAAAGTTTTCAGAGCGCTTGATAGAAACGGAATTGACTATAAGGGGAATAACAAATGAAAAGCGGAGCATATTTCGGCATTGATTTTGGCACAACAAACACCTCTGTCTATTTGTATAAATACGAACAGGGCTTGGGTTTTAAAGGAACAGGATTTGGAACTGACGGGAAAGATCTTATGCCGTTCAGCTCCTGCATTGCTATATCAAGAACTAATAATAGTGATATTAAATTTGGGCGCGAGGTTAAAGAGAATATAAACGTATATGCTGACAACTATGAAATTGTCACATCATTTAAATCACTGCTCGGAACAGACAAAGTAATAGATGTAAATGGTGAAAAATATAACGGAAAAGAACTTACGGCTTTATTTCTGAAATATGTAAAACAAACAGTGAATCAATCCGATTTTTCCGAGGCTGTTTTCTCTATCCCCGTTGACTTTTCCGCAAAAGCAAGAACAGATCTGCTTGAAGCCGCCGAAAAGATAGGCATAAAAGTTAAAGGCTTTATAAGCGAATCTTCCTCCGCATATATTTCGAAAGTCAAGGATATAAAAGCATGCTCAAAGGTTATGGTCATAGACTTTGGCGGCGGCACGCTTGATTTAAGCATACTTAATCTCAAATGCAACAAAGTTTTTGAGGACGCTGTTTATGGTGTAAAATTCGGCGGCGATGATATAGATAAAGAACTTGCGCAAAGGCTGCTTCCGAAAATATATCCGAATACATCTTTTGAGGATCTTGAAGCAACAAATAAAGATAAGCTTATGAACGAAGTCGAGAGAATGAAAATTGACTTTACCACCGCCGATGATTATACTATGACTTTTGGTACAAAAACACGACCTGTCGATATTGATTATGACACTTTTTCGGAAATTGTCATTCCTCTTATACAAAACAACGTTATACCCGCTATAAAAAAGATAATGGAAAAAGCAAACGTCAATCCCCAAAACATCGACAAAGTTATTCTTGCGGGCGGGTCGAGCGGATTAAGACCGTTTGCAGATATAATACTTTCACTGTTTGATGAAGATAAAATAATATTTGAAGACGAGGGCGGCAGGTATCAATGGATGGTAGCAAAAGGAGCAGCGATAACATCAGCAATTGACTGCGAATACAGGCTTGCGGACGACATCTGCATTTTACTCAGCGACGGCGAGACATATCCTGTACTTAAAAAAGATATAAACAAGGTAGGCGACAGATCCGAGCCTGTTTCTTTCTCTTTGACAACAGATGCACGTGACGCGCATTTTATTTTTACCGAATCAACGGGAAGAAACAGATATGCCGTCATGACTGTTAAGGCAAAAGGATACATTGACGAAATGTTTGAACTGTCGATTGAGATAGGTAAAAATCAGATAGCCAAAGCCGAAATTAAAAACAAAAAATTTGGTGACGAATATAAGGTAGTACAGGATATAAATAAGCTTAGGTTTTATTATGACTTAAAAGATATTGAGGATTTGTAATTATGGTTAAGTCAAATATAAATATTGCTTCAAACATATATGTCAGAAGTAACAGCGACATCAGAAAAGACAGAAAATATGTCGGAAAGATAACGGGTGCTAAACTGCTTAAAGATATAAAAAACCGTTATATAGGGTTTGAAGCAATACCGCTTACGCAGGTTCAAGAAAAAATTATATCGGAAAATCAAAGATGCTTTAATGCTCACAGCGGCGAAATGTCATACGGCGCGGTTTTGAAAGACGGAGAACTCTTCTGGGAATGTAGGTGCGAGTATACCGACTGTCCAGGTGTTTATGGCTGTACGCCGAAAAAGATAGAGCGCGAGACTGTTGACGCAGAAGACGCAGAAGAAGATAACAGCCTGCAGGAATTTTTAAAAAAACACGGCATTAGCATAGAAAATAATACTGTTGTGTCCATAAAAGAATTAAATGAAGCGGAGGAAGAATTTACCCCGAAAGAATATTCCGCGCCTAAAGAACTGTCTGCTGTTGAATTACAACAGACAAGCAGACTGTATACCGAAATAACCGAGCCGGACTGTATTATATCAGCGCCGTTTGGTTCCCACATTATACTGAATTCGGGTCCCGGAACGGGAAAAACGTATACTATTATAAGGCGTCTGATCTATATTCTGAAAAACGACCTTTGCCCTGCCGAAGAAATCTATGTTCTTTGCTATACGCGTTCTGCTAAAGAATTAGTTTTAAGCAGGATAAACGAGGCTGTTGTAGACGGAGAAATTAAACCTTCCGCAAAAAATATTTGTGTTTTGACTTTCGATTCTTATGCGACATATTTTTTAATAGACATGAAAGAGCAAGGCGTTATTACCGAGAATTTTGATAGCTACGGCTACGACGAGCGCATAAAGCTGTTCAACAAATATGCATCGGCGGAGGATTTTGAGGGAATAAGCTATTTTGTGGTTGATGAACTTCAAGATCTTGTAAACGAACGAGCAGAGATGGTATTGAAAATACTGGAAAACGTTAATTGCGGGTATTTGCTTGCGGGCGACAGATGTCAATCTATTTACGATTATTCGGCTGATAAAGAAGCTAAAATTGACTCGGTTGAGTTTTATAAACGCGCCGAGGAACTGTTCCCCAATGATATACTTCGATATGAAATTACTGTCAACAATAGGCAAACTCCAAAGCTCGCTGACGAAGCCGAAAAAATGCGCAAAGTATTACTTAACGAAAACAATTCAGAACAAAATAAATATGCAAGCGAAATTGGAAATAAATATTTAAATCCGTCAAAGATTGAACAGTATATCAAAAATCTTTCTCAAACTCCGGCTGTATCGACGGCAATTTTATGCAGAAGCAACGGCGAAGCGGAATACATAAGCGGATTACTGTGCAAAAAAGGCATTGAGCACACACTTAACCGAGGCGTAAATAACGCCAATCCTCTGCCAAGGTGGATAGCTGATGTGTTCTGGGATTATTGCAATGAAACGATTAGTAAAGAGGATTTTAAAGAGAGGTTCATGTTCAGAAGTGATTTTAAGGTTGACCCCGACTTCCTATGGAATAAGCTTTGCGAAATGACGCGAGCACAGGATAACGCTGTTATATTAAACGTTTTTGATTTGATAAAGGCGCTTTCAAAGCCCGACAATATTCCGAATGAGTTTTACGGAAAAGCACCTCTGCTTACGGTTTCTACTATACATAAAGCAAAGGGAAGAGAGTTTGAAAATGTAATTCTTATCCCATCGTATATTAAACATTCTCCTGTTAGCGCCGAAGAAGCAAGGGTAAGATATGTTGCTCTTACGCGTCCAAAAAAGCAGTTTTATATAATGAAGAAAAATATTAAAAATTTCGGCAGTATACATTCTCAACGAGCGTTTGAAATTCTCCGACATTATAACAACCGATACTGCAAAAGCATTGCTGTGGGATTGACAGGCGACATTGACAGCAGTTCATTTGTATCGGGCGGATTTGACGACGCGCTCGATTTGCAGGAATATATTGCGGGCAACGTAAAGTTATACGATAAGCTTTCTGCAAAACGTTCCCCATCCACAGGTTATTTTGAAATATACCACAATGACCGCTGTATCGGTTTGTTTTCAAAAACAATAATTAACGAACTTAGTCAGGCAATAAGCATGACCAATTATAATTCCAGACTGCCAATAGGCTTGGAAAATATTTATGTCAGCGAAATAACAACAGAGATATTAAAAAAGTTTAATGATAATGTTCCGATAGAATTTCAAAAATCAAGAATATGTTTTGGAATTCAAGTAACGGGACTTGCACATCTTGTATTTGAAAAGAAGTAATAAAATGTCAAGTTATTCGGAGTTTTATAATGCAATAGACGAAATTGCAGAACATCTTAGGACGGATTTCATAGGACCTATCGAAAAAAACGAAGTATTAGAAATCGAAGATCCACTCAGTCGTTATTCGCTCGGTATTCTTTGGGCGCAGCCAAAAAGCAAAAATTCAGAAGTATCCGGTATAGACCGCTCAGAAGACGAAATGTTTGAGGACGAATTTAGCGACAGTGAAGAGCCTAAGAATATAAATATTTATAAACCATCTTCATTCGGGGTATCTTTTTCAGTTTATTCAAATGACAAGCTGAATATTGAATTTTCATATGCTGTTTATCACCATTCAGAAAAGATAATTACCGATGCCGACAATGAAACGAAGCGACATTATTATTCTCGGGAAGCTAAAAAAATCGAGTCAGATGTTATTGTTCCTGCAAGAGTTTGCAATATGGTAGTGTCATGCACGGAAAGCAGCGATGTAAAAATATATCTTCATGTCAGAAAAATATACAATGACAACAGCGAGCTTGTAACGGTGTCTGTTCTTAATATGCACGAAGCCGGCAATGATTTCCCGGGAAGCAACACGGGTGCGTTGTTTCAATGCGAGCTGTCGATTAAAAGTGACAAAGGTTTTATGCCCGTTTACAGAAGAAATGTCCGCAAATCATTTGAAGATGAAAAGAATGATATGCTTTATGACACTGTAAACAATTATGCATACGGCCACGGATGTTCGGCAGTATTTGCTGAAAATCATGGCATTGTTACAGAAGTCAGAAGCGAATTTATACCGCAGTACAAAATGCTTCAGATGATGCCGAGAATGCTCGATAACTCGGACTATCTTTATATGAATTATTGGAATATAGCAGACAGAAAAGCAGCCTGTGAAAGGCTTAATTCCTTTGTTATACAATATCAGAATTGGTATGATAATATAAAGAGCAACAATGCCGAGCTTATTGAAAAATATCCCGATACGGCTTCAGATACGTTTGGAAATATTGAGCGCTGTATTTCACGTCTGAATATGGGAGTTAAGATACTTGAAAATAACGATACGGCTTGGAAAGCTTTTCTATATATGAATGAGGCAATGCTTTTACAGCGAGTTAAAACTAAGCGCTGCCAGCCTGATACAGTAAGCTGGTATCCTTTTCAAATGGCGTATATACTTCAGATAATACCCGATATAGTTGACGACAACTCGGAATTTCATAATGACGTAGACCTTTTGTGGTTCCCAACGGGCGGAGGCAAAACCGAAGCTTATCTCGGAGTTGCGGCATTTGTTATATTTTTCAGAAGGCTTAATGGAGAAAGCAACAATATAAACGGCGTTACGGTTATTATGAAATATACCCTCAGACTGCTTACACTTCAGCAATTTGAAAGAGCGACCGCCCTTATCTGCGCTTGCGAACACATGAGGAAAAAGTACGGTATTCCCGGGAGTGAAATATCTATCGGACTTTGGATAGGCTCGGGAATGACACCTAACCACATAGAAAACGCAACAGAAGCGCTGAAAAAAATTTGTGAAGATCCGACGGCTGTTTTATACGAAGCAAACCCCATGCAAATTGTAAAATGCCCTTGGTGCGGTGCAGAAATAAATGTGGGTGGTTATGAGATAATCAGCGGAAAAATGAATATATCCTGCAGCAACAATCCCGAATGTGAGTTTCACAAGCATTTGCCGATTTATGTGGTAGATGACGATATTTACCGTGTGGCGCCTACTTTTGTTCTTAGTACGGTCGATAAATTTGCAAGAATAACGTGGGAAGAAAAAGCAGGAAATTTACTCGGTGCTAACGGGTGCAAACCGCCCGAGCTTATCATTCAAGACGAGCTTCA
The DNA here is from genome assembly GCA_947600065.1 of uncultured Clostridia bacterium. GTDB lineage: Bacteria > Bacillota > Clostridia > Oscillospirales > Ruminococcaceae > CAG-115. The sequence continues at coordinate 81,859 of CANQFZ010000003.1, read as the reverse complement.
TCTTATCTCGGGACCGCTCGGCTCAATCACGGGAATATATGAAATTGCAATTGAAAACATATGCAAACACTATGGCAAAGCGCCTAAGATCATTGCGTCAACTGCAACAGTAAAAAATGCCGACAACCAAATTAAAATTCTTTACAACAGAAAGATGATACAATTTCCTCCGAACGGATTATCGCACACGGATTCGTTTTTTGCTGTAGAGGCTGATGAAACAAAACGACCTGCAAGAACGTATCTCGGCGTTTGTTCCATCGGCTTTGGAACATCGGAAATGCTTATTAAGATCTTTGCTTTGCTTACTTTTATGAAACATCTTTACAGGCTTCAAGGAAAACCGACTGATGTTGTCGACCAGTTTTATACATATGTAGGGTATTTTAATTCTCTTAAAGAACTTGGCTCTAATTCGATAATAATATTGGACCGTATCACGTCTGAAATAAAGTATCTTGCAGCATATAAGTTCAAAAAAGAGGCTGAAAGCGTAAATATGAAAATCGACTGTGCAAACGCCGATATACCGTCATATTTCAAAAACGATGAACTTACAAGCCGAAATTCGGCTAAAGATATTAAAGGAGTTCTTGAAAGACTTTCCCACAGATATACAAACAAAGACTGTTTTGATTATATAATGGCGTCAAATATGCTGTCGGTAGGTATAGACATTGACAGGCTCGGTGTTATGTGTGTTTACGGACAGCCAAAGTCAAACTCGGAATATATACAAGCTACAAGCCGTGTAGGGAGAACAAATCCCGGGCTGGTTATTTCACTTTATAACGGTATGAGATCTCGGGACAAATCATATTATGAACAGTTTATTTATTATCACAGCACGTTTTACAAGTATGTAGAAGCGACAAGCGTTACTTCATATTCTCCCAGAGCTGTTGAAAAGGCTTTACACTGCGCTATGATGGCAATTATAAGGCACACTGTGTCGAAATACAACCCTAACGCAAACGCCTGCTTTTTTTTAAGGAACGATAAAGATGTTGAAAATATAAAGCAAAATATACTGAAGCGCGTTGATGAGGTAGAGCCTCGCATCACAGAATACGCAGAGGAATGGCTTGATTATTACCTTGATTGTTGGGAAAAGCTTGCAAATAGTCTTCCTAATAAACTTGTGTTCACAGATTATCATAATGAGGATATTGCTCTTTTCCGCAGTGCTGATAATCAAAGCGGCTCGGATATACCGACTATACTGAATTCTGTAAGAAATGTTGAGCCGACAGCAAATGTTTATTTTACTAAGAGATAGAGGGCAAAATAATGTCAAAACCTACATTCAGAAGAAAAAACAATGGCGACGATATGTCCATCTTTTCAAATGAAAAAATAAGTGTAGGCAATATAAGAAAAACTCAGATAATAACGACCTTTGGCGTAGGTTCGATTGTTGATTTTAAAGATGACACTGTAGTTATTGCTTCTACCGATGACTGGGACTATGATCCGAATGATTTCGGAAAAGTTGAAAACCGAAAGATATTCAATGAAAATCTTTCAGTCATAACAGGAGCAGAATACTTTTTAATGCCGAGGACTGCACAAAGTACTAACAGCTTTTCAAAAAGCAAAGACATTCCGTCATATATATTCCCCGAAAAATTGCATTGCTCAAGATGTGGTTATATCTACGATTACAAGGAGTTAGATGCAAAAGACCGCCACAGATGTCCGAATTGCAAAAACACACTGAACGCATCACGTTTTATCGTTGTATGCGCAAGGGGACATATGGACGATTTTCCTTATGATTGGTGGGTACATAGCGGAAAACCTTGCCCGTCGGGAATTAAATCACCAAGAATTAAAATGGTAAATATTTATAATCGAACGGATATTGACAGCCTAAGGCTTGAATGTACGGAATGTAAAGCTACAAGAAGTATGATTCAAGCATTTTCGGATAATGCTCTTTCCGATTTTCCATGTACGTGTAAATACCCACACTTTAAAAATCCTAATTCCGGAACACAATACGGCTGTCATGACAAAATGCGGGCAAGACTGCGTTCGGCTTCGGGTGTATATTTTCCCATTACAAAATCCGCATTGCTTATTCCGCCCTGGAGTAAAAAGATAGTGAGCTTTATCCAAAAAAATTACGGCTTGTTAAAAGTAGTTGACGAAAATAAAATAGTGTATGCAATAAGGCAAATTCTTCACGACAACAATATTGACGATGACGAGATTTTGCGGTCGTGGAATATTGTAAAATCGGCAGAGGGTGAAAAACCAAATTGTTCGGAATTATCGGTTTATGAAGATGAATATGCGGTTCTGTCAAAAGCCGAGAATAAAAATGAAGATAATTTCTCGTCATATTCAGCTGATATTCCCGAAAAATATAAGCCTTATTTCGAGCAGATCGCAGTAGTTGACAGGCTTACTGTCACTCAAGCATTTACGGGATTTACCAGAATTATTCGTAACGAAGCAAACAGCGTTCCTATTTCTCAATATAAAAAGTCATGGCTTCCGGCGGTAGAACTGACAGGAGAAGGTATTTTTATCAGGTTTAATAAAAATAAAGTTACAAAATGGAAAAACACTCATTCTTCACGTTATAAAACTATGAAGAAAGCTATGGAGGACAGTAACTTTATTTTTAATACATTTTCTGAAACCTATGTTATGCTTCATACTTTTGCACATTTATTTATTCGTGAAATATCAAACATCTGCGGTTACAGCACTGCTTCTATAAGAGAAAAGATCTACAGCGAGATAGGTGACAATAATGAAGTTAAAATGTGCGGTGTGCTTATCTATGTGTCATCATCCGATAGTGACAGCAGTCTTGGAGGACTTATAAGCATTGCAGATAATAAAGATGTGTTTGAAAAAATTATGGACAGTATGCTTGAACGCGCGAGTTGGTGCAGCGGCGATCCATTGTGCATTTCTTCTATGAAACAAGGTTATAAAAGCCTAAATTACGCCGCCTGTCATGACTGTACTCTATTGCCCGAAACTTCATGTGAACGGTTTAACTGCTTTCTTGACAGAGCATCGGTAGTAGGAACGCCGGAAGATTCAGATTTGGGTTTTTTAAGTGACACGATGTAAGAATACTAGAATTATCCCGCCGCTTGTGAGAATATTGTATAAAGGCTGAGCCGTAAGGGTTCAGCCTTTATTTTTAATATGTCATAATTATAAGACATTAAATAAATAAAAATTTGACATTAAAGTGATTATTATGTAATATATATTTTCCCGCTTTGCAATTTGTATTATTATAAAGCGGGTATTTTTATTATGAAAATATTCTTGAAAATCTCAAAAATATCTTGAAAATTATAAAATAATATGCTATAATGTTTTATGGAAAAGATTTGCTGTTCAAATGAAGAAGTGAGAAACGGAGGTTTAAGATGGCTGTCAGCTATAATAAGCTTTGGAAAATGCTGATAGATAAAGACATAAACAAGACAGAACTTACCCGTCTTGCGGGGATTACTACAAACGCTATGGCAAAGCTCGGGCGAAACGAGGACGTCCGCGTTAAAACTCTCGAAAAACTTTGCACGTCGCTTGACTGCAAGTTGGACGATATAATGGAGTTTGTTCCCGAAAATAAAAACAAGAAAGGAAAGTAAAGTTATGCCTTATAGCTCAGAACTGTATATGCACGAGCTTGACAGAAAAGCTTTCAATGCCTTGAACGCTTTTCCTAAACTTGTGCGGCTTAAAGAACTTTATCTGGCGAACACGAACGAAAAAGCCGAAAAGATAGAGTTGATGTCTACGGCAATAAGAATTAGCGAAAATCAGTTTCCCGAAATCTACAGGCTCTTGCCGCCTATTTGTGAAAATCTCGGTATTCCCCTACCCGAACTCTACTATGTAAAATCTAAAGAGCTTAACGCTTTTACTATGGGCACTACCTACCCTATGATCTGCATAACATCAAGATTTTTCTCTTATTTCAACAAAGAGCGCGCTGAAGCTTATTTATTTTCTGATAGCAGCGGACGGTGAAATTTATCAAAGCGAAGAAGAAAAGTTTGACGCTATAGGAAATGAACTTGAGCCTAATTTTGAGCAGATAAAGGAAAGCCTTATAGGCGAATGTAAAGCTGTTCTCGCGCCAACAGATGATATGAAAGAATATGCAGAGTCGCTTAAAAAGGGCGTGAGCGAGGTTTTATTCAATTCGGTAATATCGGAGGAAGACACGCTTATCCCGCCAAATTTGCTGATCTGGGATCTGCTTGCGGTGGCTTACAGCGACGAATGCTTTAACGTAGAAGAACAAGAGCTGGTAAATTATATTGTGGAGCAATTCGGCATAGACAAGGGAATATTCCACGAAATGCACAGCAGCGCCGAAACACTGATGGATCTGGAAAAAGAACTGACCTGGATAAAAAGCACAAACAAGCCGTATCTCACCATAGAAGCTCACGTTAACCAAATAAACGAGCGTATAAATACGTTAATGGACAGTGTAAAAACACTGATTTCACTTCAGGAGGGTTAAAAAATGCCGCTGCCGATTTTATTTATAGGTATCGCCGCCGCTGCCGCTACGGGCGGATTGGGTATAGGAACAGGTGTGAAAGCAGGAGTAGATCATTACTCCGCAACGCAGATAAACAAAAGCGCGAGCGAACTCGTAGAAACTTCCACTGCGCGGATAAATGCCGAAAGGCTTGCCTGCGGAACGGCTCTGACAAAGCTCGGAGAGGAAAAGATATTTGTCCTTAATAACACCATAACCGAATTTCTTGAAACATTTTCAAAGATAAAGAATGTAGATTTCAGAGGCTCTGAGGGGCTTGAAGAATTAAACAAGCTGCATATAGACAAGCAGGATTTTGTTGAACTTAAGTCAATGGTGAGTTTTGCGGGATCGCTTGCGGGAGGCGCTGTTGCGGGAACGGCAGGCGGCGCGCTTGCTGCATTCGGCGCATATGGCGCGGCGCAGGCGCTTGCTTGTGCGTCAACGGGAACAGCAATTGCCTCTCTTAGCGGAGCGGCAGCGACAAATGCCACGCTTGCGTTTTTCGGGGGAGGTTCTTTGGCTGCGGGTGGTCTCGGAATGGCGGGAGGCACGGTTGTACTCGGAGGACTTGTCGCAGGTCCTGCGCTTATGGTAATGGGACTTGTTGCAGGTCATGCCGCGAAAAAAGAGCTTGAAAAAGCAAATACCAACAAAGCTGAAGCTGAACAGATAGCGGCTCAGCTTGAAACAGCGTCGCTGCAATGCGCAACAATCAGAAGAAGAACATATATGTTTTACAGTCTGCTTGCACGGCTTGATTCTTATTTTCTGCCGCTTATTTATAAAATGGAGGACATATTCAGCGCAGAGGGCGACGATTACAGCAAGTACTCTACTGACTCAAAAAAGGCAATTGCCTCGTGCGCAAGCATTGCTGTTTCAATTAAATCCGTTCTCGATACGCCGATACTGACAGACGACGGACTTCTGACAGATGAATCGGAAAAGTCGGTAAACAATGTCGAGGGATTTTTGAATAATATGAAGATTGAGTTTTGAACATAATCAATATGAAAACGGCTGTTGGCAACTAGATTTATGCCGACAGCCGATTTTTATTCACTACTTAACAGATTACCAAATGTGCTTTTGCCAGCTTAACGTTTTTAGTGTACGGGTTTATTTGCCTATCGAAGTCTGACTTAATTTTTTTGCTGTTGTGGCAATTAAATTTATTGATTCTTCTCTCACTGACAACCACGGATATAACAGCATAACCATCATTTCAAGCTTTACAAGTCCCTTTTTTCCACCGAACGGTGCTTCTATAACAAGCGACGCTTTGGGGAAAATCTCATTGTACGTTCCGTCAAGTTTTTCTATGCTGTTCAATATGGAAAACATTGTGCAACCAAGCACTATCGGAGAATATTCGGTAAGCGTGACCCTTATCTCGGGAGCTTCCATTGATGGAGAAAAGCCATATAATCCCCTTTTTGAAAGCTCGTATATCATCAAGGATTTAATTTCATCACTTAACGAACTGAATTTTTCCTCTGTAACAGTAGCGCCGTCACAAATAAACATATCACAATTGTTTTCTGCTTCTGCTAAAGCCGATTTTTCAATATCAAGATAAATGTCAAATGTGGTTTTATTCTTTTCGGCTTTTTCATATACTAAATCTATCTCGTCAAAATGCTCCGAAAGCGAATATAATGTTCTTTCCATATTTAACTCACCTTTCAATTTTTGCAAGAGATGCATTCTTATAGCTCTCGTCAAACGTTACTTCTTTTATTATTTTTATTTGCTCGGGAAAATCTACGGGAGTGTTTTCATCGCTAAGCTCAATTTCTAAAATTGCTTTATCATTCCAAAAAGGATAAACGTCTATTTCAAAATATTGATTATTATATGTAAGGCAATAGCGCGTTTTTCTTATCTGACGCTTTGAGGTATCTGCGTCCATAAGAAGGAACAGATATTCGTCCTTTGAAAGGCGTCGTTCGATCTCTACACGTTTAAGTCCTGAAACCGCGCGCTTTGTTGTCTGAAAATAAATGTAGCTTCCATTTTCACCGCGCTGGCGAAGTCTTATTTCATCTTTATCAGCGGAATTGAGGTAAGTTTGAATGATCTCAACTTTGCGGCAGTTTGGAATACTCTCAAGCCATTTTATATCCGGATATTCAATAAGGAACTTTCGCTCTGTTTCAAAAGGCTCAGGCTCGCCGAGAAAGGCGGCTATCTCACTGATCAGGCGCTTCATTTTGTCTTCAAAATCCGTAGAATTATCAATAACTCTGAGATGAGGATGTCCTGTCCATGAAGAAATAAGCTTATCGTCAAGCGCCGCTGCTTCTTCGGCAGTTTCCGTTCTGGCTGCGTTATTTGCTGTGGTATAAAATTCTTTTGCGCCTTTTGCGGCAGTGACAAGATGAAATACCGCGTCATAGCTGTCACGAAGCTCAACCTCGGTTTTATTGAGGAACGAAAGCACGCAAAAAAATTCGATATCGCTCATATATGCTTTATTGTCAAGAGCTCCTCTGTCGCATACGATAAGCACTTTTTCGGACTGCATTGACCTTGCCGCCTGTTCAAAAACTTTTTCTTTCTCCTCCTGCAATCTCATCTGGCACTTTTGATATTCAACATTTGTTGAACAATCCCACGGAGTGACCCCGCCCGTTATAAGTTCTGTTGCCGTTTCGGGAACAAAAAGCACTCTGTAACCCTTTTCCGTAAATGCTTTTTGTACCCAGCTCATTGCGGTTGATTTTCCCGCACAAGGACCGCCGGTAATTACTATTTTGGTTATTTTCATATTTTTGTCCTCATCTTTAAGATTTAACAGCTCATTCACATCAACATTAAAAAATGCGGAGAGCTTTCTGATAATATTTGTAGTTGGCTTTGCCCTGCCCGTTTCCCATTTTGAAACCGCTTTGTTTGTCACTCCAAGTTTTTCGGCTAATTCCGATTGAGAAAGTCCTGATTTTTTTCGCAGTTCATAGATGAAATTCCCGAACCGATAATCATTCATTTACATCGCCTCCCCTACTTATATCATACAAAATTTTTTCAGGATTGTCAATTGCTTTGTTGTCTAATATCGGTAGAAATTTTAAAAAATCTTCATGAATGAAAAGCACTCTGTAACCCTTTTCCGTAAATGCTTTTTGCACCCAGCTCATGGCGGTTGATTTTCCCGCACATGGACCGACGGTAATTACTATTTTGGTTATTTTCGTGTTTTGATCCTCCATTCTTTTTATAACTTTGTTATTCCCAGACCACTATTTCCGTGGGAAGTTCATCAAAACTGTTATAAGTTTTTCCGTTATATGTAAACTTAATATTCTCGCACCCGTCAAACGGAGTGTATGACTCATCTATTCCATACGATGCATGAAGTATTACGCCGTTTGGAAGAGATATATTTTTTAGATTTTTACAATTATAAAAAGCATACGGCTTTATATCCTTTATGCTGTCAGGCAATATAATTTTAGATAGATTTTGACAATCTTCAAAAGTATTCCACCCTATCTTTGAAACACTATTTGGTATGCTTACGTTAACAAGATTTATGCAGCCGGAAAAAGCGCCGTCTATTTCTTTAACGCCATTAGGGATAGAATAAGATTTGTCATTTTTCCCGGCGGGGTATGATATGATTTTTGTCTTATCTTTTGTAAACAATACTCCGTCTATTGAACAATAATTTTTATTGCCTACAGAAACATTTATTTCAGTAAGTTTTGTGCAGCATGAAAATGCCTCATCTTCTATAATAGTTACTCCACTTGGTATAGTAATTGTTTTAAGGCTTGTACAATGCGAAAAGGCGCTTGAGCCTATTTCTTTTATATTATCGGGAATAATCACACTCGTAAGACTATTACAAAAATAAAACATTCCACTTTCAATTTTTGTCATTTTCTTACTGATTTTTATACCGGTAAGGTATTTACAGTAGTTAAATGAAAATGGCTCAACAGAAGTTACACTATCGGGAATAGAACAAAAACCTTTTTTCCCTGCAGGACAATAAATAAGCTTTGTTTTATCCTTGTTATATAAAACGCCGTCTACTGTGGCATAATTTTTATTTTTTTCGGATATATTTATACTCTCAAGATTTGGGAAAGAATCAAGTGCAAAAGTATCTATCTCTACCAAATTATCAGGAAGCATAAGATTTTTTAATTTATCTCCGCTTTCTTTGCTGCACCAGCGATAATACATATTATCTGTTCCCGGCACAAGTATATATTTAACAAAATCGGGGATCTTCATATTTTCATAATATCCACTGTAACCGTAAATCGTATCAATAGGACCGTTGTATTCATAAGACGAAAGTTCAAAATAAGATCTGTCTGCCGTTACATAACTGATTTCAACGGGATTTGATTCTGGGGGTGTGCTTGAGGAACTACTTATAGGAACAGAACTTGATGAATAGCTCGACGAACTTCCAACCGCTGAAGAACTTTTGTTATTGCTTGTCGAACTCGAAGCGGGAGCGCTTGACGAGCTTACAGGCACAGAACTGCTTGACGAGCTTGAAGAGCTCTGCGGCGGGTTAGTCAGTGCGTCTAACTTTTCCTTAATGCGGTTATCGTTTGTCTTTTCGTAACCCTCTTGAAGAATTTCGATTGCCTTGTCAATATCACCCGATCTTTCATAAGCCTTAGCAAGTCCAAGATAAGCGTCAACATTCATCGGTTCAATTTCGAGAACTTTTTCATACTCAATAATTGCTTGTTCATAATTCTGCTCGGACAAATAACGCTCGGCTAGGTCAATTCCCTGCGAAACCTTGAATGAAGCCGAGTTTGTTATAGCAATCGCAGTAATTCCAATGCCCAAACCGAGGACGAGAATTGCCGCGAGAATTATAATGATTATGTTTTTCTTGGACGAAAAGCCGCGAGGGGTTATGTATTCCGAAGCGGTTTCGGCGGCGGGTTGAAGGGTTGCCGAGGTTGGCTCGGGCGATGTCAGGTCAACCTCCGCGCCGCACTTCGGGCAGACAAGTTTATCGTCCTTTTGTTGGAGCTCGGCTCCGCAGTTTTTACATAACATAATTTTCTCCTGTGTTTTATATATTTTTACTTTTCATCACTTTTTTGTCAAGCTATACAGCCTAATTTTCCTTATCGGGTTGTTGATTATTCTTAAAGATCAATCAGCATAGCTTGTATCGACAGATGATGTAATAGTATTCTCAGTGATCAATCTGCCGTCTTTAATTGCAAAAACGTTCCAGAAATCCTCATCTCCAAGATCAGTTGGTACATTATATTCTGCAATAAGTTCATTTCCTTTATATACAGTTATTTTGGCACCGGAATCTGCCACTGTTCCCCTACCTGCATATTTATAAATATAATAGTAATACGGTTTATCAGTATTGGGGTTTAATGTAATATGTTCGGGTCCAAAACTGGTAGTATCATCATAATCAAGATCACATAAAGCATTTTCTCCGTCATATTGAACTGTATGTTCAAAAAAGACATGGAAATGTTCTCCGTCAGAAAGAGTTCCCTCTACATGAGAATCCAAGTCATTCGGGTTTTCTCCCCAAGTAAGTGTAATTAAAAACACATCGTCCGAAACCTCCGGAAAGATCGTACCATTTTGATTGTTCGTTGTTCCGGGCTGAACTATGATATTAAATGACGATTTTACATATCCGTCTTTGGAAGCAATAACAGTGTAATTGCCTAAAGGAAGTTCTAAGGTATATCTGCCGTAACTATCTGTCGTTGTAGTTGTAATTGTTTCGGCAAATTCATCTGTATTGTTCCAGTCTTTTTTAACAGTAAGCATCGCATCATCAACGCCACTGCCCATAAGCGAATTAATGACCTCTCCACAAGCAATACCTGTTTCATCTTCCGAGCCTTCTATCATCAAGAAAGTTTCCATATATGTATTTTCTTCATTTTTAACAGTAGCATAAGAGCAGAAATCCATATAACCATCGGCAGTTATCTCTATATAATACTGACCTTCGGGTATGTTTCTTATTGAATAGTTTCCGTCTGCGTCTGATTCTTGTGCAGTATATAGGTCATCATTTTTATAAACATTAACTATTGCTCCGGAAACTGCCGTGCTTTGATCAGAGGCTTTGCAGACCTTGCCGGACAGCGTACCTTCGTCATGATTCAAAAGTTTGTTAAGCCTTTTTTCTATCCTCTTATCCCCTGTTTTATCCAAGCCCTCTCGGAGAACTTCAATCGCCTTGTCAATATCACCCGATCTTTCATAAGCCTTAGCAAGTCCAAGATAAGCGTCAACATTCATCGGATCAATTTTAAGAACTTTTTCATATTCGATGATAGCTTGTTCATAATCCTGCTCCAAAAGATAATGCTCGGCGATCTCCAAGCCATGTGAAACCTTATAAGAAGGCGTATTTGTAACTGCAAGAACAGTTGCCCCAGCGCCTATTCCTAACACGAGAAGCGCCGCTATTATAATTATAATAATGTTTTTCTTTGGAGACATTCTGTGCGGCTTTATGTATTCATCTTTTTCTTTGCCGCTGTCTTCAAGCTGATATTTCTTGCCGCATTTTGGGCAGACAAGTTTGTTTTTCTTTTGTTGGAGCTGGGCTCCGCAATTTTCACAGAACATAATTTTCTCCTTTTAGAATCAGAAATCAATTTCACAATTCGGAAGCTTTTGTTTAAGCCAATTTTTATCTTCTTCCTCAAGTTGATTATTCCACAAGTACAGTTCTGTCAAATTAGTAAGATTTGCGAGTGGAGTTATATTACTGATTTCGTTATTTCCCAAGATCAACTTTGTAATTGTATTAAGATTTGCAAGAGGACTTATGTTGCTTATTTTATTCCCACCTAAATTTAATTCTATTATTTTAGTAAGATTTTCAAGCGGAGCAATATTTTTGATTTGATTATTGCTCAAATCCAAATCTTCAAGATTATCAAGATTAGCAAACGCACTTATAATGCTGACTTTATTACTATTCAAATACAAATGCGTAAGATTTATAAGATTTGCAAGCGGACTTACATCACTTACCGAATTACTCATCAAATTCAAATGTGTAAGATTTGTAAGGTTTGCGAGCGGACTTACATCACTTACCGAATTACTCGTCAAATTCAAATAGTCCAAATTATAAAGTTTTGAAAGCGAACTAATATCATTGATTTGATTTTCAGACAAGTATAATGTTTCCAACTTAGTAAGATTTGCAAGGGAACTTATATCGTATATCTGATTGCCGGTCAACAATAAAGTTTCTAGTTTAGTAAGATTTGCAAGCGGACTTATATCACTGATATCATTTCCGTGCAAACGTAAATCTGTAAGATTAGTAAGATTTGCGAGAGGACTTATATCACTGATTCGATTATTCCACAAATTCAAATGTGTCAGATGTGTCAGATTTGCAAGTGGGCTTATATCGCTGATACTATTATATTGTAAATTCAAACGTGTCAGATTCGTCAGATTTGCAAGCGGGCTTATATCACTGAGATGAGTATATTGTATATCCAAATACGTCAAATTTACAAGCTTGCCTATTTCTACAACATCATCATAATTTACGACAGAATTTTCCACCAAAACTAATTTAGTTGTTGTCGCTATGTCATACTCTTCCCCTTGAATTGTAACCGAACCCATAGAACCATATGGCGGCAAATCCTCAACCGATTCTGAAGAACTACTTGTTAAAGTAGGTGAGCCTACAGGTTTAGAGCTTGAGGCGGGAGTGTCTGAGGGTGAGGAGCTTGAATAGCCCTTAATTTTTATTACGCCCCATTTTCCGTTCAGTTTAACCCATGCGTTGCCTTCATAAACCGCGCTTATATCATCAAATTGGCACTTGACAACTTCATTGCAATTTTCATCGAGCAATCCCCATTTTCCATCGCGGCAAACAGTCAGATAACCATCAAAGTATACTTCGTCCTGGCCGAAATTATCCTCTTTTTCATATATTCCGTCAGACAAGCAGTTTCCGTTTAAATCATAAATATAAATTTTATTATTTTTCATCATAACGCACTTGTCTTTTGTTGAATTGCCAACAAATCTATTATCAAAATCATTTATTGAAGGAGCATCATACTCAATCGGAACAACAAGTTTGCCGTTTGAATACAATCCGCATCCATTAAGGCTATCCTCAATATCTTCATAGCACAATTCTTTATTATCATCGGGAATAAAATTTGCTCCAAATACTATAGCTGTATCAGCATCAGACAGCTCATAATTATTGGGGCCAAAACCCACCCCTGAATAAAAGTTGTATATATGATTGTCGTAGTAATTAAATAAAATAACTATAGTACCCCAGCCGTGAGCAGTTGGGTAAGAAGTCAAATTGTATTGTGTGTCAAGAGTATATAGTCCATTTAACTGAAGAAAAGACTTATCTCCATAAATCGAATTAAACAGAGGATCGGTAATTACATTTCCGTAAGCGTCATTCAGCCCTTTTTTATCTCCCTTTTTAACGACATATAACCCACCCACATCCATTGAGTTTGAATAAGTAAGAAAATTGTAGTCATAATAAAGAGTAACATATTTTTCAAAACAATCGAAAATATCTTTGAGCATAACAACATCATCATATTCATAAGTCGGCTCTAATACCCATTCAAATCCGTTCGGCATTTTCAGCGGATCAGTCAATTCGTCCAACTTTTCCTTGATACGCTCATCGCCTGTCATCTCCAGACCTTCTCGCAGGATTTCTATTGCTTTGTCAATATCGCCGCTTCTCTCATACGCATTGGCAAGTCCGAGGTAAGCGTCAACATTCATCGGTTCAATTTCGAGAACTTTTTCATACTCAATAATTGCTTGTTCATAATTCTGTTCGGACAAATAACGCTCGGCTAGGTCAATTCCCTGCGAAACCTTGAATGAAGGCGAGTTTGTTATAGCAATCGCAGTAATTCCAACGCCCAAACCGAGGACGAGAATTGCCGCTAAAATTATAATAATAATGTTCTTCTTTGATGAAAAGCCGCGCGGGGTTATGTATTCCGAAGCGGTTTCGGTATTGAATTGAGATATTGACAAGGTTTGCTCGGGCGCGGTCAGGTCAACTTCTGCGCCGCAATTCGGGCAGACAAACTTATCGTCCTTTTGTTGGAGCTCAGCTCCGCAATTTTCACAGAACATAATTTTCTCCTTTCATTGTTTTAATGAGTTGCTATTGATATTCGCCTCAAATAAAATTTAGCACATTTCGTGAAAATTGTTAATAATTTCCACATTCGAAAAAGGGCGGGGCATTTTTATGCGGGCAGGATTGTGGGGTGTTTAATTATAATATATACTGCATTTGGGAAGCTGCTGTTTAAGCCAAGTTTTATTATCTTCGCTGATTTGATTGTTGTCCAAATACAAAGTTGTCAGATTAGTAAGACTTGCAAGCGACTTTACATCATTGATTTGATTGTCGTACAAATACAAACTTGTCAGATTAGTAAGATTTGCAAGCGGACTTATATCGCTGATTTGATTGTTGGACAAATACAAAAATGTCAAATTAGTAAGATTTGCAAGCGGATTTAAATCGCTGATTTGATTATCGTTCAAATACAACGTTGGCAGTTTAGTAAGATTAGCAAGCGGCTTTATATCGCTGATTTGATTGTTGTCCAAATACAAAGTTGTCAGATTAGTAAGGTTTGCAAGCGGAGTTATATCGCTTATTTGATTATTGTCCAAATACAACTCTGTCAGATTAGTAAGATTATCAAGCAGCTTTATATTACTGATTTGATTTTCAGTCAAATGCAACTCTGTCAAATTAGTATGATTAGCAAGAGGACTTATATCGCTGATTTGGTTATTTTCCAAATCCAAATTTGTCAGCTTAGTAAGATTTGCAAGAGGTTTTATATCGCTGATTTGATTTTTTCTCAAAACCAACGTTGTCAGCTTAGTAAGCTTTGTGAGCGGATTTATATCGCTGATTTTATTGCCTTGCAAATTCAAATATTCCAGATTAGTGAGATTAGCAAGCAGACTTATATCGTTGATTTGATTACTCACCAAATTCAAATTTGTCAGCTTAGTAAGCTTTGCAAGTGGACTTATATTGGTGATTTTATTACGATACAAATACAAACCTGTTAGGTTAGTGAGATTAGCGAGTGGACTTATATCGCTGATTTTATTCCATTCCAAATTCAAAACTTCCAGCCTAGTGAGATTTGCAAGCGGACTTATATCGCTGATTTTATTATTAAACAAATATAAATTTGTCAGCTTAGTAAGTTTTGCAAGCGGAGTTATATCGCTGATTTCATTATCTTGCAGATTCAACTCTATAAGCTTAGTTAAATTTGCAAGCGCACTTATATCGTCGATTTCACGGCTGTACAAATTCAAAGTTTCCAGATTAGTGAGATTAGCAAGTGGATTCATATCGCTGAATCTAATATTATACAAATCATGCAAATCCAAATATGTCAGTTTGGTAAGATTTGCAAGCGGAGTTATATCACTGATTGGATTACCGTACAAATCCAAATATGTGAGATTTACAAGTTTACCAATTTGTACAACATCGTCATTTGTAACATAAGAATCCCTTAATTCTAATTTCGTGGTAGTAGCTATATCATACTCTTTACCTAAAATTGTTACCGAACCCATAGATCCATAGACAGGTCCACTTGAAGTGCTTGACGAACTTGCGGGTTTGGAGCTGCTTGAAGCAGGTTTGCTTGACGAGCTTGCAGGCTTGGAGCTGCTAGAAGCGGGCTTGCTTGATGAGCTTGAAGAGCTCTCGGGAGCGGAACTGCTAGAGGAGCTTTCCACGCTGCTCGAGGAACTCGAAACGGGAGAGCTTGACGAGCTTACAGGCACAGAACTGCTTGACGAGCTCGAAGAGCTCTGCGGCGGGTTAGTCAGCGCGTCTAACCTTTGCTTGATACGGTTGTCGTTCGTTTGTTCGTAGCCCTTGCGCAAAATCTCAATCGCCTTGTCAATATCGCCGTTTTTCTCATAAGCTTTGGCAATTCCAAGGTATGCATCAACGTTCATTGGCTCAATTTCAAGCACTTTCTCGTATTCGATTATTGCCTGCTCGTAATTCTGTTCGGACAAATAGCGCTCTGCAAGGTCAATGCCCTGCGAAACCTTGAATGAAGGCGAGTTTGTCACAGCAATCGCAGTAATTCCAATGCCCAAACCGAGGACGAGAATTGCCGCGAGAATTATAATGATTATGTTTTTCTTGGACGAAAATCCGCGCGGGGTAGTGTATTCGGAGGCGGGTTCGGCGTCAAGCTGAGATAATGCCAAGGTTTGCTCGGGCGATGTCAGGTCAACCTCCGCGCCGCAATTCGGGCAGACAAGTTTATTTTCCTTTTGTTGGAGCTCGGCTCCGCAGTTTTCACAGAACATAATTTTCTCCTTTTAGAATTAGAAATATATTTTACAATTTGGAAGTTGTTGTTTAAGCCAAGTCTTGTCTTTTTCGCTAATTTGATTACCGAATAAAGACAATTCTGTCAGATTAGTAAGATTTGTAAGCGGATTTATATCGCTGATTTGATTGTCCCATAAAGACAATTCTGTCAGATTAGTAAAATTTGCAAGCGAGGTTATATCACTGATTTGATTATCTTCCAAATACAAAGTTTTCAGCTTAGTAAGATTTGCAAGTGTACTTATATCAGTAATTTTATTACGATACAAATACAAACCTGTTAGGTTAGTGAGATTAGCGAGTGGACTTATATCGCTGATTTGATTATATCCCAAATCCAAATATGTTAGATTTGTCAATTTTGCAAGTGGCTGTACATCGCTGATTTGATTATTTGTCAAATTCAGATATTTCAGCTTAGTAAGCTTTGTAAGTGGACTTATATTGCGGATTTGATTATTTGTCAAACTCAAATCTTTCAAATTTGTAAGATTTTCAAGAGGACTTATATCACTGATTTGATTTTCCATCAAACTCAAATCTTTCAAATTTGTAAGATTTTCAAGAGGACTTATATCACTGATTTGATTATACCATAAATCCAAAAATGTCAGCTTAGTAAGATTTGCAAGCGGTTTTATATCGTTGATTTGATTACTATTCAAAATCAACTCTGTCAGCTTAGTAAGATTTGCAATCGAACTTATATCGCTGATTTGATTATCCCGCAAATCCAAAGCTGTCAGATTAGTAAGATTGGCAAGTGGGCTTATATTACTGATTTGATTAAAAGCCAAATACAACTCTGTCAGATTAGTGAGATTTGCAATCGGAGTTATATCACTGATTGGATTGCTACTCAAATCTAACTTTGTCAGATTAGTAAGATTTGAAAGCGGACTTAAATCACTGATTTGATTATCGTTCAAATGCAGCGTTGTCAGCCTAGTAAGATTTGCAAGCGTAGTTATATTGCTGATTTGATTTTTATCTAAATCCAAATATCTAAGATTTACAAGTTTTCCGATTTCTGCAACGTCATCATCTGTTACATTTTTTTCTTCTAATTCTAATTTAGTTGTTGTCGCTATGTCATATTCAATTCCCTGAATTGTCACTGAGCCCATAGACCCGTAAGGTGGTAAATCTTCGGTATCGCTGTCCTCTGGGATTGAGCTTTCGGCGGGCGCAGAGCTACTTGAACCCGACGAGCTTTCTTCGGGATTAAGCAGTTTGTTCAAACGTTTTTCGATACGCTCGTCGCCTGTCATCTCCAGACCTTCTCGGAGAACTTCAATTGCCTTGTCTATATCGCCCACTTTCTCATACGCATTGGCAATTCCGAGGTAAGCGTCAACGTTCATTGGTTCGATTTCAAGCACTTTCTCGTACTCAATAATTGCCTGCTCGTAATTCTGCTCAGATAAATAACGCTCGGCAAGGTCAATACCCTGCGAAACCTTAAATGATGGCGAGTTCGTTATAGCAATCGCCGTAATTCCCGCACCCAACCCAATCACAAGAACTGCCGCGAGAATTATAATGATGATGTTTTTCTTTGACGAAAACCCGCGAGGGGTTATGTATTCGGAAGCAGCTTCGGCGTCAAGCTGAGAAATTGCCAAGGTTTGCTCGGGCGCGGTTAAGTCAACTTCCGCACCACACTTCGGGCAGACAAGTTTATTTTCCTTTTGTTGGAGCTCGGCTCCGCAGTTTTCACAGAACATAGGTTTCTCCTACTTTCATCAATAATAAAAACTACAATTAGAAAGTTGCTGTTTAAGCCAAGTTATATTTTCTTTACTGATTTTATTTTCGCTCAAATATAAATGATTTAGTTTAGTAAGATTTGCAAGCGGAGTTATATCGCTAATTTGATTGACATCCAAGCGCAACTCTTCCAGATTAGTAAGATTTGCAAGCGGGGTTATATCGCTGATTTGGTTTATACTTAATTCTAAATCTGTTAGATTAATAAGATTTGCAACCTGACTTATATCTCTGATTTGATTATAATACAAATTCAACTCTGTCAGTTTAGTTAGATTTGCAAGAGGAGTTATATCGCTGATTTGATTATTCCATAAATTCAAATATGTCAGCATAGTAAGATTTGCAAGTGGGGTTATATCACTGATTTGATTAAAAGACAAATACAACTCCGTCAAATTAGTTAGATTTTCAAGCGGCTTTATACCACTGATTTGGTTATTATACAAATCCAAACTTGTTAGATTAGTAAGATTTGCAAGCGGACTTATATCATTGATTTGATTGCTACTCAAATCCAAACTTGTTAGATTAGTAAGATTTGCAAGCGCACTTATATCGCTTATTTGATTGTTATCCAACCTCAAAGTTTCTAAATTAGTAAGCTTTGTAAGTGGACTTATATCGCTGATTTGATTTTCCATCAAATCCAAATATGTCAGATTTACGAGTTTGCCAATTTGTACAACGTCATCATTCGTAACGCTTTTTTCTTTAAGTTCCAACTTAGTCGTTGTCGCTATGTCATATTCTACGCCTTGAATTGTCACCGAGCCCATAGAGCCGTATGGCGGCAAGTCTTCAGGGTTGCTGTTCTCAGGGGTTGAGCTTTCGGCAGGAGCGGAACTGCTTGTTAAACTTGACGAACTTTCTTCGGGATTAAGCAGCTTATTCAAGCGTTTTTCTATTCGCTCGTCGCCTGTCATCTCCAGACCCTCGCGCAAAATTTCGACCGCCTTGTCTATATCGCCCATTTTCTCGTAAACTTTAGCAAGTCCGAGATAAGCGTCAACATTCATAGGCTCGATTTCAAGTACTTTCTCGTACTCAATAATTGCCTGCTCGTAATCCTGCTCGGACAAATAGCGCTCTGCAAGGTCAATGCCCTGCGAAACCTTGAATGACGGGGAATTAGTCAAAGCCAGCACGGTTATTCCCGCGCCTAAGCCTAATATAAGGATTGCCGCAATAACTATAATTATAATGTTCTTCTTTGACGAAAAGCCGCGCGGAGCTATGTATTCCGAAGCGGTTTCAGCGGCGGGTTGAGGGGTTTCCGAGGTTGGCTCGGGTGCAGCTTTATCGGTCGCGGTTAGGTCAATCTCCGCACCGCAATTCGGGCAGACAAGTTTATTGTCCTTTTGTTGGAGAGGTGCTCCGCAGTTTTTACATAACATAAGTTTCTCCTTTTCCTTTTAGAATTAGAAATAAATTTCACAATTCGGCAGTTTTTGTTTAAGCCAAGTTTTATCCTCTTCGCTGATTGGATTGCCATTTAATTTTAATTCTAATAAATTTGTAAGATTGGCAAGCGGACTTATGTCTCTGATTTCATTCCGTTCCAAATCCAAATACATTAAATTGGTAAGATTTGCGAGAGGGTGAACATTGTTGATTCTGTTATTATCAAGCTTCAGTTCTATCAATTGTGTTAAATTTGCAAGTGGACTTATATCGTTGATCTCATTGCTTTTTAAAGATAGAAATGTTAAACCTGTAATGTTTTCAAGCGTACTTACATTACTAATCTCATTGTCGCATAAACTTAAATCTGTCAGATTTTTAAGTCTTGTAAGCGGACTTATATCGCTGATACAATTTTTATTCAGATTCAGATATATCAGATTGGTGAGATTGGAGAGCAGCGTAATATTACTAATAAAATTAAAACTTAAATTTAAATATTCCAAATTTATAAGCTTTTCAATTTCATTATCATTATCATCAGAAAAGCATTCGCTCAAATCTAATTCGGTTACAGTAGCAATATCATACTCATTTCCCTCAATAGTTGCTAATCCCATTGATCCATATGGTTTCAAAGGTTTTGGGTTTAAAAGCCTTTGCAAGCGGTTTTTAATTCGCATTTCATTTACTGACTCCAAGCTGCTACGGAGGAACTTAATTGCTTGGTCAATATCACCCATATCCTCATACACCTTTGCAATTCCCAGGTATGCTTCAACCTCGGTCTGACGATAGTTTATAACTTTCATATATTCCTTTATCGCCTTTTCATAATCATGATCTGACAATAAACGCTCAGCACGTTCCATTTTTCGTCCAACCTTAAAATATCGGCGGTTTAATACATAAATTGAAAGCAACTTGATTCCCACCAAAACTACCAAAATAATTAATGCAATTTTTAAAATATCAAAGGAACTGAATAATTTTGTAGATGAGGCTATTTTGAATAATATAACAAGTATAAGTGCGATGAGGATAACAAGAACTATTACGCTTTTACCGCTAAGACCGCTTGAAAATAACAATGGATAATCAGGTACAATTTCAATGGTGCGTTTAGGAATAACAACAGAAGTCCGCACTGAATTTTCTTCTGCATATTCCATACCGCAATTCGGGCAGACGAGTTTAATGTCTTTTTCTTGGAGCTCGGCTCCGCAGTTATCACATTTCATTTAAAAGTCCTCCTCGGAAAGCTTTTTCAAAAGTTTTTTAGCCTTCTGCGCCGAAACGCTGAAATAAATAATAGAGCCGACAAGGGTAAGAACTGCGCCTGCAATTCCTCCCCAATACATTAAAAATCCCTGTGTGATCTCAAATTCCATGATTATTCCTCCTTTATCCAGCCATATGAAATAAGGTCGTTTATAAGCCCTTTCAGGCGGTCCATATTCGCATCGCTTTTGCCGTTTTGAGTGTATGTTTCATATTCTTTTACGGCGGTTTTATAACTTGTATATGCGTTTAAGTAATTTCGCTTTAATTGATCAGTTTTTGCATTTTCGATAGCAATATATGTATAGCTCATATTCATATCTACCCAATAATCTTCTGCATTCTGCACTTTCATCTGTTCGAGCAGAGAAAGACATTTTTCATATGACTGAAGCTTTGAATAAAGTATGTTGAAGTAATTTTTCTGCAGCGTATAATTTAGCAGACCGTCATTAAGCAGGCTCTGATAACAGATTGCTGCGTTTTCAAAATCCTCGGCTATTGCATATTCATTAGCGAGCATTTCCTTTACTACTCCCGCATATTCGAGCGAAATTTTGCTTTCCTGCCCTTTAAGGAGAGTTATCATTTTCTGTGCATTGTCTGCCGCATTCTCGGTGTCGGAAAGCATAGTCTTGTCGCAGACCAAAAGCGCACGAAAACGAATATAATCATCATTTGTCAGTTCCAATGTTTTTTCAAAACAATTGTATGCTTCGTTTATTTCGCCCTTAGCCGCGTGTATCTCTCCCTGCATAAGCTCTAAACGGTCGTCTGAAATTCCAAGCTGTTCGGCTTTTTCAAGCGAACCTTCTGCTTTTTCGATGTTGCCTAATCTTGCATAAGAAATTGTAAGATCCCTGTAACACTCTACCAACTTGTCTGAATAATCAAGCGTTTTGTTATACAAAACTATTGCGTTTTCATAATTTTCAAGTTCAAACGCACTGTCGGCGGACATCATATACATTTCCGCAAGCATTCCCAAATCATTAAGCTCGTTTTGTTTTATTTCCACATTTATAACGGATTCGGGATAATTCATACAATTTTCATAGTCTTTTTCAGCATACAAAATTTTTTCATAATTGTAATAAGGTTCAATTCTTGAAGGCTCAAATTCACTTGCGGTAAGAATTATTTCCTTAGCCTCGTTATAATCGCCCGAGTCGATATTATTAACTATTTCCGTTATGTAGTTCTGATATTTCTCCTCGTGCTCTTCAGCAAGCTTGCGGACACCCTCGCGGTTTAAAACTACCGAGCCTGCCATAAGAATTACGGCTATTACGGTTACAATACTGCGCCGTATCTTTATTGCCTTATAGCGTCGGTCGAGCTTATTTATGTTTTTTACTGCTACAAGCATTTCAGACGCATTTTTATAGCGCTTTGACGGTTCAAGCATGGTTGCTTTTTTGATTATCTGCACAAGTCCGTCGGGAACTTTAGCGTCCTTTGGAATAGACGCTGTCTTGTAATTCTTAGCAGGCATTTTCCCGGTAACAAGAAATTGCAGCAATGCACCGATGCTGTATACATCACTGCGTTCATTTACAACAGGCTGTATCTTTTTTATAGGTAGAGTATCTCCTATCCCGTTTTTAATGTCACCTATTGGTATTCCGAGCTGCTCAGGCGGTGCAAATCCTACAGTCCCACCAATTACTGAAACGTTTTTTTCAAACGCAAGAGAAACATTAAAGTCTATAAGGCAAATATCACCATTTTCAGAAAGCATAACATTTGCAGGTTTGATATCACTATGAATAATTGGTGGCTTGCGGGTATGAAGATAACTTACTGCTTCACATAACTGAGTTGCAATTTTAATTATCTCTTTACTCCGGAATTTATGTCCGCTTTTTGCAAGTTTTTCAAGATCGGATCCGGATATAAAATCCATAACGGTGAATGCCTGACCGTCCTGCTCAATAAAATCAAGCACCTGCGGAAGATAGGTATGTTTTATTTCTTTAAGCAGATCTGTTTCCTGACGGTTAAAACCGCCATTCGGATTTTTAATTTGCTTTATTACAACTTCTTTGTTAAGTCGCGTATGAACTGCTTTATAAACAATGCCTCCTCCGCCTTGCCCAATAATTTTGATTATTTTATATATGCCCAAATAATTCTCTTTGGCAACATTATCATTTTTAAAGCTCTCAGAATAATTGTTATTCTTTTCCTGCAAAAGCTCGTTTTCTTGGTTATACGGTTCTTGATCATTTGCTATCGAAGCTTGTTCAGCTTGATTTTCCTGAAGCAAAACAGTTCTATCATCAAGAAGAACTGTTTTATCCGATGAGTTTTCATTAAGATTTAAAAGCTTAGTTCCGCAATTTGCACAGAACATAGCATTATCTTTATTTTCAGTACCACAATTTCCACAAAACATTGTTTTCTCCTTTTTTATTTTGATCCTATTCGCAAAAGCAGACAGCGCTTTTAAACGCTATCTGCCTGACAAATCATTTTTTATGCGATTGACCTTTACACAAATCGCTGATATATTATCACTTTCTCCTTCATTTATTTTATTTGTGATCGCTTTCTTAATAGCGGACTCACGGTCATGCTCACTTGAATTGAAAATACTAAATATTATTTCGCGCATTTCGGCATCGGTTTTATTACCGTGAAATCCGTCGCTTGAAATAAGGAAAAAATCATTTTTGCATACGTCTCCCATATAATAATCAGCACTAAACTCGCCCATACTTCCGATACAGCGTGTCAAGATATTTTTATTTTTAGCAAGATTTGCCTCATCATATGTCATAAGTCCTTGTTCAGCTAATTCCATTACATAGGAATGATCTGTAGTTATTCTGAAAGAACTTGCATCACGAAAAAGATATATCCTGCTATCTCCTATCTGTGCTGCATAATATTTTCCGTCGGCCAAAAGAAGCAAAGACAATGTTGTACCTAATGCCTCACCACATTCGTTGCTGATATCACACAGTATGGACTTTGCCGCCGAGATAAGAATTTCCCATTGTGTTTTCAAAACCGTAAACAGATCGGAATTGCTGAGTATATATCTGAACTCCTCTTCAAACCAATTCGCAAATATATCTGCTACAGTTTTGCTCGCTATCTCACCTTTTGACAATCCGCCCATGCCGTCACAAACAACTCCCAAAAAAGATCTTCCGAAGGCAGTTGTTATTTCCTTTGCATAAATATAATCCTGATTACTTGCTCGTTTTTTTCCGATGTCCGACACCGTTTGAAAAGAAAATCGCATTTTTTACTCCCGAACAATTACAAATTTAAAAATTTCATTTGCAAACACAATCTTGTCACCATCGTGAAGTTCGATTTCCGCCTTAGTCTGAATACGTTCATCGTTTACATAAGTACCATTCAGCGATCCGGAATCCACCAAATAATAAACAGATCCCCTTTTAATGAATACAGCGTG
This sequence comes from uncultured Clostridia bacterium, assembly GCA_947600065.1. GTDB lineage: Bacteria > Bacillota > Clostridia > Oscillospirales > Ruminococcaceae > CAG-115. The sequence goes on along the minus strand of CANQFZ010000003.1, from coordinate 58,039 downwards.
TTGTCTGCTTACGGCAGGATTATTTATATCATAATCATTTGGAATACCATCGCGGCTCTTTTTTCCTATCATAAAATTCGGTTTATTTATTTTAATTTTTTGTCCCGAAGCACTTACAAGGCAACCGACTGTATTTCCTGTTACAGACGCCCCTGCTCCGATCAAAATAGTATGAGGTGACTCCTCATATTCCTCCACCCGTACATTTTCAGCCGTTTCTGTTGGCACTGCTTTTTTAGGTGGATGAACAGTATTATTAACGTTTTTCTCCTGCGGCGTGGGAGTAACAGGCGCATTTATCGGAACATTATTTTTTGATACTACGTTTTCTTCTCCGGGGATTGCCATACCTGCCATAATGCCTTTTTGAGAACTTTGATTTACAGAAGGAGTATCTTGTTTGTTTTTCTTTTTCTTTCCAAAATCCGAAAACAGCTTATGTTTTTGCGGAGGTATGTCAGGCTTGGAAGGGATATTGTTTATGGGCGGAACGGATGAGCTTTTTTCAGGTGTCCGGTGAGGATTATTGTCTTTATTTACACGGGGAGTAGGAGTTTCCTGTAATGCGGATGCAGGAGAATTAACAAGCATACTCTGAAGGAATTTCTTGATATCCTTAGCTGAGATATGAGGATCAGAATTTATAACATTCAAAATTCTCATACGATAATCCGCATTTTCCGATAAATCAAAAACACCGTTGGTTATAAACTCTTTTATAAACTGAACAAATGTTTTCCCGTTATAGTTTTCAACAGGGATATACACAAGGCTTGCGCTATAAGTATTTGTATCTATAAAAATATATTTTTCATCAAATACAAAATTTGTCTCCACCAGCATATAATTTTCAGCAACTATCAGAACATCTGATATTGCGCTCAAAACAGAAATAAAATGTTGTTTTCCGAGATGGCTGCGCAATAACGCCAAAGATGTTCCTTTTACTTCATTATAAGTTATGGTGCGCTCTTTGCCTGTCTGTTCATATACATATCCGATTATACCTTTTATAGCATTATTCATTATCATACCGTCGTCAAACTCGGACAGTCGTTCGTTTTCATTTAAAGTATAAACAGGTCCTGCATAAGAACTATTTCCCATAAATTTAAGATTTGAATTTTCCATAGACTACTCCTTTTTAATTATCTGTAAACATACTCTAAAAGCTGTATCAAACGACATTGCCCTTCGTATGTGACAGTTGCTATACCTTTGTCATTAAAGCTGCCTGCCTCATCGAACTGAGGCTCGACGATCATTTTTCCCGTTTCATCAATATATCCCCATTTATCGGACATTTTCACAGGTGCTAACCCCGAATCAAATGAACCCGCATCATCAAATTCAGGTTCGATCACCCATTCTCCTTCAAGGCTTATAAAGCCCCATTTTCCGTCAACTTCTACTGCCCCAAGTATTCCGAATGGTTTTGCATTATCAAACGTAAGGCTTCCTATATCATCAATTCCTATTACTGAATTATATTCTTCGTCCAATTTAACACGAACGAGCGACCATTTTTGACTTCCGCTTTTCTTTACATATGCATATCCGTTTGTAAAGGCATATCCGTATTCATCCAAAAGAATATCATCGTATATATAATCCGTTATCATAGAAAATCCGTCGGAGCTAATTTTTAATATAGCCCATTTGCCGTTCTCTTTTACAGCCGCAATTCCGTTTGAAAAAGGCGTTGTATACTCATAATCTGACAGAACTACATTTGCATTTGTATTTATATATCCCCACTTATCGCCGATATTAAACGGTGCGAACCCGCTTGAAAATGCTCCCAGATAATCATAATATACAAGTTCATTATTTTCAAACGGAACAATGCTTCTTTGTCCGTTTGAGTTCAAATAAACCATCTGTTCTTCGTGATGTGCGGATATAAGGTTTTGATCGGGACTGTATGACACGATCTCACCTGCCTCAAAAATTGTATTCCCGTCTTTATTTATTATCGCGCTGTAGCCGTCTCTATGTTTTACAAAAGCATAATACTCATTTCCACCAAGGATATAATATCCGTCTTTGCCCGGATAAAGGATCGTATTATTGTGCCATTCTGAAATATCGGTAAACTTAGAAGAAAGTATCTTATAATTTCCTTTTATTTCATCATAATAATTTTCAAAATATGCTCTTTCATCATTTTCAAATGTGTCGATCTTATTATGTAAGTATGAATATATTCCCTCATTGCCGCTCGAACTGAGCCACTCCAGGTATTCCTTCGCTACTCCAAAATCATCTGATTTTAATGACATTGCTTTTTCACATGCCGATATATATTCCGACTGAAAACCGTGGAGCTTGCAATAATCTTTATACTCAATAACGAGGTCATAATTTTCTTCATCTATAGAAATAAGCTCCTGATACTGCCGGACAGCCTCGGGGTACATCTTTTTTGCATCATACAAATAAATATTGTTCTTTATACTTTCTATTTCTGCGGTATTGTCATCATTCGTGCCAAACACAGCAAAAGCAGATATAGCTCCAAGCGCCGCAATTGCTATTATAATTCCTGTCCCGATCTTCATATTATCCTCCCAATGTTCCTGTTATTATGAATATAATGTGACTGACCATAGCACCCATAAAGAAGAAAGGGGCAAATGGCAATTTAGTCTTTCGGTTTGCTTTTTTGGATATCATTAAAACTGCGCCTGTAACAGCCGCTAACATCAGCGACCACAACAAACATCCGATCGCGCTGTCAAGCCCCAACAACAATCCTATCAAAGCAGACAGCTTTATATCTCCCATACCCATTCCATCTCGGGATATCAATTTTCCTACAAAGAAAATAACGAAACATACCGCGCATCCTATAAGCGCCATAATTCCTTCCGACTGAAATGCAGGAAAATCTATAAAGGCTTCTGCCCCGTAACTCAGACCTGCTATACCAAGCAGAATAAGCAACAGTTTATTTGGTATCAAATGCAGCTTATAATCAATAAACCCGGCGAAAAAGAGAAAATATATAAGTATCATTGTTCTAAACAATGAATATACCGACATATCATTAGATAAAATAAACAAAGGAAATAATACTGAAACCGCTAAAAAGATAATTCCCGAAGCTGTAATAAGCAATGGAAGCTTCTTTATCTTTTTAAATTCGGATTTGTTTTTATTCAGATACCATCTAGTAAAAAACCATCCACCCACGCAACAACCGGCCGCTATAAAGCATGAAATAATATATTTCAAAGTAATTCCTCCGAAACAATGGCTTTAATTTGCATTTGATTCAACCCATGCCGCAGTATAAGCGTATTTTACAATATGTCGGTCAAGGGGTAAAAAATTGACCAATGACTTTGTGTCATATTCCACAACAACAAGAATCGAATTGTTATTCTGATCCGGAAAAACTCTCGAGCACTTGAATGAAACAGCATTGTCTTTTATCATAAAATAATTGCAGAATTTATCGTATTCCATGGGAAGATATGCGTTTAGCTTCCATTTATAAAAATGTTCAAGAATCTTATTAGAAGCTAATTTCAAAAGATCATCTACGCCCGAACGTCCAAGAGCTTCCAACTCTTTCTTTAAATCTTCCGAGTTTGCTGAATCAAGAATACTCATAATATTTTTTATGGAATCTATCATACTCTCGGCGTTTCCCTTGATTCCCTCAACATCTATAGAAGTTCCGCCCGATGATTCATCAGGAAATATACTTTCCAATAAACCTGTATATTCTTCCGAAAGTACCTTTCCTTCTGAATATATATTATCCAGAGTTTCGGTTTCGCTTTCTTTAAAGACAAGTCCTAAGCGGTCGAAAACATATACATAAGAAGCTGTTTCCTTTGCCATATTATTTACAGCATTTTGCATTATACATTCTCCTATCAGGACCCTTACTTGTGAGAGAATGAGCATTATTGCTGAAACAAATATTACAAGCGAGATACTTGCTTCTATTGTGTAAGATCCAAACTCCGATCCGATCTTATTTTTCATATCAATACCCCATATAAGATGTCTTTACTATCGTATATCTGCTGTTCGCAGGCATTACAAAGCGATTTCCACTTTCATCCCAATATGTTCCCCAGAAAACTGTTCTCACCTGTGATGCCGAAGTAGCTTTTATCAGTGTGTACGCCTTATTTGTATCATAAGTCGAACCGGAAGCCTTGCTTACATTTGCGCTCATCAAAATTGCAGCACGCTGGAGCATAGCGTTCTCATTTACGATCAATCCTATAGCGGTAAAAAGATATAAATAATCTTTATAATCCATTGACAACATCGCCGAAACGGAAGCTTTTCCTCCATAGTTTATATCATAATCCTCGTGCCCGCGCAGGCTTCTATTCAGATTACTCTGGATAGATGATTTAAGCTGTTTTGCGGTTGACTTAACTCCATTCTGAGCGGTTGATACCGCGCTTTTGATAGCATTGGTTACAGATTTCTTTATCTTATCACGTGACGTAGTAATCTTTTCTTCGATTTTGTCAAACAGAGCTTGAAACTTTTCATCAATTTCTGCATAACCTCTTGAGGCGCTATTTGTAACTTCTTCAACAGAAATGCCTAAGAAAGCTTTTTGAAACTTTTCTATGTTTTGAGAGATAATATTTGCAATATTTCCTATTTGGGAAGCTAAGTAGTCAAACATCTCTATTTCAATTTCTTTTACTATATCGTTGTCTTTTGCGCCGCTTGAAAGTCCCAAATCTTTTTTTGCGCTTTCTAAAGTATCACGCAGCATTACTTCAATCTGAGATTTTTCATTGTTATAAGCTGATACAGCTTTCTGTATAACATCGTAGATCGGTGTCATAACATCATTTTCAACTTGCTCTCTTATGTTTTTAACTTCTTCCTCGACCATGTCTGAAAACCCTTGTATCGAACTAATAACGTCGTCATTCAAATCACTGCCGTATTCTTCAATTTTATCACAAAGATCATCTGAAAGTTTATCTATTGCAAGATTGGATACTTCTTTAATAACTTCCGCCCCGATTTCTCTTACAACACCGCTTCCCTTACATACCCAAGTAGACTGTGTTTTATAAATCGGAACACTTCCGCCGTCTACAAGCACCATCAGATCATATGAACTTTCGGCAAGAGAAAGGCAAATATGCAAGACAGCCTGAACAAGAGGTATAGCAAACGGAAAAAGTCCTGCGGCTGCTGTCGCAGCTGCCATTGTAAACCCGCGTATCTCAGGATCTGTAAATGAATAGATAAGGTTTAAAACAAATCTTATAGCAAAAATCGTTCCTCCCGCAGCTAAAATATTTCCTTCTTTTGATGTTTGTCCATATAAGATATACTCAAGCTCGCTTCCATACCAAACAACATTTGCTTTGTTGTTTTTGCTGTCATAGAACTTAAACCCGCTTATCATCTGCTCGCTTTTGTTTTCGTCGAGTTTATTGGTAGTAAGGCAAGTGAAATTTTCCGTAAGGTATTCTGTGATATACAGCTTGTCCCTTCCTGCCTCGGCTAGTTTTTCGAAAAAATTGCCTACTTTTGACATAAGCGAGGACGCGTTTTGCTTTATCGCGTTGTTGTCAGAATTTTCGTCTGTGCCTAAGCTTCCCGAAAATGTTGTGCCGCCGCCCGACGTACCATTATTCTGTTCATTTATATAATCCGAAAATGTTTTATAATTATTGGGATTAAATTCTTTAGAAGTATCTTCCGTCGCGGCTCCTTCTTTTTTTAATATTTCATCACTGTTTTTCTTTACATTACCCTGCTGGACCTCATTTTTAACTTCTTCCTTTTTTTCCTGAGGCTCCTTCGGGACACCGAGCTCCTTTATTTTCTGATATAATTCATTGCTTGTGATACTTGTTTTTATCGAAGAATTATTCCACTTTCCGATATTTTCGGTCTGAATATGATCAACATAATTCTGATCAACACTTGTAACCCATATGCCGTTGTAAGTCAAATTTCCTTTAAATCCATTAGTCTGTGTGACATAATCAGACATTATAACGTCAATGTCATATATTCGGTTGTCAGCAAGCAAAAACTTATTAAAAAATTTAAGTTCTGTAAGCATATTAAAAACATTACCATAAAGTGCCTTCTGTTTATCAACGATCTCTTTCAGTTCTTCAAGGTCCTGTCTGTTCAGCTCTTTTATATCCTTTGCTTCGTTTACATACTGGGCGTTGAAGCCGGCTTTTACGGATTCTGTCTGAATATTATTTACAGCATTAGAATAAGTTTCAGCCTGCTCCTGAGCTGTGGTAAACTGCCGGTAGATCGTTTCAAGAGTACTTGAAAGAACAGTAAGCATACGAAAATTATAATCAGTTGCCATATAAAGTTCATTTAAAACATTGCAAATATTGCTATAAGCAACCTCTGCATCATCATGCCAATTTTGTACATAAATTACAAGATCATTCACACCTGTTTTTAAGTTTTTAGCAAAACCGTTTTGAATTTCATCTACAAGCTTTTTCAGATCCTCCTGTTCATTTTGGCTGCTCTCGTTTGTATTGCCGTTTTCGTCGTCTCCGTCTGTATCGCTGTCGTCCCCGTTGTTCTGCTCAGTGTCTTCATTACCTGTTCCGTTTTTTTCGGCATATTTTACTTGTCCGACAGCTTTTATATAAAGATCTGCAAATTCTTTCAAAGTATTTGCAAAATCTAAATCAGTCCTGTTCGAATCTACGCCTTCAAACAGAGGCGCATAAGCCCAAACCGTATCATAACCCGATACGATCGTGGTATAGTCTACGCTTTGATTTGCATTAGCAAACTTATTTAATTCAACAAGTCCGTCGTAAAAGGCGCAATCTGTAGTGCCCGTCGGAATAAATTGAGAATAATTATTCTGAAGCTCTTCTACTTTGTCTGATAATTGTTTTGTAAGGTCACTTATGCTTTCAGAATACATCTCTTCCCCAATAAGATCGGGTTCGAATACTTTAAGTATATTTTCATCATAAATAAGCTTTCCATTATTCCTATAAGAACTCGCGGTAGCGCTGTATGCTGCGGCGGGAAAAGCAACTTCATTTATAAGTCTCGTAACATAATCTTCAATTGTAAAATTCCCATTTTTATAGAAAGAAGAAAAATGCAGATCATTAACTATGTCAAAACTATACATGTTAATAAGGGTGCTGGCAGTTGCCTCATTCGGATACGGTATATTATAATGACTGTTTCCTGTTTCAAGCTCGTCTGAATTTGCAAAATAAAGCTCAAACATAACATATGCCTTTATCGCATCATTGTTTATATTTGAAAGGGTTTCCTCGAAATCAAGCTTTGCGTTTGTCGCAGTTGTTTGATTTGAAAGATCTTTAAATGCATTGAGCTTATCAAAGGTTCCCGAAACAAGATAAACAGGGCCGCGATATTTCATATATTCTACGATCTGTCTATGCATAACAGAAGGGTTTGAAATAGACGAAGTTGCAACGGGACTAATCTTAATGGGATCGGTGTCGTTCGGAACATTTGTCGAAAACAATCTTAAAAAACTATCGTTCTGTCCGAGCGAAGCAGGCATATCAGATCCTATAAGAGTTGAAAGCAAGCTTTTTACACCCTCCTTGTCATCGGTGGATATGCCGCTTGATTCCAATGTTGCAATATAATAGTCGGTAATTTTATCTGTAAGCTCCTCTTCGGTGGCTGATGTAGCCAAAAGTCCGTACATATCCTTTAACGCTTTATCATAGGCGGTCATAGCCGAATTTAAAGCGACATCCTCGGCGCTCTGTGTGAGTTGAGCGCCCATAAAGATCTTACAGAGATCTACTATTGAAAAAGAAAAAATAAGCATTGGCAGCATTATAATGGTCAAGAACACCGTTATAGAACCTTGGGCTGCTTTCTTTGAAAAAAAAGTTCTTTTCAGACGTCTGAAAAATCTTCTCTTTTTATCCGAATGTTTTTTTCTGACGGACATATTATTTCCTCCGAAACAGTTTACTCACCTTGTGTAAATTTTTTTATTGTATCACCGATCTTACTTAACTGCTCGGTATTTATACCAAGCTTTCCTGCAATATGATCTGTAACATCAAACGCCATATCCGTAATTCTGACAATTTCAAGGGCGTCGCTCACAAAAGCACAAGACTTGCTGCTTATTACCATTTGTCTTCCGCCGAACCCTATCATTCTGAAAAAATTCGCGAACATATAATTCTGTCCCATATAGACGATAACTCTCGAAGTATTCGCGTCAATAGCACAGGCATATCCGTTTTTATTAACTATACGTTCGGGCGTAAATTCAGATATATCGTCAGGAAGCTCTACATTTCCGCCTGACGATTTTAAAAACCCGTGTTCTGTGAGATAATCCTCCGCCATAAACTTTACATAATTTGCAATAAGATCTTCATTGTTGTCATCGGGTGCATTATACTGACCGCTGAAAACTCCGAACAGATATCTATATGGCGCCTGGGCTTTCATGGCTTTGTTTATGTCATCTACCGTTACGCCGTCTTCGTCTTCATGATAAGGATCATCTATAAACTGATATCCAGGATAACACACGGTTTTCGCAAGATATGACGAAAGCGTCTGTGAATGATAAGTAAGAAAACCCTGCTGGGCATATGTAAATCCCACAAAAACAAGCAGAACAGTCACAAGGCACACGATAGGATAAATGATCGTTGCTTCAAGGACAGTTGCAGCGCCGTTTTCTGAGAGTAAAAGCTTTTTATTATTCATAACATTCTCCAAATGTTAATTATTTCCGAATACCACGCGCCGACGCACTATCGGCGCGTGTTTCAGCATAAGCTTGTTAATGACTGGAAGAAGGATGATGAATTTGTACTGAAGCTGAATCCATAGCACCTTCAATACCTTCATTGGCTTTACCAAATAACGAATTAAGCCACGCAGCTAACTGATCTCTGAAAATAACAGCAAGACCTACAGCAATTACTATAATTATAACTCCTATGATTATTGGTCCCGCGTCGCCCTGTTCATCGTGGAAAAATTCGTTTATCTTTGATTTTGCCGCCTGCTTTAAGCACTGTGCCTGTGCCCAAGCCTTAAATGTAAAGTTTTTCATCTCTATCACCTCCTTCTGCTTTTTAGATATATAATTATCATTGTTTATCAATGTAATTATCCTTATCATATACCGAGGTTCATATTTGCAACGATCGGTACCATGATCATCGCAAGTATTCCCACAAAGCTGATAAGCAGCGGGATCATAAGCTTTGTCTGAGCGGAATCACCTTTCATCTTCGCTACGGTTTTCTTTGCATTCCATGCTTCTACGGAAAGCTCTTTCATAATATAAACAAGCTCTGAGCTTCCCTTTTGATTCTGGCATATGACAGAAACAAACTTTTTTATTTCATTTACCCTGCAGCTCTCGGCGAGCTCCTCATATGCCCGTATCTCGGGAGTTCCGTTGTTTATAAGGGTTATTACATTCCGCATTTCGATATACAGCTTTGTGTTGCCTGATTTTGCGACATCCGCCCAAGCCTCTCTGAGCGTCATTCCCGCATTTGTCAAAAGAGCTATTTTTGAAAGGACATTAGGATAGTCCATCAATATTTCATTGCGCTGATTTTTTATTTTATCGTCTATTGAAATTATCACATATACAGGTAATAGCACGGATATTATGAGTATAAGAAATATCATCTCTACCATGTCAGCCATTGCTCCAAAAAAGAATGCAACGGGAATAAACATTGCAACATAGCTTATTACAGAAGCAACGGTTATCATCGAATAAAACTCAACATATTGTTTTCCAAACAGCTCCGTATACTTTCTTCTTGTCTTTGAGCTTTTTATTTCGGGCTTTATCTTAAAGATATCAAGCGTCAACAGACCGACCACAAATATATCCTTTATCGGAAATACATCGTCTCTGACAGCCGCAGCAACTCTTTGATATTTTTTGTTGCCGACAAGATACAGTATTATGTAAATTGCGGCGGTAATAACACCGATCAAAAACATTATTATCTTTCCCATATTCTATACCTCAGACCTTAATGTCAGTAATTTTTCTTCCGATAATATATGCAATAATAAATATAGCAAGTCCCGCGATCTTTACAGTGATATTTATAGCGGGGTTATCGGAATCCTGTGAAAATGAAGACATCATAGGAACAACTATAAGGGGCATAAGCATAAGAATATTCAGTTCATTTTTTGTTGAATTAAGAGAAGCCTGTATCTCCATTTCGATATCTATCTTATCGCACAAAATACTCTTTGTTTCTCCAATAATGGATTTTATTTCTCCGCCGCGGCGATTTGAGATAGAAAATACATTCGCAAAGCTTACAATATCCTCAATGCCGCTGCGCTTTCCGAAATCCAAAAGCAGATCTTCAATATTTGCGGAGTTTATCAATCCCGAATTTATTGCTCTGACTTCTTTGTATATCAAACTATTCTCGCCGTATTGCAAATTCATATCCTTTTCTGCATCTGCAAAAGCTGCGTTTACTACCTTTCCCGCTGAAACAGACGAACTGAGCGAATCCAACAGATCCCTGAACTGAAATAAAAGTTGTCTTCTTATCTTTTTGATCATCATTTTTCTGTAGATAGGCTGTGCAACGATACCTGCGGCAATTCCTACTACAAGATCCACAATAATATTACCAAAGAAAATGTGAATAGCTATCGCTGCCAACCCAAAACCAATAAGAAAAGCGATCGCTCTGTCTTTCAGCTTCATATGATATTTTGTATAATCATAAAGTCCGTCATTTTCGACTTTGCTTTTTTTAGTTAAACCTTTCAGCATCAAAAATACTCGCATCCTTTCCTGCAGCAATCAACTTTCCGACATGCTTTACTTTATTCTGCGTCCTTTCGAGACGACCAACGACCTTATCCTTTGTAGACCTTTTAAAGTCCTCGGTAAATTCAAACAGAACATTCAGTTTTACGTTTCCGTATTCATCCAAGCCGTCAACCTCGCTTATTGAAACGGTTTTTCTTGTTCTGTCTCTCATTCTTGACAAATGAATTATAATATCAACTGCCGACGCTATCTGCTGTCTTATTGCCGGAAGAGGCAGACCCTCGGCTCCCGTAAGGACCATTGTTTCCAAACGGCTTATCATATCCTCCGAAGAATTGGCGTGTCCTGTGGACAAAGAACCGTCGTGTCCGGTATTCATTGCCTGAAGCATATCCAGCGCTTCCGCTCCGCGCACCTCGCCAACTACAATTCTGTCGGGGCGCATACGAAGTGCAGATTTAATAAGATCTCTTATAGTAACCTGTCCTTTTCCCGAGGAATTTGCATTTCTTGTTTCAAGACGGACAATATTAGGTATGTTTTTTATCTGCAGCTCGGCAGAGTCTTCAATTGTTATGATACGTTCGCTTTGAGGAATGAAATTTGAAAGCGCATTTAAAAATGTGGTTTTTCCCGAGCCCGTACCGCCGCTTATAAAAATGTTATATCTTGCCTCAACAAGGTCCTTCAGAAGATCTGCTATCTGGGCAGTTATAGAGCCGTATTGTATGAGCTTCTGTACTGTCATAGGGTCGGAAGAAAACTTTCTTATGGTGACTATAGGACCGTTTAATGCCACGGGCGGCATAACTATATTTACACGTGAGCCGTCTGTAAGTCTTGCGTCGGCTATAGGATTTGCACTTGTAACTTCTCTGCCGACAGTGCCTACTATTCGCTGAATAATATCGGCAAGCTTTTCAGCACTTTCAAAATGCCTGTCAAGCTTTTCAATTTTTCCGTTTTGCTCTACAAAAATACAGTCAGGTCCGTTTATCATAACCTCGGTTATGGTGTCGTCGCTCATAATTTCATCGAGTACACCAAGACCGCGTATAGAGCTGTAAATTCTTTTTATAACGTCTATTTCTTCATCAATGCTGAGATATATATCCGCAGATCTTGAACGGACTGTACTTTCGATCTTACTCATAAGGTCTTCGTTTGAAACTTCATTGTATGTAACAAACTCGACCATTTCCGCTCTTATTTTATCGGTAAATTTTGATATTCTGTCATTCATTTTTAATCCCCTCAATCAGATCCTTTCAGCAAATTATTCCAGACGTCGAGCCGCGACGCAGCGTTCGATATTGCCCTTGGGTCGGAGTCTTTGTACTTCGGGATCACGCCCACAAACGACATATTCTGAAATGAACTTCTATTAACATTAGGCTCGCGGTTTTTGTTCATTATAACCGCTGATCTGTCAATAAAGCCTGACGAATCACGTTTGTCGAGTATATCCAGATAGTCCGAAACTCTCTTTAACTTTGCGGCGGACGAAGTTGTATTTTCCGCCACTATCAGAATTTTATCTGCGGATCCTTTTATAAGTTCTATATAACGTTCGTCATAAATGCTACCGTCGGTTATTACACAATCATAATTACCTGCATGTACGGCTATATCAAATATTTTTTTAAGCTGGGCATAATCAAGCCCATCAAAATCAAGAGGATTTCTGCAATTGTCAAAATAGCTTACATTCTGACTGTCCTTTTTCATAAGCGACGAGGTCTTTGCCGACAAATTAACGTTTTTGCCGTCAAGAGACTTAACTGCATAAAACAGATCGCTAATGCTTCCGCTTTGTAGATTATCATTAAAAATTACAGAACTGTCGGCAAATTTATCACAGCTGAAATAAAGAACCGTTTTTCCCATGGAAGCAAGCTTAAAGCAAAATGCTGCGGCTACCGTAGTTGTCCCTGCGCCTCCGCTCGCGCCTGCGAAAGCATATACCCTTTTTCCCGAGAAAGCCGTTTCTAAAGAACCCGTGGAAACTTCGGAGTATAAGTCGAGTATCTTTTTATATATCTCCTCGCCGCTTTTATATTTGCAGAAGACTTTTATGTTATTTAAAAGCATTTCTGACGAGCTTGCCGACAAAAACGCGCAAGCAACGCTTGACGAAGCGGAAACTTCCATATCTGAATATTCATCGCCGATAAGAACGACATTATATGTTTTCTGAGCGATAATTTTCTGTATCTCAGAAGCGTCATTCATTATGGAAATTTTTATTTCCGTATGATGTTTCCCCAGATATGCTGCGAGCCTATGGCAATACACACTGTCGTTAGTGATCAAAAGCACTCTGATCGATGTCATTTTTTACCTCCGAATATTATATTTCTTTTGTAATTTTTAACCGTTTATAGCAGAATACAAGGCTTCTATGTTAGAGTAATTATAAGTCTTGCCTTTGTATGTAGCCGAGAGACTTGAACAATTGTAAAATGCATCATAACCAATTTTCGTAACGCTGTTCGGTATATTCAAACTTGTTAATTTTGAACAGCCACCAAAAGCATATCTGTCAATTTCAGTAACACCGCTCGGCAAGTTTAATTTTGTCAATTTCGAACAACCATTGAAAGCTGATTCTCCAATAGTTTTAATTGTACTCGGCAAGATGATTTCTTCCAAATAGTTTTCAGAAGATGAAGAAGAAAAAGCAAGATATGGAATTTCTGTAACTCCTTGCGGAACAGTTATTCTTTTTAACTTAGAACACCCGTTAAAAATACCATAACCGGTTTCTTTCAGTGAACTTGGATAATTTATGCTTTGCAGACTTGAACAATTGTAGAACGCTTCTCTTCCTATTTTTGTAACACTATTCGGTAAACTCAATTTCGTTATTTTTGAACAACCACTGAAAGCTGATTCACCAATTGTTTTAATTGTACTCGGCAAGATGATTTCTTCCAAATAGCTTTCAGAAGATGAAGATGAAAAAGCAAGATATGGAATTTCTGTAACTCCTTGCGGAACTGTTATACTTTTTAACTTTGAACACCCATTAAAAATACCATAACCGGTTTCTTTCAGTGAACTCGGATAATTTACACTTTGTAAACTTGAACAATTGTAGAATGCTTCTCTTCCTATTTTTGTAACACTATTCGGTAAACTCAATTTCGTTATTTTTGAACAACCGCTGAAAGCTGAACCACCAATTGATGTAACACTGCTCGGCAATTCCAGTTTTGTCAATTTTGAACAACCGCTGAAGGCAGACTCACCAATTGTTTTAATTGTACTTGGCAAGATGATTTCTTCCAAATAGCTTTCAGAAGATGAAGAAGAAAAAGCAAGATATGGAATTTCTGTAACTCCTTGCGGAACAGTTATTCTTTTTAACTTAGAACACCCGTTAAAAATACCATAACCGGTTTCTTTCAGTGAACTTGGATAATTTATGCTTTGCAGACTTGAACAATTGTAGAACGCTTCTCTTCCTATTTTTGTAACACTATTCGGTAAACTCAATTTCGTTATTTTTGAACAACCACTGAAAGCTGATTCACCAATTGTTTTAATTGTACTCGGCAAGATGATTTCTTCCAAATAGCTTTCAGAAGATGAAGATGAAAAAGCAAGATATGGAATTTCTGTAACTCCTTGCGGAACTGTTATACTTTTTAACTTTGAACACCCATTAAAAATACCATAACCGGTTTCTTTCAGTGAACTCGGATAATTTATACTTTCCAGACTTGAACAATTGTAGAACGCTTCTCTTCCTATTTTTGTAACACTATTCGGTAAGCTCAATTTAGTTAATTTTGAACAGCCACTAAAAGCAGATCTGCCAATTTCTGTAACGCTGCTTGGCAACTCTAGTTTTGTCAATTTTGAGCAACCGCTAAAAGCTGATTCACCAATTGTTTTAATTGTACTTGGCAAGATGATTTCTTCCAAATAGCTATTGGAAGATGTAGCATCAAAAGCATAATCAGGTATTTCTGTAACTCCTTGTGGTACAGTTATACTCTTTAACTTAGTACACCCATCGAATATCTGACCGCCGACTTTCTTCAATGAACTTGGGTAATTTATACTTTGCAAATTTGAACAACCATAAAAAGCATATCTTCCAATCTCTGTAACACTGTTTGGTAAGTTCAAACTTGTTAAATTTGAACAACCGCTAAAAGCAGAACCACCAATTGATGTAACACTGTTCGGCAATTCCAGTTTTATCAATTTCGAACAACCGCTAAATGCATATTCATCAATTTTTGTTACTCCATTCGGAATTTCAATTATCACCGCGCTCGGGTCGCAATCCACTACGACATTATTCTCTATAACAAGGCAGTCGTTGCTGTTCGTGCCTGCAGGGAGCGATGAGCTACCCGTACTTGCGGGTCTGCTTGAAGAACTTGACGGTCTGCTTGAAGAACTTGACGGTCTGCTTGAAGAACTTGATGACCCAAAGCTGCTCGAACTTGACGAACTACTTGAAAAAGAGGAACTAGATGAAGAACTTGACGAGCTAAAATTGCTTTCATAGCTGCTTGATGAACTCTCAAAACCACTCGAAGAACTCTCCGCACTGCTTGAAGAACTTTCGGGAGCGGAACTGCTCGAGGAGCTTTCCGTGCTGCCGAAAGAACTCGAAACGGGGGCGCTTGACGAGCTTACAGGCACAGAACTACTCGACGAACTTGACGAACTCTGCGTAGGATCAGTCAGCCTATCTAACATTTCTTTGATACGATTATCGCCTGTTTTCTCATAGCCCTCGCGCAAGATATCAATTGCCTTGTCAATATCGCCGCTTTTCTCATAAGCATTTGCAAGTCCGAGATAAGCGTCAACGTTCATCGGCTCAATTTCAAGAACTTTCTCATACTCAATGATTGCCTGCTCGTAATTCTGCTCGGACAAATAACGCTCGGCAAGCTCAATTCCCTGCGAAACCTTATTTGTGGAAGAATTGCTCACGGCAAGAACGGTTATACCCGCGCCAAGACCGAGGACAAGGACAGCCGCGAGGATTATAATGATGATATTTTTCTTTGACGAAAACCCGCGCGGGGTTATGTATTCCGAAGCGGTTTCAGCGGCGGGTTGAGGGGTTGTCGAAGTTTGCTCGGATACAGTTTTTTCGGGCACGGTTAAGTCAACTTCCGCACCACACTTCGGGCAGACGAGTTTGTTTTCTTTTTCTTGGAGCTCGGCTCCGCAGTTTTTACATAACATAATTTTCCTCTTTTCAGTAAAAATAAAAAATAGTTGCTAAATAATCATATTATCGAAAAACTTTCATTGCGGTACATTTTATATTAACGCGCAAAATTCCCGCAAAACAAAAAGCGCGTGGACAAGCCGAACATAACTATAAAATATAAGGCGCAATTTTTTATTAGCACTAAAGCCAGAAAACTAAAGGAAAAAATTTTTTAAAAAGAATGTCGAAATGTCTAAAAAACAAAAAAAATGTACTATCACTATATTATAACATAGTAACTTTCAATTTCTGTAATTTGAATTTTACCGAATATTATTCAATATATACCTAAACTTTATTAAATCGCTGTACCTTTACAATTCTATAATTTAATTTTTTCATAAATATTAACAAACGTTTTTTTAACGCTTACGGCAATTCGGTTTATTTTCTTGATGACAAAATTTAAATCGAACAGGCATTGAAAATTTACCTCCGATTTGTATAATACCGCACAAATGTGGACACATTTAACAGATACTGCCAAATGCAACGCACTTTTCGCAGAACATTCCCTTGTGCGAAAAGTGCCTTTGCTATGCGGTTTTGCGGGCATTTGACCAGAATTTTGACCAGAAACAGCTCAAATCGTCAGCTTGTCCAGACAGCTCTTTTTAAGTTCCAGCGACGAGTGAACATAGCGATTAAGCGTCGTTTTCACATCGGAATGTCCGAGTATCTCCGACAGCGTTTTCACGTCCACGCCCGCCTCGACGCACCTCGTCGCGAACGTGTGCCGAAGCGTGTGAAAATGCACGTCCGACAGCCCGCAAGCCCCCGCAATCCGCGAAAATCTGCTCTGCAAAAGACGAGGCTCGACAGGGTTTCCGTTCTCCTGCACAAGCACAAACCCGCCGCTTTTTCGGCGGTTTTCAAGTTCGAAAATAAGCGTTTTCGGTATCGGAATTTCGCGGTTTGAACATTCGGTTTTCGGCGGCAGAATAACGATTTCGGTCTTGCCCGAACTGCCTTTCAACCGTTGCATTGTCGCGCAAATGCGTATAGTTTCAGCCGAAACGTTTTCCCATTTCAGCGCGCAAATTTCGCCCACCCTCATTCCCGTAAACAGCGCGAGCAGAACCCCGAACGCGAAAATATCCCCGCAACTCCGCAGATAATTCACGAGAATATTCTGCTCTGTGACCGACAAAACCCGAACACTCGGTTTCGCGCATTTTAACAGGTGAATATCGGGTAAAACCGCATTGTACTGCGCCCTCGCGAAGTTGAAACCCATTCCGAGAACTATCAAAATTTGGTTTGCGGTTTCGCGCGAAAGCTGTTCAAGCAGGCTGTCCGTGAACTGCGAAATTACCTCGCTCGTCACGAATTTTATCGGCAAATTTCCGATTTGCGAAATGTGATTTTGAATTATCGAGTTGTACTTCTGAAACGTCGAGATTTTCAGCTGATTTTTCGCGCTGTTAAGCCATTCTTCCATAATCTGCATAAGCGTTTTCCTGCTGATTTTTGGCGAACCCTGCCGAGGCTGTTCGATTAAAAGCCGCTGTTTTTCCTTGACCTCGCGGTAGGTTTTCGCGTAAACCGAGCCGTATTTTTTCCTGCCGTCGAGCGTTATTTCACGAACATACCGCGCTTCCCAGCGCCCGTCGCGCCGCTTGAACACGTTCTCCCCGCGCCTTGACATAAAACCACCTCCTTAAAAATCATAGCACAATTGACCAGAATTTTGACCAGAAATAGAATTTTTACGGGCAAATCGTTCGTCAATCTGCACAAATTCCGCCGAAAAATTTTGTAGAACTTTTCGCCAAAACGCTTGAAATTTATATAAATATGTGATATAATGTATATAAATGGACATTCGCACAAGGGAATGTTCTGCGAAAAATATGAGTTCTTGTATTAAAATACAGATAAAATTCGCTACCGAAACATTTTGATTTCGGTAGCGGTAATTCTTCAATAATCTAATTTATTTACAAAAACCCCGAACCAACTTTAATTGATTCGGGGTTTCTATTTATTCAATTGTTCTACTCACGCCGTAACATATTACATAAGAAACAGAAGATCCAACTCGTTATAGTCTATTGTCACCGACTGATCGGAGTTCAAATTGCCGCTGAATACATAAGACAAGTATGTTTTTCCGTCAAGTGATACCAGCAAAAGCAATGAGGTCTGATCTTCGGGCATGGTATAGCACTTTGCAACGTCGTTTTTATCGGATGTCACATATACCATGCCGCCTGCGCCGCTGAGCGTTTTCTGTATAGCTAACGACCACTGGCAGTTTTCGGGAACATTCTCCAGCTTATATTCAATCTTTACTGTGCCTTCGGGTCTTTCGTAGCTGTCCCAAGATGTGGTGTCGCCGTAGAGGTTGGCTTTGTCGAGGATCTTGCTTACCTCATCGAGCTTATCTTCAAAACCGAGCCTTACTATTGCAAGCTTCAGCATTTCGGCTATATCTTTATATTCGCTGTTGGGTACAGCCGTATAAAGTGTGTATGCCCATATATCAAAATTATCTTCAAGGCTTATGCCCGCTTGATCCATCTGATAGCATACAAACGAAAGTATGGAGTTGTTTACATGGATTCCGCCGCTGTCGTCAATTACAAAAGAGGATGTATATCTGGTGTTCATTACGAAATTAACGTCGCCTATATATTCGGGCTGGTTGCAGGAATGAGGGTCGGACATACAGCGCAGAACGCTTGTCTTGCCGAGCTGCTGCTCTCCGATATACCATACTTCTTTATTACAACCCGGAGGGTCTATCTGCATTTCGATAAGATTGCCGAGTATATCAGCATAGGATTCTTCTATAGAACCTGTGTTGTTTATGCTTGTGCCTTTGCTGTTGTGGCATGCTTTTATTCCGTGCGTATATTCATGGGCGGTCACATCAAAGCAGGCGCTGATTGGATAATTTCCGAACATAAAACAACCGAATCCGCTCAATACCGAGGTAAACGCCGCGTTCTCCATGTCCTGACCGTATCCCGCATTAAATCCTAAACCGAGCAGCAAGGGCAGTCCGTTGCCGTCTAAAGACTTAAATCCTTTTGCGTCATAATAATCATAGATAGTTCTCATGTTGCTGAATATGGTGACAAGAAGCGCAGGAGCTTCTTCGGCACTTGCAAATACCACGGGAACAACTTCTTTTATCCCCGCGCTTTCAGAATCAAAAGTCTTAAAGGAATCCGCGCAAATTATCTTGCGCTCGGTATCGACGAAGTAATAGCCGTCGTCGTTTTTAGCTACAGGCAGAGTTACTTTCTGACCGTAATAGTCGGTAAATTCCATTTGCTCGGTCTTTACGTCGAAGTATTTGCTGTTGTCGATATTTTCATAGGTATTAAGATCAATGCTCTTTACCGGAACAACGTCGTATACTTCGCATGACTTTGTTTCTATAAACAGCTTAAGATACCCCGAAGATTCCGTGCCGCTCGGCATATTGGGATCTTCATCAAGCTTTACATAGAACAAGAAGCAGGACGCCATGTAAGCGTTTTTGTGCAGGACGATAACGGGTTCATCAGCAGGAACAAGCTTTCCGCCGTGTTCCCCAACATATTTCTCCGCCGCTGCCTTTGCTTTTTCAAAGTTTTCCTGTACATCTTCTTCGGTAATATTAAGCGCGGTCGCGTCGGGGTCAATGGAGCTGGACAGGCTGATAGTATTGCCGTCCTTGTCAACGCCTATCTTGATGTAAGCGTCGGAAACCTGCGCTATTCCCTGCATCTGAGTAAAGGTGTAGAACGTGTCGCCGTTTTCCGCTGTGTCAGTCCTTAAATATGCAAGAACTACATCTTTGCTTTTAAGAAGCGTATCTACAGCCCCAATAGAATTGAATGCTGTCTCGGGATCGGTGACCTTATAGTCGGTAAATCTGCCGTTTATAAAGGAAATATCTCCGCTGTCGGAATATCTTGAAATGGTCGCTTTACCGCCGTTGAGCCGCCCTATATCCTCCTCGGAATTGTCATGTATCTGAGGCTGTTCGGGCACATCAATGTCAAGAGTTACTGTTACCTTTTCGCCGCCGAGTTCCAGTTCAAGTTCCTGACTTGAAGCGCTATCGGCAACCTCTTCGGCGTCAGCCGTAAGCAGCAAAGATGATAACGTCGCAGTACCTGCTATCGTTGCACATAAGAACAATGAAAGCAGCTGCTTTTTCTTTTTCGTTGTAGCAAAGCCTATCACTAATAAAGCTGCACCGGAAAGCGCTATCGCTGCTATGCCGATGTCTGAACCTGTACCGGGGTTTTCGCCTGTAAGTTCTACCTCAAAAGTAAGGCTGTCGCTGTCGCCCGCGTCAAGCGATACGTTTGTCTTGGAGCTTTCTCCCTTTATTACCGCGTTGTCCGATACGGATACGCTGTAGCCGATACCGTCTACGTCGTAGTAGTAATCGTTTGTAACAGTAGCCGTCACCGTCGCAGAAGCGTCGTCTTTGCTGTCCGCGCTGAGCGTTCCGCTGACAGAATATTCCTCCGCAGAAGCGGAAAAAACAAACAGCGAAGCTATAACGGCAGTGATCGCCGCGGCAAACTTTGTTTTCTTCATGCTTTTTCTCCTTTTTAATTTACTTGAATAAGAATGTTGTCTTACCTTTCCTATCCAATGTAAATTTTATCACATTCAAAGAGTGTTTTCAAGCATGTTAGACTGACGATTATGTAATCAAACCTGATTTTCAGGAAATCACGGAATTTTATGTCATTTTATTCTCAATGCCGTATATAGTAGATAATAACACTAAACGGCGACCGCACCGCGATCGCCGTTTGTGTTTTACTGAAGATCCACATCATTGCCGTTAAGGTAATGAGACACTATTCTATAAGGGAAATGTCCTCCGTCATAGAAAGGCATTGTCCTTTTTTATTATTGGTAAATCAATTTTATTTTGTACCGAAAAGTCTGTCAGAACCGTCGCCAATACCCGGAACAATATAAAGCTCATCGTTAAGCCCCTTATCAATCGCTCCGCAGAAAATCTCAATATCGGGGAATTTTTCGTGGAAGGCTTCTATTCCTTCGGGGCAAGTCAAAAGGCACATAAACTTTATGTTCTTCGCGCCTGCTTCTTTAACTATCTCCACGGTCTTTATCGCCGAAACGCCTGTCGCAAGCATAAGATCCATAATGATGACCTCGCGGTTTGCTATATCGAACGGGAGCTTGCAGTAATATTCGGTAGCGGTGTTGTCATGCATTTTATCGCGGTAGATGCCGACGTGTCCGACTTTTGCCGCAGGAACAAGCGCCAGCGCGCCGTCTACCATTCCCAATCCCGCGCGCATTATCGGAACAAAAGCTACCTTTCTTCCGCTTATAATTTTCGCATCCGCAAGCGCAAGCGGCGTTTCTATCCTTACATCTTTCAACGGGAGATCGCGCGTCGCCTCATAACAAATGAACATAGAAATTTCGTTTACGAGCTCGCGGAACTCCTTTGAGCCCGTGTTTTTATCGCGCAGAAGCGAAAGCTTATGCTGAACGAGCGGATGATCGCAAAGCACTACATTGTTGTAATTTTCCATTTATTTATCCTCCAGTTTCATAACTTTTTCAACTCTCGCACAGTGTCTTCCCTGTTCAAATTCCGTATCGAGAAAAATGTCCACAAGCTCAATTGCAAGTCCTGCGCCCAACACTCTGCCGCCAAGACAAAGAACATTTGCGTCATTATGCAGGCGCGTATATTTTGCAGAATACCAGTCGGAGCAGACTGCCGCGCGTATACCCTTTATTTTGTTTGCCGCCATTGACATTCCTATTCCCGTTCCGCAGACAAGTATCGCCTTATCGCACTCGCCGCCCGTTACCTTTTTGCAGGTCTTTTCGGCGATATCGGGATAATCTGCTTTTTCGCCGTCACATCCGCAGTCTATAAACTCAATGTTCCTTTCTTTCAGATGTTCGATTATGGCGAGCTTCAGCTCATAACCGCCGTGGTCGCAGCCTATTGATATCATTGGTCTTCCTCCTGTCGTTGTTTTTCACGCTCTGCCTGTGACAATCTCAGATAACTCGGCATAAGAGCGGCGGGGTCTATCGCCGTTTTTTTCCATGCCGCAAGACACACTCCGCTTCCCCGCTGATAACGTAAAACAAGCGGCGCAAGCTCATATTTTTTCTCGGTAAACTCATAAGCCAAAACCGCTCCGTCTCCCGCAAAAATTACTCTCCCGTCTGTTTTATCGAGTTCTTTTGAAAGCTCATTCAGCTTTATCGCCCTGTCATTGCAAAGCCTTGTTATAACGCCGTTTTCAGATCTGAAAAGCGCGTTGTATACCTGGTTTAGCCGCGCGTCCATACAGGCGCAGACAATGCCGTCAACTCCTATAAAATTATACGCTATGGCTTCGAGCGTTGAAACGGGAACAACGGGAATCCCAGCGCCCATCGCCATTCCCTTTACGCATGAAACGCTTATCCTCAGACCCGTAAAAGAACCCGGACCGTTCGTTACGGCTATCCTGTCAATATCCGAGAGCTTAACTTCCGCATCGTTCAGCATATTTTCGACCATAGGCAGGAGCGTTTCGGAATGAGTGTGCCGCGTATTCAGAAACTGCTCTGCGACTATTTTCGTGCCGTCATACAGTGCGCAGCCCGCCGTTATCGCGGAGCTGTCAATCCCCAAGATCATATGTTATCCTCCGCTCATTTTCCGAAAGTTTTTCGATATTTATCTTTATGACATTTAAAAGCTCGTTTTCAAGCTCGGGGATATTCTCGCTCCATTCCGCAGCAATAACGCCGCCTCGGTCAAGATAATCAAAAAAGCCTATCGCATAAAGATCATCGACTGTTTTTATCCTGTAAAGGTCGAAATGGAAAAGCGGGATACTGCCGTAATATTCATTTAGAAGAGCAAAGGTCGGACTGGTTACTGTTTCGGAAATTCCGAGAGCTTTTGCTATTCCTTTTGTAAACGTGGTTTTTCCTGCTCCCAAGTCTCCCTTATAAAGTATCACATCGCCCGATCTAAACTTTTCGGCGAGTTTTTCGGCAAATTCTTCGGTTTCCTGCGGACTGTGGGAAACAAACTCTCTTTTCATCAGAAAAGCCCTGTGATAACGCCGTTGTCGTCAATGTCGATATTATTTGCCGCGGGCACTTTCGGAAGCCCGGGCATTGTCATTATATCTCCCGTATATGCAACGACAAATCCCGCGCCGTTGCTCGAACGGACGTCGCTGACGGTTATCTTGAAGTTTTCGGGCTTTCCGAGTTTTGTCGGATCGTCGGAGAGCGAATACTGCGTCTTAGCTACGCAAACGGGAACTTTGTCGAGCCCGAGGTCTTCGATCTGTTTAATTGCCTTTTCTGCGGCGGCAGTATATGAAACGCCGTCCGCGCGGTATATCTCGCGAGCGATGATATCGAGCTTTTCCTTTATTGAAAGCTTTTCGTCATAAAGAGGAGCATAATTGCTCTTTTCATTTTCAATTGTTTCGACAACTGCATTTGCAAGTTCAATTGCGCCCTCTCCGCCTTTAAGGAAAACGTCCGAGAACGCGCACTTCGCGCCCTTTTTCTCGCAATAATCACGAACAAACGCAATTTCCGCCTCGCTGTCTGTTGCAAAATGATTTATTGCAACGACAACGGGAACTCCGAATTTCCTCATGTTCTCAATATGAACGCCGAGGTTTACAATGCCTTTTTGGAGCGCTTCGAGGTTTTCCTTTGTAAGCTCTGCTTTTGCTATGCCGCCATTGTATTTAAGCGCGCGTATCGTCGCGACAAGAACGATACAGTCGGGCTTTAATCCCGCAAATCTGCACTTTATATCAAGGAATTTTTCCGCGCCGAGGTCCGAGCCGAAGCCCGCTTCTGTTATAGTGTAATCCGAAAGCTTAAGCGCGAGCTTTGTCGCTCTTACGGAATTACAGCCGTGAGCAATATTCGCGAAAGGACCGCCGTGGATAATTGCGGGGTTATTTTCAAGCGTCTGCACGAGATTAGGATTTATCGCGTCTTTGAGCAGAACTGTCATTGCTCCGACAGCTTTAAGGTCGCGCGCGAAAACGGGCTTATTGTCATAGGTGTATGCGACAAGGATATTTCCGAGGCGCTTTTTAAGATCATTAAGGTCTGCCGCAAGACAAAGTATAGCCATTATCTCGCTGGCTACGGTTATCTGGAAATGGTCCTCTCTCGGTACGCCGTTTGTCTTTCCGCCAAGACCTACGATGCAGTTCCTCAAAGCGCGGTCGTTCATATCGAGACAACGTTTCAAGAGTATCCTTCTCTGGTCGATATTAAGCTCGTTTCCCTGCTGGATATGGTTGTCTATCATTGCGCAGAGGAGGTTGTTCGCGGCGGTTATGGCGTGCATATCTCCCGTGAAATGCAAGTTTATATCGTCCATAGGCACGACCTGGGCATATCCGCCGCCCGCTGCGCCGCCCTTTACTCCGAACACGGGACCTAGCGACGGCTCGCGCAGCGCAAGGCAAGCTCTCTTTCCTATCTTGTTCATTCCCTCGCAAAGTCCGACAGAAGTCGTGGTCTTGCCCTCGCCCGCGGGAGTGGGGTTTATTGCCGTTACCAGAATGAGCTTTCCGTCGGGAGCGTCTTTCGTGCGGTCGAAAAGCTTCTGAGAAAGCTTCGCCTTGTAGTGACCGTATGGTTCAAGCTCTTCTTCGGAAATGCCGAGTTTTTTTGCTATCTCGCTTATTTTCAGCATTTTCGCGCTCTGCGCAATTTCAATATCGCTCAACATAGTTTTGTCTCCTTTACAGTCTGAATTATAATTTCATTTTATATTTGAGCAATTCGCTTATTCAAGTTTCATCTGCTCAAATTCGCCCAACATACCCGCCTGGGGAATTGTTTTAATTCTGTAATCTTCAAGATTTTCAACATCGAAGGCATCCGCTTTGTATGCTCCCGCAAGTTCCGCTTTTGTAAGGCGCATTACCTGAACGCCCTGAGTATCTCTCGCCGATTTTGCAAGAACAAGCGCCGTGCTGAACAATATAGTTTTCCCCGCAGTAGATCTCAATACAAAGTCTTCGTCGCCTTTTATCACGAACATTTTAACGACTTCGCTAAGATCCGAGAAAGCGTTTGACAGCTTTTTGCGCTTTGTCTTTGTTTCATAGCTTGAAAGAGGTACTTTCGCGCATTTTCCGTTTTTAAAGAAAATAACGAGCGTTTCGCTGTAGTCCTCCGTCACCGCCATAAACACGGGCGTTTCTCCCTCGTCCATACCGAGCTTTGCGGGGATATATTCTCCCATTACGCCGGCTTTTGTTTCGGGGAAATCAGAACACCGCGACTTGTAGCACCGGAACTTGTTTGTAAAGAACAGAAGCTCGGAATTGCTCGAAACCTCCGCGCTGTAAATAATTTCGTCGCTTTCTTTAAGTTTCTGTTCGCCGCTCATTCTCAAAGACTTCGGAGTTATTTGCTTGAAATAGCCCTCGCGAGTAAAGAATATGTTTACGGGGTAGCCTTCGGGCTGTTCTTCAACAAATTCCTCGTCTTCGGAAACATCATAAAGGAACATCGTTCTGCGCGGCTGGTAATACTTTGAGATGATATCTTCAAGCTCGTCTATAATGACTTTGTCAACTTTTTTGGGGCTTGAAAGTATCTCCTCCATTTCGGCGATCTCTTTTTGCAGAGTGTCGGTTTCTTCTGTTCTTTTAAGGATATATTCGCGGTTTATGTGCCTTAGTTTTATTTCGGCGACATATTCCGCCTGCTGCTCGTCGATACCGAAGCCTATCATCAGATTGGGTACGACCTCGGATTCTTCCTCGGTCTCGCGAATCAGTTTTATGGCATAATCAATATCGAGAAGTATCTTTTTAAGTCCCAGAAGCAGATGAAGTTTTTCTTTCTTTTTCTGGACGTCAAAATAGATCCTGCGCTTTACACACTGTCTGCGAAACTCCGTCCACTCGCTTATTATTTCATAAACGCCCATAACTTTAGGCGTTCCCGCGATAAGGACATTGAAGTTACAGTTGAAATTCTCCTGAAGCGGCGTAAGTCTGAAAAGCTTCTGCATGAGCGCTTCGGGCTCGTAACCCTTTTTCAGATCAAAAGCGAGCCTAAGTCCGCTTAGATCCGTTTCATCTCTGCAATCGGAAATTTCCTTTATCTTTCCGTCCTTTACAAGCTCGACAACCTTGTCTATAACGGCTTCTACCGTTGTTGTCGGGGGTATCTGCGTTACCTCTATACAACGGTTTTCCCTGTCAAAATTATAGACCGCGCGGACTTTGACCGCTCCTATGCCCGTATTGTATATCCTTCGCATTTCGGCTTCGTCATAGACGATAAGTCCGCCTCCGGGGAAATCAGGTCCTTTCAGAGTTGAAAGCGCGTCATGCCGGGGATTTTTAATAAGCGCGATAGTTGTTTCACAAACCTCTTTTAAATTAAAAGAGCAAATATTGCTCGCCATTGACACCGCAAGTCCGAAGTTTGAGTTTACAAGAACAGACGGAAATCTCACGGGGAAAAGTGTCGGCTCGGTGGTGGAGTTGTCGTAATTCGGCACCATATCCACGGCGTCCTTGTCTATTTCGGCGAAAAGCTCGGCGCTTATCGGCTCTAACTTCGCCTCGGTGTAACGGGACGCGGCGTATGCCATATCGCGGGAATATGCCTTGCCGAAGTTGCCTTTGCTGTCGACATACGGGTGTAAAAGCGCCTCGTTTCCTCTCGCAAGTCTTACCATTGTTTCGTAAATTGCCGCGTCGCCGTGAGGATTAAGGTGCATGGTCTGCCCGACGATATTTGCGGATTTTGTTCTTGCTCCCGTAAGCAATCCCATTTTATACATGGTATAGAGCAACTTTCTGTGCGAGGGCTTAAATCCGTCGATTTCGGGCAGCGCTCTCGAAACGATAACGCTCATTGCATACGGCATATAGTTTTCTTCGAGAGTGCTTACTATATCTGTCTCAACGACCTTTCCCGATCCCTCTATATATGCCGAAGCCGTTTGTTTCTGCGGTTTTTTTTGTTCTCTTTTCTTCAACTTTTCATAACCTCGATCAGTTTTGTCAGCCATTCGGGCTTATAATCTCCCACTGTCCGCAAAAGCCCGTTTTTGTATTCTGCAACTTTTACATATCCGTTTTCGTTGTCATAAAAATGAGCTTCGTTACAATAAGGCAGTATCTTCATAAGATCCGAAAATCTGTTTTTAAAGCGCCTGTAAACGTCCTCGGCGGGAACATCATGTCCGCCCTTTCTCACGCGGTTTGCAATTCTCGCAAGGCTTTCTTCCGCAGAGCTGACAGCTATATAATACAAACGCACATAATAATTTTTCCGAGCGGCGGTCTTTACAGTCCTGAGAGTTTTATTTCCCGAAAGCGTTGTTTCCTGCGAAAAATTAACTTCCTTTTCGAGACAGTCCGAGATCATTTTCACGGCGGCTTTTCCGCCTTTTACTTTATCTCCGCCAAACTGAAGATTTAATTTATCGGCATCAACTATTATACCTAAATCGTCGTGCTGTTCGGTAAGGCAGCCGATAAAGCTGCTTTTGCCCGTTCCGTTTACGCCGCCAATAATAGTATAGGTTTTCATTTACGCTCCTGTTCAGCTTATATCCGCCGCTTCGAGATATCGACTTCCGTTTTCGCGGATAAAATCCTTTCTTCCCGTCAGATCGTCTCCCAAAAGCACGTCAAACATTCTGCGAGTTTCTTCCGTATCGGCGGGCTTTACTCTGATAAGGCGGCGCGTCGCGGGGTTCATCGTCGTAAGCGACATCATATCGGGATCGTTTTCGCCAAGTCCTTTCGAGCGCTGTATAGTATACTTCTTCTCTCCTATCATTCCGAGTATTTTTGTTTTCTCGGGCTCGGTATAGGCAAAATAGGTCTTATCCTTTGTGTTTATTTCATAAAGCGGAGATTCGGCTATATAAACAAATCCCTTTTCTATAAGCGTAGGACAAAGCTCCTGTATCATAGTAAGAATGAGCGTTCTTATCTGAAAACCGTCTACATCCGCATCTGTACAGATTATGACCTTGTTCCAGCGAAGATTGTCGATATTAAAATTGCTGAGGTTTTTATTTGCCTTTGATTTCACCTCAACTCCGCAGCCAAGCACTTTGATGAGATTTGTAATTATCTCGCTTTTAAAGATCTTGTCGGCGCTTGCTTTAAGGCAGTTCAATATCTTTCCTCTAACGGGAATGACCGCCTGAAATTCCGCGTCGCGCGCAAGTTTTACAGAGCCGAGCGCCGAATCGCCCTCAACTATATAGACCTCGCGTTTTGAAACGTCGCGGCTTCGGCAATCCACAAACTTGTCTATACGGTTTGTAAGGTCTATCTTCTGTGACAGGCTCGCTATAGAAGAAGAACGTACTTTTTCGGCGTTCTCGCGTGAACGCTTATTTACCAAAACTCTCTCGGCAATTCTCACAGCCTCGTCGGGGTTTTCTATGAAATAGACCTCGAGAGAATGTTTCAGCCAATCCGTCATAGCGTCTTTTATGAAAACGTTTGTAACGGCTTTTTTTGTCTGGTTTGCGTAGCTTGCCTGTGTCGAAAAGTTCGACGAAATAAACACAAGGCAGTCTGAAACGTCTTCCCATTTTACGGCTTTTTCGCCTTTATTGTACTTGTTGTTGTTTTTAAGGTACGCGTCGATTTGCGACAGAAAGGCTTTTTTCATGGCTTCGTCGGGAGAACCGCCGTGTTCGAGGAAGCTCGAATTGTGATAATGCTCTATAAAGTGCGTTTCTTTGCTGAATACAAACGCAACGTTCATTTTCAGCTTGTATTCCTCTTTATCTTCGCGGTCTTTTCCGACGCGCTCGGCATGCCAATACTGCGGAGCAGTGAGCGTATTTTCGCCGACAGCTTCTTTCAGATAATCAAAAATGCCCTCTTTATAGCAGAATGTCTTTTCGTCGAAAGTTCCGTCTTCGTTTTCGACTATCCTCAGAAACTCAACTCCGCCGTTTACGACAGCCTGTCTTCTAAGCATATCGTCAACGTATTCAACGCCTATATCTATATCCGTAAATACTTCGAGGTCGGGCTTCCAGTGTATTTTTGTTCCCGTTTGAGAACACTTTTCACGTTTAAAGCCCTTTTCGCTGTCAGTGACATTAAAGCCCTTTTCAAACCGCAGAGAATATTTCCATTCGCCGTTTTTACTCTCAACTTCCATAAACTCCGAAGCAAACTGTGTTGCACAAAGTCCCAGTCCGTTGAGTCCGAGAGCGAACGAATAATTTTCTCCCGAATTGTTGTTATATTTGCCGCCCGCATAGAGCGTGCAGAAAGCAAGCTCCCAGTTGTATTTTTCCTCGCCCTTGTTATAGTCGATAGGTATGCCGCGCCCAAAATCCTCTACCGTAACGGACTTATCCGCATGGAGAGTTATTATTATACGATTTCCAAAGCCCTCGCGCGCCTCGTCTATCGAATTTGATATTATTTCAAAGACCGAGTGTCTGCATCCCTCGATACTGTCAGAGCCGAAAATAACCGCGGGTTTAAGTCTTACTTGGTCGGGACCTTTAAGCGCTTTAAGATCGTTATAGCCTGTTTTTTTTGCCATATAAACCTCTTGAATTGTATTTGTACGAATAAAAAACCACAATATATATTATACATCATATTTCCCGATTTGTCAAGAGTTGATACAAATAAATATAAAAATAAGGCGCTCATCATAATTAAAAAAATGAACGCCTTTATTATGTCATTTTAAGTTTTTCAGCTTAGAATAGCGGAAAGTACCCCGCCTCTGTCGAGAATATTCAGAATGAGAATTATCGCAAGGGCAAGATTAAACGTGTTTGAAATGGAAATATACGACGCTTTTGAACGCTTGCTTTCGATAAGCGACGAGCAAAATCCCAGGAGCGCCGCCTCTACCGCCACCGCAATGGTAATAACTATCACCGCGCCCAATACCGTTAATTCGGCGTGAAGCAGTTTTTTAAAGACAAGCTCAAGTATAACGAACGCAAGCGGCACTATTCCGAGAGGCAGCATTGCCAATGCCCACGGCTTGTGATGAGTTCTGAGGAAAACGATTTCCATAATTATAAAAAAGCCGATAATAACGATACATTCTATTACCATAATCTAAGCTCCGACAGTTATTTCAGAATTTCCTTTGCCTTTTCATTATTGTCACAAATTGCGTAAATGACAGTGTTTCCGTTCTGCTCTACAAAATCGTCGTCAAATCTGTACATTGCATCGGGAGTATAGCTCTCGAACGTTGTATACTGAGATTCAACACGAGCATCAAGAGCGTCTTTTATCCTTTTAGCAGCGTCTGAGTCCTTTGCAACAAAGATACCGAACTCATCGGGAGCTGCGCCCGATCCGCAGATATATACCGAAAACTCCTCTACATCTGCTTCGTCAATGCCGAAATAAACATTCAGCTTATCCGCCGTAACCTCTACCATGCTCGGAAACTCAACGTCGGAAAGCACCTGCTGAGCTTTTTGGGAAACGGTTTTTGTTTCGGAAGGGTCAGAAGAACTGCTGTCGGAAGAGCTGCTGTTATCGGCAGGAGTGCTGTTTACGGGCTTTGATGTGTCCGAATTTGAAGAGCCGCTGTTGTCACAGCCGCAGAGCGAAATGCACAAAGCCGCGCAAAATGCCATTATAATTGTTTTTTTCATTTTAGTTTTCCTTTCTTTATTAACTGATTATTTAAGAATATTTTTTCTGGAGTGCTGACAACAACACCTTATATGTGTTTGATTTGAAATGCAGACCGTCAACCTCGGCATACTGTTTCAGAAAATAGCCTTCGCTGTCGGTAACGTCAGCATAAAAGTTGTAAAAATCACAACCCTGTTCTGCACACTGCTGTTTAATAAAATCGTTCATTTCCCGAACGTCCGAATTATGGATATTCGGATAATCCGTTTCACGTGCGACAGGCGTCAGAGAAATGCAGCATATCTCAGAATCGGGAACTTTTTCTTTAAGAGCTTTTATCATTTCCGAATAACTGTTTTTCAAAGCACTGAGACCCGACGACGAAAGACCGTTGCTTCCAATAAGAATATATATATGCTTTGGAGAAAGCTGTACGGCATAATCTGCGGCGGACAATCCGCGGGCGTCAAAAGCGCTGTTTATAACTCCGTTTGGAGTATAACCGACCTTTGCGGCTACATTATTCTGGTCTATGTGATTATACAGATAAAGTCCCGTAAAGATACTGTCGCCTATAAACAGGTCGTTCTTGAAAAATTCCTTGTCGAAGCTTGTCGGGAGAGTGTTTCCCTGAGAAGATGAGCTGCTTGGTGTAGGCGTACTGCTCTGTGTTTCAGAAGAACTGCTCTGAGACATACTGCTCTGCGTTTCGGGAGAACTGCTGCTTTGAGAACTTTGAGCAACGGAGCTTCCGCTTTGAACATCGGGGGGAAGTATAAAACCGCCCGTGCTGCTCTGCGAGCTGATTTGAGGGCTCGAAGAAGAACTAGCGCTGTTGTTGTTCATAATATTAAAACCGATAAAGAACACTACCGCGCATATCCCAAGGATAAGGACCGCCGCGCCTATGTAAAGCGCAACCGTCGAAGCAGGAACTTTTGTACTTTTATACTTACTGCGTCTGCGTTTTTTCAAATCATACACTCCTCAAAAAATTCTTTTTATATTTTATCATATTCATTTCAAAAATGCAAGCAGTTTTACCAAAAAAATTGTTACAATTTTGTTACAATTATCAATAAGCGGTATACATTATGTTATCGAAAAACCTCACCTGTTGCATTAAGGATATGTGTCCTTGTGATCTTTATACCGTTCAGCTTTCCGTATTCCTTTTCATATGCTCCCAAAAGCAAGGTAGGATTTATATTAAAATCGTTTCCTGCGGGGAGTTTGAGCTTTAAAATGCCGTCATCTGTGCCGAGCAGAGTTATATACGGCTTAAGGTCAATTTCGGAAATGCCCTTTTTCGTCTTTTTTTCGGTGACAATTGACGATCTGGCGCAAAATTCGCAAAGTTTATCGCTATCAAAGCTCCCTGTTATTTCATACTCGGCAAAAGCAATGTCTGTGTTTTTCATAACGGGCGCTGATACCTCTATAACACTTATATCAAGAGGAAGCGCTTTTGAAAGCCTTTGTTTTGTTTCTTCAAAAGGAATGTCCTTTAGAAGCCTCATATCCACAGCTTCTCTCAGCCCCTCCTGTCCGAGCGAGAGAGGAAGCATAAACTGTAAATAAAGCCTTGGGCTGAGCCCTTCGGTATACCATGCGGGAAGTTCTGCTATCCTTACGGCACGCTGAAACACGCCGTAGAGATCAAGATGTGAAATATACTTTGCTCGCCCGACCTTGCTGAAAAACACTCGGGTATTTACTGACGGCAATATCCTCAGCTCCTTTAAGCTTTTTTATGCACAGGGCAATCCTTTACCCCACAGCCCGAACATTTTTCCCTGCAATTCGGGGTAGGCTCGGACAGATGCGCGCGCTCGTTTTCTTTGATCAGAAAATCCTTTGAAACGAGCATATCTATCATGCTCCACGGAGTTATTTCATCATAACTTCGGCGGCGGTTTGCGTAAAACTCCATAGAAAGCCCGCATTCTTCAAAAGCCGCTTTCCATTTTTCAAAGCTGAAACAGTCGTTCCAACCGTCCATTACACAGCCGTTTTTCCATGCGGTATAAATAACTTTTCCGACGCGCCTGTCGCCTCTCGCAAAGACAGCCTCTAAAAGCCCTAAGTTGCTGTCGGAATATGAAATGGATATCTTTCGGTCTTTTCTTGCGTCAAATAAAAGTTTTACGCGCCTGTTTATTTCTTCTCCGCTTATCTGCGGTTCAAACTCAAACGGCGTGAAAGGCTTCGGGATAAACATTGAAAGTGATATTGAAACGCTCGGCGCTTTCCCCTTCGGGCGGTTCGGGTTTTTATAAAACTGCTCCACTATCTCTTTTGCAAGGTTGTAAATACCAATAATATCCTCGTCGGTCTCGGTCGGAAGTCCGAACATAAAATAGAGCTTTATTGCGGTATAGCCGCCCTCGAAAGCTATTTTTACACTATTCAGAACGTCTTCTTCCCTGATATTTTTGTTGATGACATCGCGAAGGCGTTGTGTTCCCGCTTCGGGAGCAAACGTAAGCCCGCTGCGTTTTACGCTTGATATTTCGTTTAGTATCTCCTCGCTGAAACGGTCAATTCTAAGCGACGGGAGCGAAAGATTTACTCGGTTTTCCGCTGTCCATTTATTAAGCTCGCAAAGCAAGCCCTCTATATCCGTATAATCGCTCGTAGAAAGGCTTGACAGGGACACCTCGTCATATCCCGTGTTTTTGCATAATGCAATGGTCTGGTCGATAACAGTTTCATGGGATTTCTCGCGCAGAGGGCGATAGATAAATCCTGCCTGGCAAAATCTGCACCCGCGAATACACCCGCGCATAACTTCTTCTACCGCTCGGTTATGTACGATATCAACAAACGGGACAACAAAGTTTTCGGGATAATAAGACTTGTCCAGATCGCGGATAATGCGCTTTCTGACCTTTTTGGGAGCGCCGTTTTTGGGAACGATCGCAGAAACCGTTCCGTCGCTGTTATATGAAATATCATAAAGGCTCGGAACGTATACTCCCTCTATCTGTGCCGCTCGGCACAGAAACTCGGATTTGGTGGTTTTTTCGAGCTTGCATTGTTCCATAAGGCGCATTATTTCGAGGTTCAGTTCTTCTCCCTCGCCTATAGCAAACAGGTCGAAGAAATCCGCGAGAGGCTCGGCATTACAAACGCACGGTCCTCCGCCCATAACTATCGGCGTAAGCGACGTTCTTTCGCTCGCAAGCAGGGGCAATCCCGCGAGGTCGAGCATTTCGAGAATGTTTGTATAGCACATCTCATACTGGATAGTAAAGCCGAGAAAATCAAACTCTCTTATCGGATCGAGACTTTCAAGCCCGTACAGCTCGATACCGTTTTCGCGCATTTTTTGCCGCATATCGGGGAGCGGCAAAAAGCACCGCTCGCACCAATAATTCGCAACGGCATTTTTAAGCCCGTAAAGAATTTTCATTCCGAGATGCGACATTCCTATTTCATATGTATCGGGAAACGCAAACGCAAACCTTATATCTACGCTTTCCTTGTCTTTAATTACGCTGCTCGGCTCACCGCCGATATAGCGCGCGGGTTTCTCCACGTCAAGAAGAAAGCTCTCGAGTTTTTCAAGATAATCCCGATTTCTGTACATCATTGCGCTCCTTATTCAGCGTTTTCAGGAATGTTTATTATTGGTTTCTAAGCTTACGCTCATACCATTCCTGTTTCGTCATCAATACCTGTCGCGGCTTTGAGCCTTCAAACGAGCCTACTATGCCCATTTTCTCCATTGTGTCAATAAGACGCGCCGCGCGACCATATCCGAGCTTTAAGCGTCTTTGGAGAGCAGACGTGCTGGCTTGTCCTGCAGTTACGACAAACTCAATTGCTTCTTCGAGCTTTTCGTCTGCTTCGCCATCGTCAAAGTCCTCATCATTGCCTTGTTCTTCTGCGGCTTCTGCCCTGCGCTCGATTTCGGCGATAATGTTCTCGTCGTACTCGGCGCTGAATGTCTGCTTTATAAACTCAACAACGCGCTCGACTTCTTCATCCGATACATAACACCCCTGAAGGCGTATAGGCTTTGGCACTCCCACGGGCATATAGAGCATATCGCCGTTTCCGAGAAGCTTTTCCGCTCCCGACGCGTCAAGTATAACGCGGCTGTCTATCTGCGACGCTACCATAAGCGCAATGCGGCTCGGAATATTGCCCTTTATAAGACCCGTTACAACTTGAACGGTAGGTTTTTGCGTTGCGATTACAAGGTGCATACCTGCGGCTCTTGCTTTTTGAGCAAGACGGACGATACTGTCCTCAACGTCCTTTGGAGAAGCCATCATAAGGTCGGCTAACTCGTCGATGAATATAACTATTCTCGGCATTATATCGCCCTCAATTAAACCTTTTTCCACAAGCTCGTTATATCCGTCGATATTACGAACATTGTTCTCGCTGAACAAAGTATAACGATTGTCCATTTCGGTAACTGCCCAAGCGAGCGCGCCCGCGGCTTTTTTCGGGTCTGTAACAACGGGAATGAGGAGATGTGGGATTCCGTTGTACATCATAAATTCTACCTGCTTCGGGTCTACCATTATAAGCCTTACGTCAGAGGGCGTGGACTTCATAAGCATACTCATTATAATGGAATTTACGCACACGGATTTTCCCGAGCCTGTTGTTCCTGCAATAAGCAGATGAGGCATTTTTGAAACGTTACAGCGCACCGCTTCGCCGCTGATGTCCTTTCCGAGAACGGTGTCGAGCTTGCTGTTAAAGGTCTTTTTAAAGCTCTCGGTGTCGACAAGTTCGCGGAAAAAGACTGTATCTCTTATCTTGTTCGGAATTTCAATTCCAACGGC
Organism: uncultured Clostridia bacterium; assembly: GCA_947600065.1. Lineage (GTDB taxonomy): Bacteria > Bacillota > Clostridia > Oscillospirales > Ruminococcaceae > CAG-115. The sequence goes on along the minus strand of CANQFZ010000003.1, from coordinate 22,591 downwards.
AGCTTTATCGGGCACGGGAGCAATTCTTATGCCCGACACCGCAAGATTAAGCGCCAAGTCGTCGGCAAGTCCTGCGATCTTGCTTAGCTTTACGCCCGGCGCGGGCTGAAGCTCATAGCGCGTTACTGAAGGACCGCGTGCTGCTCCGATATAAGTTGCGGTAACGCCGAAGCTTTTGAGCGTATTTACGAGCTTGTCCGCGTTTGAACGTATCTCCTGCTCAACGTCTGCGGGCTTTACGGCCTTTTTCGCCTCGTCAAGCAGCGTTACGGGAGGAACGGTATAGACCTCGGCAAGCGTAGGCTGGTGGGGCTCGGCTTTCTTTTGAGGCTGAACTGAAGGCTTTGAAGCAGGCTTTGAGAAATTCGGTTTCTTTTCCTTCTGTTCCGTAACGTCCTCAAAGTCAAGCTCAAGTTCCGCTTCTTCGCTTTTTGTAATTTTTCTCGGCTTGTCGTCGGAGGTCATACGCTCGGACGCGGGAGCGTCTACTATTTTCGACACCCTCGCCGTTGATTTTTCGGCGTTCAGCTTGTCGAGTGCATCAGCAAGCGGCACAAGGTCGGCGTCGTTATCTACAAAGCTCTCGGAATTTCCATCCTCTTTTTGACGGAGAATGGGGTGCTTTTTTTCCATATACTTTTTCAGCGGCTCGCGATAATCGCGCGTCTGTTCGGTCTCGACAGTTTCGGTATTTTGTATGTTCTCCTGCGTATCCTCTTTTGGTTCTTTTCCATGATACTTGTCCAGAACTTTGCGATAGTTTTTGCTGTCCTCGGACTGAGCTTCTACAAGCTTTGAGCTGTCGCGCTGGGCGGGTATTTTTACGGGCGAAGTCTGTTTAGGCTTTGCCTTTGTGGGAACTTCGTCTTTGCCGACAGAATCCTTTATATTTTTAAGCTCTTCTATCTTACGCTGTTTTTCTTCAAGCTCTAATTGTTTTTTAATTTCCTTTTCGGCGCGGCGTTCTGCCTGCACGCGCTTATACTCCTCGTTTGCCGCGGCGCTTTCCTCGCGGTGAGTTTTTATCTTATCGGCGGTTTTACGTCCGACATTCTGCGCGCTGTTTCCCAAGCGCGAGAACATCTCGCTCAAAGGTATCTTTATCACTAGCAGGACCAGTACGAGCATTAGGATAATTATAGCTATGACCGCTCCCGTTTTTCCTAAAAGCAAAAGCGGAACTCCGAGAACAAGAGCTAAAACTCCACCTCCCGCAAAGGCTGAGCCGTTTATGTAAAGATTTGAAATTATTTCTCCGAAATTCGACCCTGCCAATTTATCGCGAATGAATATCTCAAACGCGGCGCTTACTACAATTTGTATTATTAAAAAGAAAACAATATTTGAAGTTATCTGCGATTTCGGCATTTCCGAGGAAATCATAAGCGCCGAGGCTATCATAAAAATGCCGACAGTCATAAAAGGAATACCGAAAATTCCGAGAAAGACATTATGTATGGCGAGCCAGCCTTCGCTTCCGGGAATTATCGCGAGAAGGAACAAAAATAATCCCACGGCAAAGAGTATGACCGAAACGACCCTGCGGCGAGTGCGACTTTTTCGCAGAGCTTCTTCGCGGCGGCGTTTTTCTTCGAGCGCTTTTTTGGAGCGAGCCGACGACGAAGAAGACTTTGTTTTGCCTGTTTTCACATTTTTTCTTTCTGCCATTTTTAAAATCCTTTCCCCAAAAATTCCCCTTGTGCCGAATGTGTTGCTCTTACATTATCATATCTCTTATGTATGTACCTGTAACGAGCTCATAAACTCCCACGGCTATGCATGCCGCACCCAGTATAGCCGTATAAACTCCGAAAATCTTGAACCTGTTCTTCTTTAAAAGCCAGCTTACGAGCTTAATCGCTAAAAATCCCACGACAGCCGCAATGACAAATCCTACTCCGAGCATGATCCAATCTATTTCAGCATCACTGTGAACAGCATCGCCAAGCTCTAAAAGGCCTCCTCCGAGTATAGCGGGTATGCCGAGTATAAATGCGAACGTTACAGCAGTCTCCTTAGACAGTCCGCAAAACAGACCCGCTGCCGTTGTAGAACCCGATCTTGAAACTCCTGGAAAGAGCGCTATGCACTGGTATGCTCCTATAATAAACGCGTCGCCTACCTTCATATCTTTTCCCAGCTTTTGACCATTGCATCTGTCTGACAAAAACAGCAAAATCGAGGTAAACACAAACGCAACTCCCTCAAAGATTATGTCGTTATCGCCCTGGCGCGCTTCAAAGAAATCCTTTACAACATAACACGGAACGAGAAGAAGCGTCGCTATTATAACCATTATCATCATTCTGCGGTTAGAGTTCATATTTTTCCAGGAGAATTTTTTCGTGAAAATATCCCCTATTGTAAAGAAAAACTCTTTTATCATTCCCCAGATAGTTTTTCTGAATGCAACAAAAACCGCAAGGAGCGTTCCGAGGTGCAGCACGACCATAAGCAGAGGACCCGTTCCATCGTCAATTTCCATAAAATGTTGTATAACAGAAAGATGTCCCGAGCTTGAAACCGGCAGAAACTCCGTCAGTCCCTGTACTATTGCCTGAATTATTGTCGATATGTAATCCATTTTTATCCTCCGTCATTTAAGCCCCCCTAAGCGGGGGCTTTTATGCTATTTTTTCTTACGCTTTTCAATTTGCTTGTATAAGCTGTTTATCGCGTCTGACAATGACCCGAGCTTATCAATAAGCCCCTCCGCGACAGCCGCTTTTCCGTCGAGCACCGTTCCTATGTCCAGCACGAGCTCGTCGCGTTCCATCATAAGCTCCGTAAAGCGTTCGGGTTTTATTTTGCTGTTTCTTGCGACAAAATCCGTTATCCTCTCCTGCATTTTTTCAAAATAACGCATTGTCTGCGGAACTCCGAGCATCATTCCGTTCATTCTCACGGGATGTATGGTCATTGTAGCGCTCGGCACAATAAAGCTCTGCTTTGCGGAAACCGCGAGCGGAACGCCGATAGAATGTCCGCCGCCCAGAACTATTGAGACTGTAGGCTTGCTCATGCCTGCGATAAGCTCCGCTATAGCAAGTCCCGCTTCTACATCTCCGCCTACGGTATTAAGAACTATCAGCAAGCCCTCTACCGTAGTATCCTGCTCGAACATCGCGAGCGCGGGAATGATATGCTCGTATTTCGTGGATTTGGTATTTTGAGGAAGCTCATAATGCCCCTCTATCTGTCCGATTATGGACAAGCAATGAATATTGTGCGGAGCGTTTTCCGCGGAAGTTATCCCGAAATCACTAAGAACATTGCTTTGCTGTTCGGATATCGGAGCTTCGGAATTTTCGGTATTTTCGTTCTTTTCGTCTTTGCAGTCTGATTTGACGTGTTTTTTACTCATGATCCCACCCCTTTTTTAGAATTATACTCAAAAAGGACAGGAATATTCATAAGCTGTCTAAAGAGACTGAAAGATGAACTTATGTACAGATTGTTGTTTTAATTATCATTTTTTATACCAAATCACAAAAGAACACATTATATTGTAACACAAAAGCAAAGAAAAATCAAGTGGTTTTTTAATAAGTATAAGCATATATGAAAAAGCACGGACAAATGCCCGTGCTTTAAAAATATTATCTTACTATTATTGCTTCCGACCAGTATTCCTGGTTGTAAATATCGGTAAACAAATAAGTTATTCTTGTTTCATTGCTTCCAAGACTGACGTTTGTTATCTTCATATCCGATGTTACTGTCATCTGTTCGCCGAGATAATAGCTGTCCTGATATGTCATATCTCTCGAATAAAAGTCGCAGATGAAATCGAGTTTGTCGCCGACATTCAGCTGTGTAAGGCTCTTTGCAACCGTTTCGGTCTCATCGGTATAATCATAATCCGCTCCCGCGATATATGCGTCATTTCCCTCGAAAACTATTATGAGATTAACGCGCGAACCGTTAAGCATTGCGGGAACATAACCCATATCGGTATAAGTTCCGTCGGAATTTTCTATTGAGTCGGTATGATAATATGCTACGGGTTGTCCGTTTATTGCGACCCAGTTTTTCTCGGTATCGGCTACGAGATCCCCGTTATCATCAAACGAGAACACATTGTCTATACCCATATCTACATAGCCCTCTCCGTCGAAATAGAACATATTCATATCGAGAGCATGGACGAGCGACCACTGTTCTTCGGAAAGCGAGAGGATATATTTTCCGTCGGTCTTTTTCCAGACAAGCTTGCTTGCGTCAAGATAATTGTTTGCAAGATACTGCGCGGTTGAGTTTATATCCTGACCCTGCATAAAGTCGGTATTTGTGCTGTCAAGTCCGTCTATTGATCTTCCCGAACCCAAAAATGCGCTCAAAAGACCGCTGATTATATCGGAGCTTCCCGACGAGCCGGTAGGGCTGCTAAGTCCGAACAGAGAAGATATCGGCGAGGAGCTTCCTCCCGCGGCTATTTGTCCGCTCGTTTCCATTTGAGCAAATTGCTTTATACACTCCGCATATTCGCTGTCCATTCCTATAAGCTCATAGGTGTCACAGGCGTTGTCGACATACGACGTTCTCTTATACGGGAAATAGATCGAAACGCCGTAAGCGTTTGTCATATTCGACGAGGTGCGATTGTACTTGACAGCGTTTCTTATTGCAGAGCTTAATGCGCTGCCCTCGGAATTATTCATTTTTTCAGCAAAATCAACGAGGTCGATCTGGTCTATCTTTGAGCTTGTCGCAAATTCTCTCGTGTTATAACGCGCGTCGGAAACGGACTTATAATCGTTTGAAGTTATTTTTCCGCTTATCGACTTTGAAAATTCTACAAGCTTTTCGGGGACGGTATTTGAAAACTCCGCAAGGTCAATTACAGAAAGTGTGGTTTTTTGTCCGCGGCACTCGCTCGAACATTTTGAAACAAAATCGTCCGCAACTTTCTTTCCTATTTCAAGCGTAGACATCGAAGTGTTTTTCGCAAAATTTCCGAGCCAGTTTGTATAATACCAGCCTATGCCGGGTTCTGTTTCTTCGGAAGCTATGAGATAATCTGCATATTTATCCAGCATTAGCGCGTTTTCCGCTGTTGCCATAAGGCAAGCGTCAAAACCTATAAAGTCGAATGAAACTCCTCCCGCTTTAAGTGCCTTGTCAATCTCCGCAAGATCCATAGAGCCCGAATATTTCTCGTCATATCCGTAGCCGCTGACGGACCCTCCGCCGTGATCCCACAAGATAAGCTCGTTTCTGTTTGCGGGATAATTTGACGCGCAATATCTTATGAAATCGGAAAGCGTGTTCGGGTTTGTCATAGACCTGCTGCTTTCTTCTTTCAGAAGCTTCATTTTCCCGTTTTTAATGGAGTAGTATTGATTTTTAGAGGTGCTGATGCCCGAAGTTTTCCAGTTCTTACAGCCGCCCGTGTAGACAATTAAGTTAAAATTGTCGCCAAAATTCTTGCTCGCAGAAAGCATTTCGTTCATATCGGCAGAAGCCATTCCGTATTTGCTTTCAAGGTCCGTTCCGCACATATATACCATAAGCGTAACGACATCTTTTTTCGAACCGAGGATCTGCGTTCTTTTAGCGCGCGAACCTGCCGCAACGTTGTTGTTTACGCTTCCGCCGTTGTTATTGCCGCCGTAGTTATTGTTATTATTGCCATAATCGTTAATTATACCGCCGTCGCTGTTTGAGCCGCCAAATAAACCGCCGAAAAGGTTTCCGCAAACGCCGTTGTTTAACAGCAACACAAGGACAATGATAACGACTATAATGCCGCCACCTCCGCCTATTGCCGCTCCTCTGGTAACGCCGCCCGAATAAGATCTCCTGCTTGAATTTCCCGAACTGCCCGAAGACGAGCTGTAATTGTGAGAACCTACTCTGCCTGTTCCGAGTCCGCTTCCTCTGCGGTGAACGCCGCTGCTCTGACCGCTGACGGTTTTATTTCTCGAATGAGGTCTGTTGTTTCTGTCCATAAATACCTCCCATACATTATATGGATTTATTATACTATGTTTTTTTGTTTTTGTCAAGAATGAATATACATAAGTTTCGGGCTTTTGATAATGCCTGTTTAAAACAGATTGTACAATAAACAAACAACATGCTGTAAAAAACCATAGACATTTCGGTATTGACAAAACGGAAAAATGAATGTATAATATGTATGCATAATTAGATACATCTAACATCGGAGATGACAATTATTATGACTTTAAAAGACCTTTCTGTCGGAGAGTCCGCCGTTATAACAAAGACAGGCGGAGAAGGCTCTCTCAGGCAGCATTTTCTTGATATGGGAGTTATTCCGGGAGCAGAGATAACTCTTGTAAAATTTGCGCCTATGGGCGACCCGATAGAATTTCAGATACAAGGATACGAACTGACTTTAAGGCTGGCGGACGCGGAAAAAATTCTTGCGGAGCCGATAAAAAGTGAAAAGAAGCCGCCTATTCTCTCAAACGAAGCCAAGCGCAAAAAAGCCCACCCCGGTCTTGGAGAAGGCGGAAAATATCATGTCAAAGCAACCGAAGATCCTCTCCCGAAAGGCACTGTGCTTACTTTTGCTCTTGCGGGAAATCAGAACTGCGGAAAGACAACGCTATTCAATCAGCTTACGGGTTCTAATCAGCACGTCGGAAACTTTCCGGGAGTTACCGTTGACAGAAAAGACGGCGCTATTAAAAATCACCCCGAAACTCTCGTAACGGATCTTCCGGGAATTTACTCGATGTCGCCGTATACAAGCGAAGAAATAGTAACGCGAGAGTTTATCATAAACGAAAAGCCCAAAGGCATTATAAATATTGTCGACGCGACGAACATTGAAAGAAACCTGTATCTTACAATGCAGCTTATGGAGCTTGATGTTCCGATGGTTTTGGCGCTGAATATGATGGACGAAATGCGAGAAAACGGCGGTTCGGTGCATATAAACGAACTTGAAGATATGCTCGGTATCCCTGTTGTTCCTATTTCTGCGGCAAAGAACGAGGGAATTGACGAGCTTATAAGCCACGCGCTCCATGTTGCATATTACCAAGAAAAGCCGGGAAGAATAGACTTTTGCGGGAAAAACGACAACGGCGGCGCGGTACATAGATGTCTGCACGGTATTATGGAGCTTATAGAGGACCACGCTTTAGCGGCGGGAATCCCTCTGAGATTTGCCGCAAGCAAGGTCGTCGAGGGCGACAAGCTAATAGAAAACGCGCTGGGACTGACGCAGAACGAAAAGGAAATGATAGAGCATATCGTCCTTCAAATGGAAGATGAGCGCGGTCTTGACAGAAGCGCTGCTATCGCGGATATGAGGTTCAACTTTATAAACAGGCTGGTAAAGGACGCAGTCGTAAAGCCTCACGAGAGCCGCGAAAAGGAACGCAGCAAGAAGATAGACAAGATACTGACGGGAAAATTTACCGCGATACCCGCGTTTATACTAATCATGTCGGCGATATTTTTCCTTACGTTCAACGTTATCGGTGCATTTTTACAAGACTTGCTCGAAACGGGGATAGACAAGCTCTCGGAGCTTACGGACGAGGCGCTTACGATAATGAACGTAAATCCCGTATTACATTCGCTCGTAATTGACGGAGTTTTCACGGGAGTTGGCAGTATACTCAGCTTTCTGCCTGTTATCGTAGTTTTGTTTTTCTTTTTATCGCTTCTTGAGGACAGCGGTTATATGGCGAGAGTAGCGTTTGTAATGGATAAATTGCTTAGAAAAATTGGTCTTTCGGGACGGAGCATTGTGCCTATGCTTATAGGCTTCGGCTGTTCTGTTCCGGGAATAATGGCGGCGCGCACTCTCCCCTCGGAGCGCGACAGAAAAATGACCATAATGCTTACGCCGTTTATGAGCTGTTCGGCAAAGCTCCCGATATACAGTTTTTTCGCCTCGGTATTTTTCCCCGACTGTGCGGGATTTGTTATGATCGCGCTGTATTTCGGCGGTATACTTACGGGGATACTTGTGGCGCTTATTTCGAGAAACACCGCGTTTAAAGGCGAAGCCGTTCCGTTTGTAATGGAGCTTCCGAACTACAGAATGCCCGGAGCGAAAAATGTCGCAATGCTGCTTTGGGACAAGGCAAAGGACTTTTTACAGCGCGCGTTTACGGTTATTTTCATAGCGGCAATAGTCATCTGGTTCTTACAGAATTTCGACTATAAATTTACTCTTGTGGAAAACTCTCAGAACAGTATGTTAGCGGGTATTGCAGGCTTTATCGCCCCTGTTTTCAAACCTTTGGGATTTGGAGACTGGAGAGTATGCACATCGCTTATAGCGGGATTTATGGCAAAGGAGAGCGTTGTTTCTTCGATAAACGTGCTTTTCGGAAGTACGGCAAATCTGACCGCGCTGCTCTCTGCCGCCGATACTGCGGCGCTGCTTGTATTCTGTCTGCTTTATACGCCTTGTGTTGCGGCTATATCCGCAGTAAGGCGCGAGCTTGGCGGGAAATGGGCGGTAGGCGTTGTTATCGGGCAATGCGCGATAGCATGGGTAATGGCGTTTATTGTAAGAATGATAGGTTATCTTTTTGTTTAACTTCTTTTCCTTTTAGTAAGTTTTAAAGTAATCAAGCGTATCAGCGGGCTTTTTTGAGACTGTTTAAGAAGAGTTACTAAGAATTTATTGTATACAACAGAATATTCTCCGACATATTCAATTGCTTCTCCGCCAAAGCCGTGTTTAAAACGCCAAAGTCGGTAGCCGCCCGAATTTTCATCATGATAATTCGGTATGCCGCCGAAATCATATTCTTTACAGTTATGCGCTATGGCATACTTTATCATTTCGCTGTGCATAAGATAACAAGGATAAAGGTTTCTGTTCTGTGAACTGCTTGCGCCGTAGACATAGGTATAACGGTTTCCGAAGCATAATCCGACCGCCGCGGAAAGCGGTTCTCCCTCTTCGCTCCTGCACAAAAATATTTTGCAGTCATTTCCGAAAGCCGAAAACATTTGCTTAAAATATTCTTTTTCTCTGACAGGAAAACCGTTGCGTTTTCCTGTTTCTTCGTATAACGCGTAAAATTCATCGACGGCTTCTTCATTGTGTATCTCTAGCTTTACGCCGCGATTTAAAGCCTTATGTATACGGTTTCTGTAGTCGGACTTGAAACCGCGTTCTGTTTCTTCATAAGTAGCACTGAGATCAAGAATGACGTTTTCGCGGGGCTGGATCGGTCTTATATTTTCACTGCGGTATTGTTTCAAGAAATCGGGCTCGTCCGTTTCCGATACGCGCGGGTCAAACATAAATGCGACCGAACGGTATTTCTTTGCAAGTATCTTTGTTCCTTCCATAATATCATTGAATGTACTTTCCGAAACCTCTCCGATAAATCCTCTCGGCGCGTACATAAGGCTTATGAGCGGGGTTTTCTTGATTAGTACAAGGCAAACCGCTCTTATACTTTTGTCATCACCGCGGGATATAATTCCCTCGCAGAGCCGGCCCCGTTTTACGTTTCCCCAGCTCGGCGACTGCATAAATTCGCCGTGTCTGCGGGCAAATTCATTAAATTCGGACATTTGACTTTCGTTTGCAAGATCAAGTAGTTCCATAAATTTTCTCCTTATTGTAAATATTTGTTTTAAAATAATGCGCAAAAGTAAAATGTAGTTTTTTATCTTTTAAAAAGCAAAACAATACAGATAAAATTCGGTAAATTTTCTATTTATAGTATTTATTTTTTATAAAATCATATTTATAGTATATCACACTTGCACAAAAATATCAATAGGCTCTGTATTTATTTTTTCAATATTTATATACTTTATTTGTAGCAATATTGAAAGGGCGGAAATGATATGAAAAATTCGGCAGTAGAGATTGGACAGAGGATAAGAAATTATCGTTTGCAGATAAAGCTTAGTCAAGAGGAGCTTGCGGAACGCTGTGGACTTCACCCGACATACATCGGTCAGGTAGAACGAGGTGAAAAAAACGCAACTATCGAAAGTATAGGAAGAATTTCATCGGGATTGGGAATACCGCTCAGCAGGTTGTTTGAAAATCTTGATATAAGTAATGATATAAAAACTAACTATCCTGCCCAGGCGTATGCTCTCGTGCAGTCGCTCGATCTGAACGACCAAAAAAAGCTGGTCGGTATCCTGCGGGATATAATAGAGTTCAGATAACTTTTTATACAGTTTGGTTTATTTCCTTTTTTTCATTATATACAAATCCGAAAACATAAGTCAAGTATAGTTACAAAACTGTAAGTATATTGTCATCATATTGTAATTTATCTCAATTTAATGTAATAAAATTGTAATCAAATCGTAACATATAACACTTTAATGTAATAACCCTGATTCAAAAAAGCCTCTTGTAAGGCGTCTTCGGCAGATTCGCGATTATGTAACCTTGAAAATGCAAATTTGTATAAACGAGCTTTATTTTCATTATAAAATTCTGACAGGACATTTCGCTGCTTGTCTGTTTCAAGAATTGCCAAGGCGCCCGAAATCATATAATCAACTCCTTATTATAACGGTCTTTCATCATACGACTAATCGTGTTACTAATAATTAAGAGTGTATAAGACGCCATTTTGTGAGCATCAAAAGCAAAAAGTTTCCGTTTTTTGTAAATCAAAATTGCACAGAAAAATTTTATATATTTTCATATTGACGAAACGTAAAAAATTTTGTATAATATTATAAGTGTACAAGAAACTATGCGATAAGGTCAGGGGGTTGTATATGGACAATAATATCATTGCCTCAAGACAGGCGAAAACCGTATACCGCGACGGCGACAAATGCGTAAAATGCTTTGGAGACGGTTTTACAAAATCAGACGTTTTAAATGAGGCACTCAGTCAATCGAGAGTTGAAGAAACAGGACTTATGATCCCTAAAATACTCGATGTGACCGAGATAAACGGACAGTGGGCTATCGTTTCGGAATTTATCGAGGGCAAAACGCTTTCGGCTCTTATGAAAGAATATCCCGAAAAACGCGACGAACATCTTGAGCTTTTGGTAAAATTGCAGATAGAAGTTCACTCTAAAAACAACGATCTGCTCATTAAGCTGAGAGATAAGCTCCACCGCGAGATATGCGCCTCGGACGTTGAAGCGACGACGCGCTATCATCTTCACGCAAGGCTCGAGGGTATGCCGAAGCACAACAAGATATGCCATGGGGACTTTTGCCCGTCAAACATTATCATAAAAGACGACGGCTCTCCGTACATAATAGACTGGTCGCAGGTATCACAGGGAAACGCTTCGGGAGACGCAGCGTGGAGCTATTTGACGCTTTGTATGTCCTGGGGAGAAGACGCGGCGGAAAAATATCTTGAAATGTTCTGCGAAAAAAGCTCAATTGACATCAGCTATGTCAAAAGGTGGATGCCGATCATTGCGGCGGCGCGGCTCTCTCACGAAAAGCCTGAAGAACGCGATTTTCTGCTGAAATGGGCTAATGTTATTTAAGACGGAGGAATTTATGAAAATTACTATATGCATAGGCAGTTCTTGCCACCTTAAAGGTTCTAAAAGAGTTGTAAACCGTTTACAGGAGCTTATCGCGGAAAACGATCTGTCGGAAAAGGCGGAGCTTAACGGCGCGTTTTGTATGAAAAAATGCGGCGAAGACGGCGTTAGAGTTATGGTCGATGAAAAGATATACTCCGTGCTTCCCGAAAATGTTGACGAATTTTTTGATAACGAAATTCTTTCTAAGATGAATTGAGGATAGATTATGAGAAAATTTGATACTAAGGTACAATATCTGAAATACAAGGTATTGAGAGAAGTAGCAAAGCAGGCTTGGAACGGAACGCTATATGACAATCTGCTCGATATCCCGAAAATAATCGTTCCGACAAATACCCCGACAATGCGCTGCTGCGTATACAAAGAGCGCGCAATTCTTGCAGAGCGCGTAAAGATAGCTATAGGCGGCGACAAGGAAAACCCGAATGTTATTGAAGTTATAAACATTGCGTGCGACGAATGTCCCGTAGGCGGATTTGAAGTAACAAACGCCTGCAGAGGGTGTCTGGCGCACCGCTGCGAGGACGCCTGCAGGTTCGGGGCTATATCCTTTAACCAAAACCACGAAGCGCAGATAGACAAGTCGAAATGCAAGGAATGCGGAGCGTGTGCAAAGGTCTGCCCGTATACCGCGATAGTCAGCAGAAAGCGCCCCTGTCAGAGCGCCTGCAAGGTCAAGGCGATAGAAATGGACGAAAACCGCGCGGCACAAATAGACAACTCAAAGTGCATTTCCTGCGGAGCATGCGTTTATATGTGTCCTTTCGGGGCAATTATGGACAAGTCGTACATACTGAACGTCATTGATATGCTCAAAAAGAGCGAAAAGAGAAATGACCTTAGAGTTTACGGCGTTGTTGCGCCCGCTATAGTGAGCCAGTTCAGCTATGCAAAGCCCGGTCAGGTCGTTGCGGGGCTTAAACAGCTCGGATTTCATGCGATAGTTGAGGCGGCGCTCGGCGCGGATATGGTAGCAAAAGCCGAATCTGCGGAGCTTGCGGAAAAGGGATTTTTAACAAGCTCGTGCTGTCCTGCGTTTGTGGATTTCATTCACAAGAATTTCCCCGATATGGTCGGAAATATCTCGCACAACCTCTCCCCTATGGCGACTATCTCGAAATTTATAAAGAGTACCGATGAAAATGCAAAGATAGTATTTATCGGTCCTTGCACGGCGAAGAAAATGGAAGTTCAGAAAGATACCGTAAAGCCGTATGTAGACGCGGCGATGACGTTTGAAGAGCTTCAGGCGCTGTTTGACGCAAGGGATATAGATATTACCAGCCTCGAAGAAGAGTCGCTCGACAACGCTTCTTATTTCGGAAGAATTTTTGCAAGAAGCGGCGGTCTTGCGGACGCGGTAGAAGAAGGTATAAAAGAGCAGAATCTTGAGGTAGATCTTAAAGCTTGCGTCTGCGACGGAATAGAAGCATGCAAGGTGGCGCTCCTGAAAAAGAGCAAGAATATGCTCGACGCAAACTTTATCGAAGGAATGGCTTGTATGGGCGGTTGTATAGGCGGCGCAGGCTGTCTTACTCACGGAGAAAAGAACAGGGCGGAAGTCGACAAGTACGGCAGAGAGGCGCTTGAAAAGACGATACTCGGAGCGGTTGCAACGCTCGGAAAATAAACACAAATCCCCTACCATTAAAGGTAGGGGGTAAATTTTAGTATACAGTTTACGCATTATGCCCTTCGGGCATAACGCTGTGTACAGTAGTCAGTAATGGTGTCCGCTTACGCGGACAATATTAGATTGTTATCAAATCTAAAGTTTGCTTGTGTACCTATAGACTAAAAACAATCTAAATTTTATCCGCCGCAAGGCGGATACCTAAACTGTACGCTGTATACTGTACACTGTCAACTGACAACTCGCTGTCAACTGACAACGCGTTTTCCTACAGCGTATATTCTTTTCGTATAAATTCGGGAGGATTTTTATTCCACTCCTCGTTTGTCCAGGTAACCCCGTCCGCCAGTCCTCCGTAATTTAGCGATAACGCAAATGTTCCGCCACTGTATTCCCATGTGTACTGCTTATCCGAAATCATTGTTTTATTTACAAAATCATCTTCGTAAATATGGTCTATCTGCTTTACTGTTACGCCGTTTCTTTGATAAACATAAATTTGTGTGAATTCATTTTCCGTTGAAGCGATCTTGTCGGTTTTTTCAACAAATACGATCCCCTTTTCGCCGCCTAAATCTATCTCCTCTATGTATTCATTCGGGGCATGATAAACAATGTCGTATACCGTAAAGCCGACAGCCGCCGCAAAAAACACGCCCAAACGCAGATAAGAGCTATTCTTTTTCTGCGCGCGGATTTTTCGGTTATTTCTCTTAAACCGAATATATTCGACAAGCCTTGAAAGAAAAAACCTACGCTTACAGCAAGGTAAGCCAAAAATGTTTTATCAAAGAGCTTTCCCGCAAAATAAATTTTTAAGCCGTTTTTGTCAAGATATGAACACAGATAAAACCACGCTGCTAAGATAAGGATACAAATCACAACAGTCATCACAATGCCGACTGTTTTTCCTGCGGTAGTTGTTTTTTTCATAGGCTTCCTTTCTTATTTATAAAACGCTTTGCAAGGAAAATTTGTATAATCCGACACAACGTAAATTGCACAAAAATCACATCACATAAAACAGTATGCAGAAAAAGTGCAGGAGACTTCCGACAACTACGAACAAATGGAAAACCGAATGCATATAAGCGTGTTTTTTGCCTATTGCGTAAACGACTGCTCCTATCGTATAGCAAACGCCGCCCGTAAGCAGAAAGACTAAGCCCCCAACGCCTATTCCCGCAAAGACTGTTTTCATAGTAAACACTATACACCAACCAAGTCCGAGATACAAAAGCATTGAAACGGTTTTAAAGCGCTTCATATCTATAGCGTTTAAGACAATTCCCGCCGAGGCAAGTCCCCACTGTATCCCGAAATAGACCCAGCCGAGCGCGGTATCTGCCTCGCGGATAGTACAAAGCGTAAAGGGCGTATATGTCCCCGCGATAAGCAGGTAAATGGCGCAATGGTCGAGTATCCTGAAAACCTTTTTCGCTTTGAGTTCGGGGTGAAGTCCGTGATAAATGCTCGACATACAGTAGAGAATTATCATCATCGCGCCGTATATCGCGCCGCTTATCACTCCGTAAACATTATGATGAAGCGCCGCCATAATAACGCAAAGCGTTGTCGCGGTAATTCCCAGAGCGCCGCCGACAATGTGCGACGTCATGTTGAATATTTCCTCGCCCTTTGTGTAGTGAGGAATTTCTATTCTGTTAAGTTTTTTTGCATGAGTGTGGCTTGACATAAATATCACCTATTCTTTTTTATTTTTATTTTCAAGCTCCGAGATTATTTCATCGACCTTGCTTCGTTTTACTCCGAGTAAATCGTCAATAATATCGGAAGTTTTAGGGGTTTTTGTAATTGCCTCGTCATTATTTGGAGTTTCGGATCGTTTAACTTCAATATTCTTTGCTTCGATATCATCTTTAATTTCGGTATTTTTAACTTCAATATCTTTGGCTTTAACTTCTTTATTTTCAATTTCTTTTTCTTCGGAATTTTTAGGAGCTTCTATATTCGCCTTAACTTCCGCTTCGACAGCCTTCGGCAATGCTTTAATTCCGTCCGAGGGCTTTTTAACTATGCTTCGCAAATATGCGCTTTTGAGTTCTTCCGAGGAGCTTGTGAGAGAGAAAAACGCCTGATCGCTTTTTGCTGTGCCGTTATCTGACAGAGCGGGCGGCAGGGCTCCCGCGTTTCTTTTGGACGTTTTGGGAGCATTGTCTTCCGTTTTATTTTCAGACTTTTTCTGCTTAGCCGTATACGAAAACAGAACGCCGTCGTTTGACTGTGTGTTTGCGGTAAGTACGGGAGTTAGCTTTTCATTAAGCGCTTCTTTGTCTATGAGTATCTGCTCCTTTTCGGGGGCAATATCGGCATGTCTCTTAGAAACCGACGCTCTTATAATATCGAAAATTATGAGCACAAGACAAGGCGCGATCGCTATGCACAATACACCAAAAGGCGATTTTACAAACAGTATTATCTTTCCTATTATCCTGCTGCTGTATTCGGCTTTTCCTACAAGGTCTTCCCCTGCTATTATAAGCTCTTTATCGTTTTCTATAACGTTTATGCTGTAAACTCCGTTATTTACGCTGTAGCTTTTTCCATAGCCGAGCGAAAGCTTTCCGCCGTTTTTGTACAAAAGTAGCTTTCCCTCGCTTATTTCATAAGGCTCGCATGAGAATACTATGACAGCGCTTTTATCGGGAACGCCTGTTAAATTCTCCCCGTTTGCGACATAAATATTAACGCCGAAAACGCCTACGGTCTCCTCGGCTGTAAATGCCCATGACACAAATGCAAAAAATATGCACACGGCGAGCATTATCCCGCAGAAAACATATCCTATCACACGAGCGACTTTCTTCCCCAAAAAATTCAACTCCCCGTATTATTTTTACAGTCCCTTTGCCTTTGTCAGATTTATGCCGTTTTCGCCGAGCGGTATCTCATGATCAAGACCAACGAATTTTCCGTTCTCCTGCCAAAGAACTTCTTTTACAAACGAATACTTTTCATTGTCCCATGTCTTAAAATCGTCGAGGACAAGTCCGCCCGTGTCGCCCGAATTTGCGTTGAAACACCAGAAGGTGTGATTTAAATGATAAGTCTTTATCAGCTGACGCATACAGGTCATCCATTTAAGATTAGGCTCGCGCATAAATCCTCCCCATTCTCCGATAAGGAGAGGAGCGGTGTTGTCCTCGTAAATATAGAACCAGTTGTCGTGCCAGCAGTCTTTCATAAGGCTGTTATAATCATACCCGCCCTGAAACCACGGCTGTTCGTATACGGTAGGACCGTAATCATGAGGTGAATATACGAGCTTGTTCTGATATTGTCCCAAATTTACGGGATAATTCTTTACTCCGCGAAGATTTCCGCCCCACCAGTTGAAATAATAATCCTTGCTGTTGGTAGAATGATAATCCATATTGGACGAGCTTATCGGGAATATTTCCGTTCCCTCGACCATTATCAGCAGATTGGGATTTTTTGCAAGTATACGCTTTGCGGCGGTTTCCGCGGTGTATTTCCAGTTGTTTTTGTCGGTAGAATTGTTCCAGATAGCTTTATTTGTTTCGTTGGGTTTTCCGTGAGGTTCGTTTTTAATATCGAAGGCGATTATGGTGTCGTTGGTCTTATACCTGTCAGCAAACCATTCGAGCGCATGATAATAATCCTCGACCGTTACCTTTGAAGTATACCAGAGATTTACGTTATGCCCTTGGGCGTCTGTTTCGGCGCAATGGATATCGGGCATAACTTTCATTCCGTTCTGCTCGGCAAGCTTTAAGAAATAATCGAATATTTGCAGGGAGTTCATATCGTTAAGCTCGGTGTTGTATGCGTTGTTATAATTTGCCCTCGGATATTCTCCCGCAGACCACTGGTTTATAAGCTGCGCCGATATAGGCACGCGTATAAGATTAAAGCCGTGATCGGCTATAGACTTTACGGTAGGCGCAAGCTGACTGTTCCAAAGCCCGTCAAACGTATTTGTTCCCGTGTTATAGCCAAACCAGTTCACTCCCGTAAGCCAGACTTCTTTTCCGTTTTTGTCAAGTATCCTGCGTCCGTCGGTATGAAGCCAGTCGTCGCCCTGTTTAGCCTCGGGAACTCTCTCCAGAAGCTCGGCTACAGTACCCGAAACGTTTTCGGAAGGGATAGTGTCATTGTTATTTTGCGAAGAACTTGTACTTGCGGGGGTGTTGTTCTGCGAAGTGCCGCTTGCGTTTCCGCCCGAAGGCGAAAAGTCCGAAGGACAGCTGAAGTTAAATCCCGCCGTGACAGAGCCGTTCTGCGGAATAGAAGTATTTCCCGAAACAGTGACAGTTGTTCCGTTTACAGAAAAATCGGCGCTCCAGCTGTTTGTTATCTTAAAACCGCTCGGAACGGAAAAGCTTGCTTTCCAGTTATTGACATTGCTCCCGCTGTTTTTCACAACGACTTCAATTGTTCCGCAATAATTGTTTCCCTCGCGCCAGCTCGAATTTTTCCTGAACTCAAGCGAGAGCGCTCCCGATTGGTTAGTGTTAGGCTTGGAGCTTTGAGAATTGTTGGATTGTGAACTTTGTGTATTGTTGGGCTTTGAACTCTGATTGTTATTGGGATCTGAGCTTTGTGTGTTGTTGGGTTTTGAACTTTGAGTGTTATTGGAATTTGAGCTTTGTGTGTTGTTTGGATTTGAGCTTTGCGTATTGCCCGAAGCAGAGCTTTCGTCGGACGAGCTGTTTATATCGGAAGAATTAAATTCTCCCGAAAAATCGCTGCTCTCGGACGAATAATAGCTGTCATCGGGAACACGCTGATTTTCCGAACGCTTGCAGCCTGCCGTAAATAATACCGCCGTCAGCATAAGCGCGCATACCTTTATATATTTTTTGCTCATAATGTCACCCTTTATGTAATATTTTTCGCTTGACTGTCAGACCGTATGTTTATTTTTTTCAAGCACGGCGCTTTTCATTGTATAGCTTTCAACGTCAGTTATTGTTTCGCCGTCTGCCTGCAAAGGCGTTGGACGGTCGAATTTTACCTCGACGTCATAGCCTTCTATCATTGTAAACATCTTTGGATATTTAATATGCTCGCCCTTAAATATAGATGAAAAGTGCATAAGGGTCGTGAGCTTTCCCGCGTCATGCCATACGGCAAAGGTTATTTTCCGTTCGGGGTTTAGTCTGTCCTGGTTAGGAGTTATGCACATTCCCCCGCCGTAATATCTGCCGTTCATTGTCGGAGCGAGCCACACCTTTTTAAACTCGTACTTTTTTCCGTCTACTATGGCAACGGCATTCCGAGGCTTGAAATCATAAAGAACGCCCTTTATGGCTATAGCGGGGTAATTTACGGGCTTATCGGAACTCTGACGGAGCTTATCGCCTATCTCGCAGCAATAACCGTCTATCCCATAGCCGACGCCGTTTAGTATCTTAAAGCTCTTTCCTTTTACAGTCGCTGTCGGAAGGTCTTTTATGTACGGATTTAACAGAATAAGTCCGTCTTTTCCTATATCGCGCGTAAAATCGTTTCCCGTGCCTGCGGGGAAATAATAAATTTCGCGCTCGTCGGGAATTTCGTCTACGCTGTTTACAAGTCGGCTTATCGTTCCGTCGCCGCCGCACAGAACTATTTTTTCTTCGCTTTTGAGAATATCGGCATAATCGACCTTGCGAATATCCTTAAACTCAATTTTTTCATCACTAAGATCTTTTATCTTTTGAGCATTTTCAAGTCCTTTTCCGTTTGCCGCAAGCGGATTGTAATAAACTATCATTGTTCATTCTCCTCAATGTGTTTTCTTATTTTTTCCTGTATCTCTTCCGAAAGCTCAATTGATTTTCTGCCCTTCGGGTCAAGCGTTTCGATTATATCAAAGCGGACTTCCGTCCTTCTAAACGGAAAACGCTTGTGCACTTTTTCGGTGCCCATAATTGCCGAAACGACAACAGGACAGCCCGTGTCGATGGCTATTTTTAAACTGCCTGCATGGAACTTTAACATTTTTCTGTCTTTTCCGCGATGTCCTTCGGGATAAACGCCTATGGACATAACCTTTCGGTTTATATAGTCCTCGGCTGTTTCTATAGCCGATCTGTCACCCTTTGAGCTTTTTCTGCCGAGCGATATATAACAACTGCGCGTTATCATGCCTCTGACAATGGGTATCTTAAAAAGCTCGGCTTTGGCTATAAACGCTATCTTTCTAGGTCTTAGGACAAGGCATTGTACCATATTGTCAAGCTGCGAACGGTGATTTGACACCAGAAGAAACGGCTCGTTCGGCAACTTTTCAAGCCCGCTCTGCCTTATTTTAACGCCCGCGCCCTCGCAGACAAACGCATAGGCGAGGTTTAAAAGCCAAAGGTATACGCCCGACGGCTCGCGATAGATTTTCCCATGCGGTACGACGGCGGAAAATATCGCTAATATTATCCAGAAAAGCAAAGATAAGCCTACAGCCGCTCCCGCAAACAGTGCTAAAATCAACCGGAAATTTCCGATAATAACGCAAAGCACTGTTGCGCAAATTAAACTTAAAACAAGAATAATCAGAACAGGGTGCATATTTCCTCTTTCACGAATTTTCTACAAGAGCCTTTACTATGCTTTCAAATTTCCATGTGTTTGACGCTCTGTCCAGAAGCCCGAAAGCTTCGCCGCCCGAACCGAAAAAGTTGTTGTCCCACCAGAAGCACGTCATACCGCGCTCTCTTGCGGACTTTACATAAAATGCGGCAAATTCCGTCCTTACATCAAGGTTGCCGTTTTTATCGCGGGCGCCGAACTCGTCGATTATAACTGCCGTTCCCTTGCTGATAAATTTGTTGTAAAGATTATCCATAAAGACAGTTACGCCGTCGGTGTCATTTTTGTTTGAAACAGACCACGAGTTCGTTCCCCATTCATTCAGCGCGAAATCATATGGGAGATACGCATGGACGGTCACTATTATGCGGCTTTCGTTTTCGGAAACGGGGTCTGTCGGAAGGACGAACCCGTCATTCAATGCGCCGTCTGCCGAAGCGTCATATCCCGGGCACATCAGATAACGCGAGGTGTTGTTCCCGCCGGAAGCGCGGACGGTATCCACAAACGCCTGATTTATCTCGTTTATGCAGGAGATAGCCTCTTTACAGTCGGCGTTGTTCGGGTCTATCCACCATTCGTTGTTATGACCGACAAGTCTCGGCTCGTTCATGCTCTCAAATATCAGTTTATGGCTGTAATCCTTAAATCTTTCGGAAAGCTGTTTCCAGATAGTAGTAACATATTTTTTTGACTGTTCGAGATATTGATTATTCGGATACATAAACTGCGTGCTGTTGTCGTGGTGGATATTGAGAATAACGTACATATCATTGTTAAGGCACCATTTCACCACTTCTTCTACCCTGTCAAGCCATGGCGCGCTTATGTTATAATCGCCGTCAACATGATTATGCCACGAAACAGGTATCCTCACGGCGTTAAAGCCTGCGTCTTTAAGCGCTTTTATGTGCTCCTCGCGGGTCATTTCGCCGTTCCATGCGCTTTCATACTGCATTTCGTCAGTAAGCCATGTACATTCGTTCGCGTCAAACGTATTTCCCAAATTCCAGCCGATCTTCATATCCTCGACCATTTCAAATACGGTCATTTCATCAACAGAAGTATCGTTGTTACTGCCGTCATTATTGCTGTTATTATTGCTGTCGCTGTAATTATCGCTGTCGGAAGAGCTGTTGCCCATAGGCGTGAAATATTGTCTTTCACAACCTGCAGCGCAAAATATAATCGACAAGCACAACGCCGCCGCAAAAATCTTTTTTAATTTATTCAAATTATCACTCCTAAAAATATCTGTACACTTATATTATAAACCATAAACGATTTTTTTGCAATACAGTTTTTAACTAATTCAGAAACAATTCCCTATAATATTTTTGTGTGCACTGAAAATAATAATACAGCAAAGGCAAACAAATTGAAAAAAGGCTTTGCGGAATATCGGGCAAAGCTGTTATGGTCGGCGGGAATATTGCCGACAGGAAAAGTGTGTTTTTATTAAGAGCATACGGTCTTTGCATTAAAGTTTTAATTCAAGGAGAATAACTATGTCTAACAAACAGTCTAAAGCTAATCTCGAGAGCCTTAAAATGCAGTCGGCAAATGAGGTCGGCGTTAATCTCGGAAACGGTTATAATGGCGACATCACTGCAAGACAGGCAGGCTCTATCGGCGGAATGATGGTCAAGAAAATGATCGAAAGCTACGAGCAGGGCGCAAGAAAGTAATTTTTGCCATACTCGCGAATAATCAAAAAAGATCCCTCGGATAATAATTCGGGGGATCTGTTTTTTATTCGATTTTTATAAGCTCAAAATCCTTGTTTTCAAGGGAAAAACTTCCGTAAATTCCCTCGGTAACATGGACGGTATTGTCCTTTAAAACAAAGACCGCCTCGAAATTCTTGTTATCGCGCCGGAACTGCTCGGCTTTTTCGCTGCCCATTACGAAAAGTGCCGTTGAAAGCGCGTCGCAGAGCGTGCCGCTGTCGGAGATTATTGTAACTGAAAGCAGGTCGTTGTCTGCGGGGAAACCTGTTTTTGGGTCGATAATGTGTCCGTATGTTTTGCCGTTTTCTTCAAAATAGCGCTGATAATTTCCCGAAGTGACGACAGCGCAGTCAGCGACCGAAAGTATGCCTAAATTGTCACTAGGTGAAAGCGGATTGGCTACGCCTATTTTCCAAGGATTTCCGTCGGGTCTGTTCCCTAAAAGGCGAATATTTCCTCCGAGATTTATAAGAGCGGAGCGGACGTTGTTTTCTTTGAGTATTTTATAACACTCCTCGCTCGCATATCCTTTTGCGACTGCTCCAAGGTCGAGCATAACGCCGCTGTCAAGGGTTACACCGTCTTCGTTTATATGAACTTTATCCGCGCCAACATTGTTTAAAAGCGCACAAAGCGTTTCGCTGTCGGGAATTTTGTATTCTCCAACGGTAAATCCCCACTCCCGCAGAACGGGATAAATCGTGGGGTCAAGCGCGCCGCCCGTCTTTTCGGACATATCCAAAGCATACTTTATAAGCTCGAGCGTTTCATTGCCGAGTTCAGCCGAACCGCTCTTATTGAGCGCGAAAAGCTCGCTGTTTTCATCTGTCACGGAAAGCAGCTTTTCAAGTGACAAAACGCAGTCCTTCGCAAGGCTCGCTGACTCGGAGTTTTCTCCGTATGCATCTATGCTCATAATAGTGTCCATGGCGTAAAAGCTGAGCGAGGTCTTTTCTTCTTCGGCTTTACAGGACGTAAGGAAAATGCACAAAGCTAAAATTAAAACAGATAATGTACGTTTCACATTATACTCCATAAGATTTATTTGCTTTTAATGATACCACAATTCAAAAAAAATGTCAATAATTTTTGAAAAATGTTATGATACAATAGATATGTTACAAAAAGAGAAGACAAACGACCTCAAATAAGTTATAATGTTAATAGCTAC
>CANQFZ010000002.1 GCA_947600065.1 uncultured Clostridia bacterium | reverse complement strand
AGCCCACGGACGATACACCCGACGAGCCTACAGATGATACACCTGACGAGCCTACGGACGACACACCCGATGAGCCCACAGATGATACACCTGACGAGCCCACGGACGATACACCCGATGAGCCCGCAGATGATACTCCTGATGAGCCAACGGACGATACTCCTGATGAGCCCACGGACGATACACCCGATGAGCCCACAGACGATACTCCTGATGAGCCAACGGACGATACTCCTGATGAGCCCACGGACGATACACCCGATGAGCCAACGGACGACACACCCGATGAGCCCACAGTTGATGACGATACACCCGAGGATCAGGTAACAGATGATGTTACAGATGTTGAAGATGAACCTGATGTAGATGATGACTACACCGAGGATAATGTTGTTGACGCTGACGAAGAAGATCTTCCTGAAGATGATATTCCCGATGAGCCTGTTGATGATACACCTGATGAGCCTACAGTAGATGAAACACCTGATGAGCCTACAGAAGAACCTGTAGAGACCGAGACACCGGATGAACCGACAATTGATAACACCAACGACGAGGTTGTTGACGCTCCGGAGGATACTGACACTCCGAGTGATGATACGATAGTTGTTGATGATATCGAGATGGATGATTTCGATGATGATACGGATACTGCTATCGACAGTGATTCTGATGATAATCATTTTGATGATATCGTTATAATCGACGAAGATGATGTTCCGCTTGGCGATAATCCTTATACAGGTGTCGAAGATACATCTGCCGGATTGGGCATAGGTGCAGCGGTTGCTCTTGGAGCTACTGTTGCGGCGGCTTCTATCAAGCGCAAGAAAAAAGATCAGTAATATTTGATTAGATTTGTCCCGTTCTGTTTTTACAGGACGGGACATTTTTATCTATGAGCTTAATTATATATGGTATTTTTTACATAAAAGATATTGACTATAATTTAAAAAAGTGGTACAATATAATGTGTAATGCAAATATGGGATTTGCAAATTTAAGTGAAAGGCATATGAGGTGTATAAAATGACAAAGATAGATGTTTTTTCGGGTTTTTTGGGAGCAGGTAAAACAACGCTCATAAAAAAGCTTTTGAAAGAGGGCTATAACGGTGAAAAACTTGTCCTTATCGAAAACGAGTTCGGTGAGATAGGAATTGACGGCGGATTTATGAAGGACGCCGGCATTCAGGTCACCGAGATGAACCAAGGCTGCATTTGCTGTTCATTGGTAGGTGATTTCGGAAAGGCTCTTCAGAAGGTTCTTGAAGAATTTGCCCCCGACAGAATATTGATCGAGCCGTCAGGCGTAGGCAAGCTCTCAGACGTTATAAAAGCGGTCTTGGATATCAAAAATGAAAATATCGTTCTAAACAGTTATACGACCGTTGTTGACGCGACAAAGATCAGAATGTATATGAAGAACTTTGGAGAGTTTTATAAAAATCAGGTCGAAACAGCAAAGACCATTGTTTTGAGCCGTTCTCAGAAGCTTAGTGATGAAAAACTCGCGGAGGCAATCGCTCAGATAAAGGAGCTTAATCCTAACGCTACAATTGTTACTACAAATTGGGACGATATAAGCGGTGCGCAGATATTGCAGGCAATTGAAAATGAAAACAAATTTGCCGACGATCTGCTTAAAGAAACGCTTGCTCATCATGATGATGACGACGATGAAGACGAGCATGAACATCATCACCATCATGATGACGACGATGACGAAGATGAACATCATCATCACCACGACGGCGAGGAATGTCACTGCCACGACGAACATCATCACCATCATCACCACCATGCAGACGAAGTGTTTACTTCCGTGGGAATTGAAACGGCAAAGAAGTTTACAAAGGAAGAACTGGAAAATGCGCTTTCAAAGCTCTCAAACGAGGAATACGGCGTTGTTTTGAGAGCGAAGGGCATTGTAGAGGGCAAGGACGGCTGGATCGAGTTTGACTTTGTTCCCGAGGAATATGAGATAAGGAACGGTTCTGCGGACGTTACGGGAAAAATGTGCGTTATCGGTTCAAAGCTTGACGAAGAAAAGATAAAGGTACTTTTCGGTGTCTGATTGGAGTATAAAATGGAAATACCCGTTTATTTAATGACAGGCTTTCTCGAAAGCGGAAAAACGTCGTTTATTCTTGAAACACTGAATGATAAAGAGTTCAGCAGAGGCGAGAGAACGCTGGTTATTGCCTGCGAGGACGGCGAAGTCGAATATGACGAGAAAATTTTGAAAGCGTCCAAGTCTGTTGTGGAATTTATTGAGAATGAAGAAGACTTTAATCCCGAAAACCTCACGGCGCTTATAGAAAAGCACAGACCCTCAAGGGTTATGCTCGAATATAACGGAATGTGGAGCCTTAGGGATATGGAGCAGAAAGCTCCGAAAAACTGGGTCTTCTACCAGATATTTATGTTTGTGGATCACACAAGATTTGATGTTTATCTCAACAATATGCGACAGCTTTTGTCGGATAATATCGCGGTCGCTGATATTGTTATATTCAATCGCTGTGAACAGGGAAAAGTTGATAAAAAGCGCCTGCGCAGGATCTTGAAATCGTTAAATCCTCGCATTGACATGATGTTTGAGTATATGGACGGCGAGGTCGAACAGGGATTTCAGGGCGATGACGAAATGCCGTTTGACGTAAACGCCGACCCTATTGATATTGTTCATGATGATTTCGGGCTTTGGTATGTCGATATAATGAGCAACTCAAGGCGCTATAACAACAGAAACATCAGAGTCCGCGGAATGGTTTTTAGAGCGAAAAATGTCCCGAAAGGCTATTTCGTTATTTCAAGACGAGCTATGACCTGCTGTGCAAACGATATTCAGGTGGTGGGTATACTTGTAAAATGCCCTGATGAAAGTAAGTTTAAAGACGGAGATTGGGTTGAAGTTACAGGCAGAATTGTCGGAGAGAAGCAAGAAGTTTACAGAGGAGTAGGACCTGTTATTCTTGCAAGATCTGTAGCTCCGACCGAAAAAGCAGACAGCGAGCTTGTGTATTTCAACTAAGAAAACAAATATGGACAAAATTTTTACAGTCAGACTTTCCGAGGACAAAAACGCTGTTGAAATAATCGACCAGACGCTTCTTCCAAATGAGATAAAGTTTTTGCAACTTGAAACGCCCGAAGCGGTTTATGAAGCTATAAAAGAGCTTCGGGTGCGCGGCGCTCCCGCTATAGGCATTGCCGCGGGATTTGGAATGTATGTCTGTGCGAAAAAACTTAGTGAAAATAATTTTTTTGACGAATTAAAAAAGCTCGGACTTTATCTTGTTTCATCAAGACCTACAGCGGTAAATCTTTCCCATGCTGTCGAGCGTATGCTTTCGGCGGCAAAGGGCGCTGATAAAAAATCGGCGATCCCTTTGCTTTATGAGGAGTGTACGAAAATTTATGACGAGGACAGGCAGATGTGCAGAGCGATTTCCGAATATGGACTTACTCTCGTGAATGACGGTGACGGCATTCTGACCCACTGCAACGCGGGAGCGCTTGCTGCGTCCGAATATGGAACGGGACTTGGAACGCTTTTGCTGGGCAAAGAAAAGGGATATAACTTTCATGTGTTCAGTGATGAAACACGCCCGCTCTTACAGGGAGCAAGGCTCACAAGTTTTGAGCTTAACCATGCGGGAATAGACGTTACGCTTATCTGCGACAATGCCGCGTCATTGTTGATGTCGCAGGGAAAAATAAACGCCTGCTTTGTAGGCTGTGACAGAGTAGCTGCAAACGGCGACACCGCAAACAAGATAGGAACGCGCTCTGTCGCGATAAACGCGAAGTTCCACAATATCCCGTTTTACGTTTTCTGTCCAAGTTCTACTATTGATTTTAACTGCGAAAACGGCGACAAGATAGAAATTGAAGAACGCGACAGCGATGAAATAAAGACAAAGTTCTTTGAAAAGCCTGTTGCCGAAAATGAAGTAAAATGTTTTAATCCTGCGTTTGACGTAACGCCCGCCGAGCTTATAACCGCGATAGTTACAGAAAAGGGAATTTGCCGCTATCCGTATACAAGCTCGCTCAAGAAACTGTTCGGCTGATTATTGGAGGGAGATTTTATGAAACTGCGCTTTTACAACGCGAAAATCCTAACAATGGAGAATGAAAACATAATAAGCGGAGAGCTTTGCACCGACGGCGGTTTGATTTCCTATGTCGGCAGTGAAAAGCAGGACGGCAATTTTGACCGCGAAATTGACCTTTGCGGAAATCTGATTATTCCTGGTTTTAAAAACGCGCATACTCACACCGCTATGACTTTTCTGCGCTCGTTTGCAGACGATCTGCCGCTTAACGACTGGCTTTATGAACAGGTTTTCCCGCACGAGGCAAAGCTCACGGAGGAAGCAATTTATGTTTTCACTCAACTTGGCAATATGGAATATCTTACAAGTGGTATAACTTCAAGCTTTGATATGTATTTCAAGCTCCCAAGCTACGCTAAAGCTAATACAGATATGGGCTTTAGAACGGTAATTTGCGGCTCGATAAACGATTTCGGCGGCACTGTAGAGGGCATTGAGGAAGAATACAACACTTACAATAATTATGACCCGCTTATTTCATATCAGCTCGGTTTTCATGCGGAGTATACCACAAAGCTTGAAACGCTTGAGGGTCTTGCAAAACTTGCTCAGAAGTACAAAGCGCCGATGTTCACGCACAATAGCGAAACAAGAGCGGAGGTCGAGGGCTGTGTCGAGCGCTATAAAATGACCCCTACTCAGCTTTTCGACAAGCTTGGAATGTTTGAATACGGCGGCGGCGGTTTTCATTGCGTTTGGTTTGACGAGCGCGATATGGAGATTTTCCGCGATAAGGGGTTGTACATGGTGACAAACCCTGCGTCAAATCTTAAACTTGCGAGTGGGATTGCGCCTATTTGCGAAATGAAACGCCGCGGCATGACAAATTTCGCAATAGGGACAGACGGCGCGGCATCTAATAACTGCCTTGATATGTTTAAGGAAATGTTTCTTGTCGCGGGATTGCAGAAAGTCAAGGAAAACGACGCGGCAGCGTGTCCTGCGTTCGGGGTGCTCGAAATGGCTACAAAAGGCGGTGCGAGAGCTATGGGTCTTAATGACTGCGATATTCTCGCCGTAGGAAAGCGCGCCGATCTTGCAGTTATCGACCTTGCGCAACCGAATATGCAGCCTGTTCACAACATTGCGAAAAATCTCGTTTACGCAGGTTCTAAACAGAATGTAAAGATGACCGTTGTTGACGGGAAAATTCTGTACGAGGACGGAAAGTTTTTGACTGTTGACGCTGACGAAGTGTACAAGAGAGCGAATAAGATAGCAAGGGAAATTTGCGGCGACTGATTTTGGAGGACTATGAAAATTCTCGTAACGGGCGGAACTGTATTTGCAAGCCGCTTTACAGCGGAATATTTCTCAAAAGAAAACGAGGTATACGTTTTAAACCGCGGCACGCGTCGTCAGTCAAAGGGCGTTGTTCCGATAATTGCCGACAGGCACGCGCTCGGAGATGTGCTGAAAAAATACTCGTTTGACGCGGTTATCGACGTAACGGCTTATAATTCTGCGGATATTGACGATTTGCTTGACGGCTTGGGTGAATTTGGAAACTATATTATGATAAGCTCAAGCGCAGTTTATCCAGAAACCCTACCTCAACCGTTTTCCGAGGAAATGCCAACAGGCGCGAATAAAATATGGGGCGATTACGGCACAAATAAAATCGCGGCTGAAAAACGTCTGCTTGAACGTGTTCCAAACGCTTACATACTTCGCCCGCCGTATCTTTACGGAAAATACAACAACCTATACCGAGAGGCGTTTGTTTTTGAATGTGCCGAGCAAGACCGCAAATTTTATGTTCCCAAAAACGGAAAAATGAAGCTGCAATTTTTCGACATTGAAGATATGTGCCGATTTATTGAGATAATTCTTGAAATGAAACCGAAAAGGCGAGTTTTCAACGTTGGAAATCCCTGCTCTGTCGATATTATCGAATGGGCAAGCATTTGTTATGAAGTTTTGGGGAAATCTCCCGAATCTGAGTTTGTACATAAAAATATTAGCCAAAGAAGTTTCTTTCCGTTTTACGATTATGAATACGCTCTTGACGTTTCGGAAATGTCAAGGCTTATGCCGAATGTAAAGCCGCTCGGAGAGGGCTTAAAACAGTCGTACGAGTGGTTTAAAAACAATCGCGGTGAAGTTTTAAGAAAGAAACTGTTTGAATTTATAGAAAGTGAATTGAGAGGATAATTTATGCCGTTTTTGCCTGTATGCAAAAAAGACCTTGAAGAACGCGGAATATCACAGCTTGATTTTATCTGCGTTACGGGCGACGCTTATATAGATCACCCTACGTTTGGTATTGCAATAATCTCGCGTATGGTAGAAGCGGCTGGATTTTCGGTCGGCATTATCGCCCAGCCGATAAGCGACAATGATTTCAGAAAGCTTGGAAAGCCGAAACATTGTTTTATGGTGACGGGCGGGAACATTGACAGTATGGTGTCGAATTATACCGTTGCACTGAAAAAGCGTAACGACGACGCTTATTCTCCGGGAGGAAAGGGAGGAAAGCGCCCCGACAGGGCGGTGATAACTTACTGCAAGGCGTTAAAGCGCCTGTTTCCCGATACGGAGATAGAAATAGGCGGTCTTGAAGCGTCGTTGCGCAGATTTGCACACTACGACTACTGGAGCAACAAAGTTATGCCGTCAATTCTGGTTGACAGCGGCGCGGATCTTCTTATGTACGGAATGGGAGAAGTCACGCTCTCGGAAATGCTAAACCGTTTTAAACAGGGACAAAAGCTCTCGGATATGCACGACCTGAGAGGGACTTGTTATCTAACAAAGCCCGAAAATACGCCCCTCGGCGCTGTTCAGTGCGACAGCTATGAAATAGTAAGCACAAACAAAAAAGCCTATGCCAAGGCTTGCAGAAAACAGTATGACGAGCAGGACGAGGTTTACGGAAGAACAATTATCCAGCGCCACGGAAATATGATGCTTGTGCAAAATCCGCCGCAGCGCTCCGTAACTCAAAAGGAATTTGACTATGCATACGAACTGCCGTATATGCGCACTTACCACCCGATGTATGAAAAAGACGGCGGCGTTCCCGCAATACAGGAGATAGAGTTTTCGATAACACATAACCGCGGCTGTTTCGGGTTCTGCAATTTCTGTTCAATTGCACTTCACCAAGGTCGAAAAGTTCAGACAAGAAGCGAAGAGTCGGTTTTAAACGAAGCGGTTATGCTGACACAAAAGCCGAATTTTAAGGGATATATACACGACGTCGGCGGACCAACGGCAAATTTCCGTCACCCGTCCTGCGAAAATCAAGAAGAACACGGACTTTGCAAAGGCAGAAAGTGTTTAGCTCCGACGCCGTGCAAAAACATTAACGCAGACCACAGCGATTATATTGCGCTTTTGCGTAAACTGCGGTCAATAAAAAATGTGAAAAAGGTTTTTATTCGTTCGGGCATTCGGTTTGATTATCTGCTTCTTGACAAGAACACAAATTTTCTCGACGAGCTTGTAGAATTTCATGTCAGCGGTCAGCTCAAAGTTGCGCCCGAACATGCCTCAAACAGAGTTCTCGATCTAATGGGAAAGCCGCATATTGAAGTATACGAGGAGTTTGAAAAAAAGTTTTATAAGGCAACAAAAAAATGCGGAAAAGAACAATATCTTGTGCCTTATCTTATGTCTTCGCACCCCGGCTGTACGCTTAATGACGCGATAGAACTTGCGCTGTTTGAGAAAAAGCACAATATCCGTCCGGAGCAAGTGCAGGATTTTTATCCTACTCCCGGAACTATTTCCACGGCAATGTTCTACACAGGATTAGATCCTTATACAATGGAACCCGTATTTGTTCCTAGAACTGCCGAAGAAAAGGCAATGCAGCGCGCTTTGTTACAGTATTTTATGCCAAAGAACCGCGCTCTTGTGGAAAAAGCGCTGACTATTGCAAAGCGCCGCGACCTCATCGGATTTGGCGGAGAATGTCTGATTGCTCCCGACAAAACACTTCCCGAAAGGAAAAACAATGCCCAAAAGAAAGAAACCAATAACCAGAAAAAGAAAACCAAGCGTTAAACAGATATACAGAAAAGTTGTATCGACAGTGCTGATAATTATTTCGGTTGCAGCACTGTTTTTCTTTATAAACGATAAATATCTTAAAATCGAATGGATACCGTCTTCAAACGATGTTGTCATTTTTTTCGGAGGCGGCATAAAGCCGCTTATAAAACCCAAAGAAAATGAAGCTGTCGTACATTTTATAGACGTAGGACAGGCGGACAGTGAACTTATTGTCATGAATAATTATACAGTCCTTATTGACGGAGGGTTAAGCGATACTTCGGGAAATATTTTCGGCTATCTGAAATTTCAGGAGATAGAAAAAATAGATCTGGTCATATGCACCCACCCTCACGGCGACCATATCGGCAGCATATATAAAGTACTTATGGATTATAAGGTTGACAAGATCATAATGCCGAGAATACCCGTAGATCTTGTTCCCGACACTGTAAGCTATTTAAAAATGATGGCGGAAATAGACATGAAAAACATTGACGCGGAATACGCCGAAGTAGGTGAAAAATATTATATTGACGACGACAGTTATATTGAGATACTTGCGCCAATGGTAGACTACTATGACGACCTTAATGATTTTTCAGTAGTTACTAAATTTGTAAACGGCGAAAATTCGTTTTTGTTTACGGGAGATCTTACGAGCATAGGCGAAAAGGATCTCATTGAAAGCGGAGCGGATATTGACGTTGACGTTTTAAAAGTCGGTCACCACGGAAGCGCGGGTTCAAGCTCAGAGGAGTTTCTACTAAAAGTAACGCCCGATATAGCCGTGTTTGAAGTTGCGGAGATAAATTACTACGGACACCCTCGGAGCGAGGTTTTTGACCGCCTTGAAAACGTAGGTTGTTATGAGTTTTACGCCACTTCCCGTGACGGAAATATTGTTATAGTAAGCGACGGCTCGGAGCTTAGAGTTGAAACCGAAAAGAATTTTCGGGGGAATGCCGCTTGATTGTTGTTAAATTGCATAAAAACAGGGGTTATTGTTTGATTAAAATAATTAAAAACACGGTTTTTAAATTATCATCTTGTAGAAATAAGGAAAATGTTGTATAATAATTGCAGAGCGATTATTATACATTTATGTCCACGCACATCCGCAAAATTTTTTACAAAATTTTGCTCCGTGCGGTAATGGACAATTATACAATAAATTCTTGCGAATTTATTGTATAATACTTTTGGTGTAAATCTATATCAAGAAAAAGGAAAGTGAGCAAATTTGGTTAGAGAAGATCTTAGGAATATTGCGATAATAGCGCACGTCGACCACGGAAAGACAACGCTCGTCGACGAAATGTTAAAGCAGGGGGGAGCGTTCCGCGAAAATCAGGCCGTCCAGGATCGCGTTATGGACAACAACGATATCGAGCGCGAGCGCGGAATTACTATTCTCGCAAAAAACACGTCTTGTATGTACAACGGCGTAAAGATAAACATAGTAGATACTCCCGGACACGCCGACTTTTCGGGAGAGGTAGAGCGCATACTTAAAATGGTAAACGGCGTTTTACTTCTGGTAGACAGCTTTGAGGGAACAATGCCGCAGACGCGTTTTGTTCTGCAAAAGGCTCTTGAACTTGGTCATAAGATAATTGTAGTAGTAAACAAAACAGACCGCCCCGACGCAAGAAACCATGAGGTTGTAGATGAAGTTTTAGAGCTTTTGCTCGATCTTGACGCAACAGAAGAACAGCTCGACAGCCCCGTTGTTTTCTGTTCGGGAAGACTTGGTTGTTCGTCATACAATCCCGACGAAATGGGAACGGATTTCAAGCCTCTTTTCGAGAAGATAATTGAACATATCCCCGCGCCCGAAGGCGATGAAAACGGCGATCTGCAAGTGCTTGTTTCGTCAATTGATTATAACGATTATGTTGGAAGAATTGCAATAGGCAGGGTAGAGCGCGGAGTTATAAAGCAAAATCAGGAAGTAATGGTCTGCGATTATCACAACAGAACAGCTCCCTTTAAGGCAAAGATCGTTTCGCTCAATCAGTTTGAGGGATTGAACAAAGTGCCTGTTGAGAGCGCGTCTGTCGGCGATATAATTGCTTTTTCGGGAATTGAGGGTGTTACTATCGGACAAACTATCTGCTCGGTAAATAACCCCGAACCTCTTCCATTTGTAAAGATAAGCGACCCAACGGTAGAAATGACGTTTTCCGTAAACACCTCTCCTTTTGCGGGCAGAGACGGAAAATACGTTACATCACGCCAGATACGCGAAAGACTTATCCGTGAAACATTAAAGGACGTTTCTCTTCGTGTTTCGGACAGCGATACTACCGATTCCATGAATGTTGCGGGACGCGGCGAAATGCACCTTTCGATACTTATTGAAACCATGCGCAGAGAGGGCTATGAGCTTTCCGTAAGCACACCGCGCGTTTTGTACAAGGAAATTGACGGAGTAAAATGCGAGCCTGTAGAGCGCGTTATAATAGATGTTCCGGAATCCGCCGTTGGTTCTGTTATGGAGAAAATGGGTCAGCGCAAGGGAGAAATGGTCGAAATGCACCCGATAGGAACGCGCACAAGGCTCGAATATCTCGTACCGTCAAGAGGTCTTTTCGGCTACAGAAGCGAATTTCTTACAGATACAAAAGGCGAGGGCGTTATGAACACGATCTTCGACAGCTATAAGCCTTATTACGGCGATATTGCCAGAAGAACGGCAGGCTCTCTTGTTGCTTGGGAAACAGGAACAGCGGTAACCTACGGACTGTTCAACGCCCAGGAGCGCGGGACATTGTTCATTGACGCGGGAGTTGAAGTATACGAGGGAATGATAGTCGGCGTATCACCGAAAGCGGGAGATATTGTCGTAAATGTCTGCAAGAAAAAGCACCTTACAAATACCCGAGCTTCGGGTTCTGATGACGCATTGCACCTTATCCCCTGCAAGCAGATGAGCCTTGAAGAAAGCCTTGAATTTATCCAGGACGATGAGCTTGTAGAAGTAACGCCAAAGAACATAAGACTTAGAAAAGTAATTCTCGAACGCGACCTTCGCTTGAAGGCAGAAGCAAAATTAAAAAAATAACGATTAAAGTTAAGAACAATGGTTAAGGATATGACCCGCGGCGCGGTTACGCCCATATTGATACAATTTTCGATACCTCTGCTGATTAGCGTTGTTTTCCAGCAGATGTACAACATCTCCGACAGCATAATAGCGGGAAGATTTATAAACAACGACGCTCTTGCCGCGATAGGTGCATCTTATCCTATCACGATGATTTTCTTGTCAATTGGCACGGGAATGAACATAGGCTGTTCAGTAGTCATCTCGACGCTTTTTGGCGCAAAGGATTACAAGGGAATGAAAACGGCGGTTTATACGTCGATAATTTCTACATTTTCCCTCGCTTCGCTGCTTACGGTTGTCGGTATTTTCACAAGCGGACTGTTTTTAAATTTACTTGGAACGGATAATATGATCTTCTCCGACTCCAAAACTTATCTTAATATTTACGTTCTCGGACTGGTTTTCTTGTTCGTATACAATATCTGTACGGGAATTTTTACGGCTCTCGGCGACAGCAAAACACCGCTGTATTTTCTTATCGGTTCATCGCTCGGAAATATCGCTTTGGATCTGCTGTTTGTCGCAGTTTTCAGAATGGGAGTTGCCGGCGCGGCATGGGCAACTTTTATTTGTCAAGGAATTTGCTCGGTACTTGCGTTTATCGTTCTGCTCCATAGAGTAGGCGAAATCAAGAGCGAAAAATACAAGCTGTTTGAATGGAAAACCCTTGGTAAAATTGCGTCGCTTTCTATCCCCAGTATTTTCCAGCAGAGCTTTGTATCGGTTGGACAGCTATTTATTCAAAGTTTGGTCAACAGCTGCGGAACTGATGTTGTGGCGGGATATGCTTCGGCGATAAAGCTTAATACATTCGCCGTGACCTGCTGTTCTACAGTCGGGAACTCGATTTCAAGTTTTACGGCGCAGAACATCGGCGCTAAAGAATATCCCCGTGTAAAAAAGGGATTTTACGTCGGAAGTCTGATAACGTTGGTAATATCGGCGGCGTTTTCGATACTCTACCATATTTTCGCGGAAAATCTGATTTATTTGTTTATGGATAAAACTAATGCAAATACCGCCGCGGCGGCGGAGGCGGGAGTGCATTTCCTGACTGTAGTTTCGCCGTTTTATGCCGCGGTCGGGCTGAAACTTGCGGCGGACGCTATACTGCGCGGCGGCAGGAGAGTTGTTGCATTTATGGTGACAACATTCAGCGATCTGATTTTAAGAGTGGCCTTTGCGTTTATACTGAAACCGCATTTCGGAGCAACGGGAATATGGCTCTCGTGGCCTGTTGGTTGGACAACAGCGGGGATAATATCGCTTTCGCTGTACGCTGTCTACATAAGGAAGATCTGCCCGAAAAAGAAAGCGAAAGAAAAGAGCGACCCCGAAAACGAGATCAAGCAGTAACGGCTGAACAGGAGCTATTATGACTGAGATAACTGTTCAAAAAAATGACGCAGGACAGCGTGCCGACAGGTTTTTGTCAAAAGCATATCCAAATCTTAAAACAACTCTTGTCTGCAAGCTGATGAGGAAAAAACGGATAAAGCTGAACGGCGCTAAAGCCGAGCCTAACACGATACTTAAAGAGGGCGACGTTTTCAGATTTTATCTTAGTGAAGAATTGCTTTCAAAAAAGGCAGTCGAAAAAAAGGATATTTCTTCCGAGATAAGCGTTATTTACGAGGACGAAAATATTCTTCTCTGCGACAAGCCGTGCGGACTTGTCGTACACGAGGATAACGAAAACTCTCGGGACACGCTTATAAACCGCATACTTTGCTATCTTGAAGAAAAAGGCGAGTATAAGCCCGAAAACGAACAGAGCTTTGTTCCCGCGCTTGTAAACAGAATTGACCGAAACACAAGCGGAATAGTCATCGCGGCAAAAAATGCCGAGGCATTGCGGATATTAAATCAAAAGCTCCGCGACAGGGAAATAGAAAAGCTCTATTTATGCGCTGTTTTCGGAAAGCCTGCCCAAAAAGAAGCGGTGCTTACGGCATATCTGAAAAAACTTTCTGACGAAAACCGCGTTGTTATTTCCGACATTCCTAAACAGGACTTTCTCACGATAAAAACAAAATACCGAGTTTTAGAAAGCAGGGAAGACCTTTCGCTTTTAGAGGTCGACTTGCTTACGGGAAGAACTCACCAGATACGCGCACATTTTGCTCATATCGGTTGTCCGCTGCTCGGCGACGGCAAATACGGGAGCAATGAACGGAACAAGCCGTTTAAAGCAAAATTTCAGGCGCTGTGCTCTTATAAGATAAGGTTTAAATTCACAACAGACGCGGGTATTCTTGAATATCTGAACGGAAAAGAATTTAAAGTGAATGATATTCGCGGGTTGTGGTTTATGAAGTATTTTGATTATGAAAAGGAGTAGTTATGAAAAAGAACATTGCAATTATTTCGGCAATCGCAGTTATCCTGCTCGCGGGGTGTTCTCCGAGGGCAAACGAAGAGGGCGAAAATTCGCAAGTGCAAAATTCGTCCGAAAACAGCACTTTTTCATCAGAAAACAGCGAAAATTCAAGCTCGAAATTAACCAATGATTTTAGTTCAAGTTCGATTTATAATAATAATAGTAATATTAGTAGTGATTATAATAATTTTAAGCCCGATTCCGGATCATCGAGCGAGTTAAGCAGTCAAAGCGCGGAAAATTCGTCAAGTTTGTCAAGCTCTTCAAGCTCAACCCCCACTCAATCCTCATCAACACCTTCAACGCAGTCAACTCCTTCTCAAAGCTCTTCGAGCAAACCTGCATCATCATCAAAGCCCGCTCAAAGTTCGTCAAGCACGCCGGCGCAGTCAACACCCGCAGAGACTTCGTCTGATACACCCGAACAAAGTCAATTTGCTGGTGTAATGGGTGATGCAGAAGGTGAATGGGTTGATAGGCCCGGCGGACGTTTTTGGAAGGTAGGCAGAGGTTACTGGTATAGTGAAGAAGATTATCTTGCCGGCAAGCCATGTCTGACCCCTGATATAATTAATGGTGATCCCGATTATCGACCGCCTAATTTTACAGTAAACTAAATAAATTATGTTACCCTCGGTGAAATAACCGAGGGTTATCTTTTTGATGAAAGGAGAATTTACTATGAATATTAATCAATCACAAGCTTTATCAGTAGTATTAAACATATTACTTTCTACTTTGAGCTTTATATATGATGTATTCTTCATCACATTAGCTGTTACAACCATTACTGTAGTTCTATACGGTTCTTTTACAGGTGCAATAGTGCCTTATTAAAAGCTACTAAATATTTTAGGAAAGGAGAATTATTATGCAATCAAAGCAAAAATCATATATATGGTTAAGTTTGATTTCTGTTCTTATGGCGTTACTAATGTGCATTCCTTTATCAGTCACTTCTTTTGCTTATAACGGCGACGGAGAAGTAATAGAAGGATTGCCTTCTGAAAAAGTTTCTGTTGATATTGGTTGGGGATATAAAAATTCAGGTTATCGTATCTATTTAGTAGATTACAATACAGGTAAACTTTTATCAGATAGTGACGGGTATCTTGTTACCGATATATTAAACAAAGAGCATAATTATAACAGTGCAACTTATAATTCAAAGTCTGCTTATGGTCACTATACAGTCCGTACCGACCTCAGTGCAAATATTACAGAAATACTTACACAAACAATGCCTTCAAGTATGCCGCTACCTATGCTGGGTTCTTATAAAGGTCAGGGCAAAGAATTAAGAGCTTGGATGACAGCAAAAGCTAAGTCAACTGATTGGACAGGTAAAAAATATTTTGAAAATTATACTAACGCAGCATTGCTGGTATACAACTATTTAGGAGAAGAAGCTTCTGAAAAACTTGCCGCAGGAAAAGCTAAGCTTGTAGTAGAACCTGTACACGTCATTCCTTTATGGACTAACTATCTTTATTCATCTGCCGACGCAGCTTATAGAAAATATCCAAATTATAATACTAATAGTTCAGGTAAAAAATCATACTTTATAAATGCTAGATTTTACGGAACTTACTATGAAAGTTTAAAAGAGCTTGATGGTACGGGAGCATACAAATTTAGTGGTTATAGCCATGGATTTATGTCGACAGTGACAAAATCAATGATCGTAGCATTCTATTTAGATAAAGATGAATTTGGTTTAAAAGCTCCAACAGAAAGTCAAATCAACAGTCCTAATACATATAAGCATGCTGACAAAATTGGAAATATAGGTTTTGGTCTGCACATCTATGATGTTACCCCATCAACTCCACCCCCTACAACCATCAAAGTCTACTACCACCTCTACAACAGCAGCGACGTCCAGACCTCACTTAAAACGTCAACATTCGACTTAGGCACAAGCACCACCAAACAATTCACGCCAAGCACCGCATACGGAACACCTGTCGCGGCTTGCGTTGAAACTGAATATCCTACCACAAATCATTATACAGCAGAGCAATATAGAGTGCGTGAAGTAGGTAACCCTGACAAAACAGATAAACTAACGGCAACTTTAACAGTCACATCAAGCGATGTCAGCAATAATTACACGATCCATGTCAAAGTCATTGACACAGCACCACCGCCCGCAACCGTAAAAGTCCCCGTCTACTACTATTACTACGACGGTTACGGCAACCAGACAAGCTGCTCGTCAAGCGTTGAATCCTACGTGGAGTTAAACAAGACCTACACCCCACCGACAAAGAGCGGGTATACGGCTAAGGTTTAAAACATCTTTGCAACAAATCGGTTAAAAAAAGTGAAATAAAAGAACGCATTTGTGCAAAATATACAAAATATTGTGAAAAAAGTTTACTTATATCGTTAGAGAAATTTTTCTAAGTCACTTGATAATTTTCGGAAAATTTTGTATAATATTAGTTGATAGGAATTATCAAATTTTAATTTTCAGGAGGAATATTCCAATGGCAGTTAAAGTTGCAATCAATGGTTTCGGTCGTATCGGACGTCTTGCTTTCAGACAGATGTTCGGCGCAGAGGGTTATGATGTAGTCGCTATAAACGACCTCACAAAGCCTTCAATGCTCGCAAATCTTTTAAAGTATGATACCGCGCAGAAGGGCTACTGCGGCGTTATCGGTGAAAATCTTCACACAGTTTCCGCTGATGATGAGAATAACACTATCACCGTTGACGGAAAGACCCTAAAAATTTACGCTGAAAAAGAAGCAAAGGATCTTCCTTGGGGCGAGATAGGCGTTGACGTTGTTCTTGAATGTACAGGTTTCTATTGCTCGAAAGAAAAGTCAATGGCTCATATCAATGCAGGCGCTAAGAAAGTTGTTATTTCCGCTCCCGCAGGAAACGACCTCAAGACTATCGTTTATTCCGTAAACGAAAAGACACTTTCAAAGGAAGATCAGATCATCTCTGCCGCTTCCTGCACGACAAACTGTCTTGCTCCTATGGCTAAGGCTCTTAACGATTACGCTCCTATCCAGAGCGGTATTATG
This sequence comes from uncultured Clostridia bacterium, assembly GCA_947600065.1. Classification (GTDB taxonomy): domain Bacteria; phylum Bacillota; class Clostridia; order Oscillospirales; family Ruminococcaceae; genus CAG-115. The sequence continues at coordinate 145,388 of CANQFZ010000002.1, read as the reverse complement.
AGCACAATCCACGCTTATACAGGCGATCAGATGATACTTGACGGTCCTCACAGAAAGGGCGACCTCAGAAGAGCAAGAGCGGGCGCTGCTAACATCGTTCCTAACTCTACGGGCGCTGCAAAGGCAATAGGTCTTGTTATCCCCGAGCTTAACGGAAAGCTTATCGGTTCTGCACAGCGTGTTCCTGTTCCTACAGGTTCTACAACTATCCTTACGGCTGTTGTTAAGGGGACTGACATTACAAAGGAAGGCATAAACGCTGCTATGAAGGCTGCTGCTTCCGAGTCTTTCGGCTACAATGAAGATCAGATCGTTTCTTCCGACGTTATCGGAATGAGATATGGTTCTTTGTTCGACGCTACTCAGACAATGGTTTCAAAGGTTGGCGACGACCTCTACCAGGTACAGGTAGTTTCTTGGTATGATAACGAGAACTCCTATACTTCTCAGATGGTAAGAACTATAAAGTATTTTGCAGAGCTTTAATTTGCTTAGTTGGCTTTGACAAACATAAAAGCGGTATTCGGAAGAATACCGCTTTTTCCTGTTTAGAGGTAAGATGTTAGAGGTAAGAGGTAAGAAGTCAAAGGTTGTTTTGGAGATAAAGTTGTTTGGCTTACAGAGATAGAAGCTAGAGACTAGAGTTTTAACCCAAACCTCTTTTTTCTTTTCATGCGTTATCTTAAGCGAACAGCCTTTCGGCTTAAACTCTAGCCCCCAGCCTCTTTCTCAGAACATCAAAAAACGCAATCTTCCAAAAGCTCCCCGAAATTCTTACCTCTTACAGCGTTATCCGCCGTAAGGCGGATAATGCGCTTACATTCTAACCTCTAAAAGCAGGGGTCGCGGGGACTTCGTCCCCGCGACTTTCCCCCTTCCCCTTCGGGGAAGGGGGCAGGGGGATAGGGCGAGTAAACGTTATTTAGAGAAATACAGTTTGAAAAAACCACAAAATAGTGTTTATAAAAGTTGAAGAGGTATTTGAAAGTGTTACACTTTATCTTATGTTATTACCTTTATTGCCAAAAAATAAGCATTAAAGACAATATTCGTCATTGACAAGTGATTGAAATTTTGTTATAATCTAAAGTGCAGGAATTACTTTGAAGGGAGGACAAGCAGTGACCGAAAATCAGGAAAACCAAGGCGGCATAGCGGTAGATAATGCGGTTGAAACCGAAACAGTAAACGAAACAGTAACAGAATCAGCGCCTGAGCTTGACGAAAAGCAAAAGCAGCTTCTCGGCGCGTTCGATGAAATGCTTAAACGCCATTCGACCGAAATATATAACGCCGAAAATCAAAAACACGTTTTTGCTGCTTCAGAGCGTTTTACACGGGAGATTTTAAAAAAGGGCGTAGGAGTTATCTCTCTCGGACTTATACTTATAACGTTCGGAATAATTATGATCTGCTGTTTGTTTTCACAGTCGCCCGATTATCTTATTCCGTTAAAGCTTTCGCCGATAGCGGCGATCTTATTTGGAATAGAAATTCTCGTTACTTTGCTTATAACCCACGGAAGATTAAAGATAAACATAATAAGCGTTATTGTTTCGGCGGTGCTTGTTGTCGGCTGCTGTACAATGGGCGTTGTTTTAAATCATTCTTATAACGAGGAAAAAATTGAATATAACAACCGCACTATTGCGGCGGAAATTTACGACAGAAGCTATAAAGAACTGCGCTACATAACGGATATTGAATCAATGGAAGTAGAAGTTGACCTTAATCCGGACGGAACGGGAGTTACAAAAGGCATTGAGGCGCTGTCTGCGGCGGACAAGGTAGTTGTAAATGTTGAATTTGGCGGAGCATATTCAGCGCCGAGCGCATTTGCGGCTGACTGTAAAAAAATAATAGAAGGCTTCAGAATAATGGATATAAATATTACAGATTTTCATTTCACAAATCAAAGCACTTTCCATAGCTACAAGCTTGATGTTGAGGGCAGATATCTTCAGGATTATTCGGAAACGCGCCTGACAGAACTTGTAGATCATATTTATATTGAAGACGCGAATTATCTGGAAGATATAGGGGATCTCGTTAATTCGGATAATTCGGATAATTCTGAAAATTCAGCAGATTAAAACAGGAGAAATATTTTGAAAGACGAAGAAAAATTACAGTTGTATAGTTGTATTAAAAGACAATTTACAGACGCGGGTCTGTATAAATTATCGAGAGTTTATGAGTGGCTGTTTACAAACGGATTTTCACCCGAAAAATTTGGATATGGCTCTTTTGAAGAACTATGCGAAGATTTTCCCGAAGTGTTTATGTTTCAGGACGACAGAAACAGCGGTTTTATTTTAATAAAAGATTGGCACGACGGAAACAAAAATATTTCGGGTGAAAATAAACACCCCGCCGATAATTTTTTTGGAACTAAAAATATCATTTTAAATGATGATATCATTGAAATGACACAGCAGTCGCTTTATGCGCTTTCAAAGATATTGGGGAATGATCTGACTGTCCAGCAGATAAAGCAGATGGTTTTCAGTAGATTTGAAGAAGCGGAAAAGTCTGACAAGCTTGTTTTCCTTGGAGATAAATATATTTTCCCGATAGAACGTTGCCATGATGGGCAAATGATAAACGGAATAATTACAAAAAATCTTAATTCATATGGAAAGAGCCTTTATTTCTCATTTGAAAAAGCAAGAACTTATTTTCCCGTTTCGGGCTTTTCTGAAAGAAAGCCTTCGGAAATTCCCGATGAAGAAAAACGGCGTATCTATAATTTGCTTTGTGATAATTTTGCGCTCGAAAAACCGCATCATATGGCGGCAATCAGCAAGCTTCTTACCGATCGCGGAGTTGACAGATTAAAGTATGGATATGGGAAAATGAAAGATTTTCTTGCTAAGCTGCCTTTTCTTGAATTAAAAGAGATAATACTTGGTGGTGTGCCGCAATATCTTGTTACAATCAGAGATGTAGGAAAATCATCTGTTAGACCTGCGAAAGCCTTTGAAAGTGAATTTGTGCATAATGACGCTTATAATGCGGGATATGTGAAAAGTAGTAAAATTCCTTTGGGAAGGCTAAGCGATTTTTGCAATTTACCCGTAAAGCCGATGTCTATACTCAAAAATTTTATTGAAGAAAACGGGGTATCGGTTGATTTCTTTAAGTTGAATGATAACATTACAGAGGATTTTGATACGGCAAGAAAAAACGGAACTATACGCTTCTATGGCGGAAAAATGATTTTTCCCACCAGATATAAAAAGAGCGACGGTAGTTGTGTGGAGCTAACATTAAAGCCGAGCGCATACGAGGGAAAAGAGTGGTTCTTATATTATGTCGATACATTTGTCCGTGACAGCAAAATGTCTGTTTCGGCAAAATATCCCGAAAATTATGCTTTTTCGGATATACAAACGCTCCGTGAGCTGAAAGCAATTGCATTAGATGAAGAATGGGATCTCCATATACTTGGAGAGTATTTAAGTTATACGCTGAAAAAAATAATATCCGAGAAAAAGTTTTGCTTTTCGAGAAATTTTGCCGCATTTAACACAGGACTTGCAGATAAAAATTACGACGATATTTTTGCTTGTTTTGAATATAACGAATATGGCGATTATGAACTTGTGGGATTTTGTACGGCGTTTTCAAGTATCAAGGGTAAAAATATCCGTGATATATTTGACAGGTTGCCGCGACAGGCAGTTTATTTTCAAAACAGCGAAGCTCTGATATTTGATACAGAAAAATATATGTATATCGACTACGAGCGGCTGTTTTTGGATAATATAGAGCGTTTTCCGCTCGAATATCTTTCCGAACAGTTTTTTGACGTTCGTGAGGCAATGGATATTATTCCGAGAATAAAAACCGAAACAAAAAAAGAACAACAAATAAAGCTCTATGACAAGATAAAAGAGTTGTATTCTTTAAGTGGAAAGTTAGCTTTCAGGATACAAAATTCTTTGCGGAACGCAGTTGCAGCTGCCGAAAAGCGCGTTAAACGAAACTTTAAAGCCGCAGTTCCCGCTTATCTTCCCGACGCTGAATTAGAGGCGTTTATGATACCTCTTTCGCTTATTGACGGAAAAAATCCCGACGCCGCTCTCGCTGTTGAGATAACACGTTCCGGAAGCTATAAGGCTCGGACGGTTCTCAGCCTGCGCTGCGCTTATATCTGCTCAAGACTTGTATGCGGACCGCAGAACGAATGGCTTTCTCTAGACAACGTCAGCCTTTCGGGAGGTAATGAAACCGAGATGTTTAATAATTAAAAAGATAAATAAACGGCTTGATGTACTTCAAGCCGTCTTTGTTATAAAATTATTCGTAAAAATAATCATCAAGATATTTTACAAAATCCTTTGGTTTGTTTTTTATCTTATTCTTGATATAATCAGCTTTTTCAGAATTTTCAGCGGTAATTTCAAGGAAATATTTCTGCTTTGTAGTTTCCTCGTCCATTATCCTGACGCCGATAGTACAAGTTTTGTCAGAATTTTCGATATATCTTACGGCTATCATAGAGCCTTTTTTCTTCATAGCGTCACGTGTATAGACCCTTATAGCCTCTTTAAACATTTTATCACGCACTGAGAGCGGAACGTTTGAACCAAGCTCACGAGCAGCCTTTACCCCGAATTCTGTATTTGAATATACCGTTTCATTGTCCGTTACGACAGCCTTCAGCAAATGACCTTTTGCTTTATCAAGGGCTTTCATAAGTCCGAAATAGTTTACTGCGTCTTCAAGAGATGTTATTTCAATAAGTTGATTTTTAGACAGCGGACAACCGAGGGAGTAGATAAGGTGACATATCAGCACGCAAATATCGTCAATATTTTCAACTCGTATTCTTGGAACTTCCAAAGCTAAATCCTCCTTTTTAAATTCTTTTTAAATTTTCGGATCGTTTATCATCGCAGACAAAAGCGCGATATTGAGTGCCGCTTCTACACAAGGCACTGCACGCGGCACTATGCACGGATCGTGCCTTCCTTTTATTTCAAGCTCTGTTTCGGTCATTTCCTTGAAATCAACGCTCTTCTGCAGACGTGAAATAGACGGCGTGGGTTTAAATGCAGCTCGGAAAATTATAGGCATGCCCGAGCTTATCCCGCCCAATATTCCTCCGTGGTTGTTTGTTTTAGTAAGAACTTTTCCGTTTTCAATGTAAAATTCATCATTGTTCTCACTGCCGAAAATATCCGCGCATGAAAAACCGTTTCCGAATTCAATTCCTTTTACCGCAGGAATTGAAAAAACCAAACGTGAAATTATATTTTCCAGTCCGTCCATCATCGGCGAGCCTATTCCCGCAGGAAATCCAACTGCAGCACATTCAACTATCCCGCCTACGCTGTTCATATTCATTCTTGCGCTGTTTATGACCTCGCGCATTTTTTCTTCAACGCCTGCCGAAATAACAGGGAAGCCGCTCTTTACAGCATTAAGCTGCATTGCTGAAACATTTACGGGGTCAAATCTTTCATCGCATACATTTTTTATTCGTTCGATATGCGCGCCTGTTGTTATTCCTCTGTGTTCGAGTATCTGTCCGCAGACAGCCCCTGCAAAGCAAAGCGGAGCAGTGAGCCTTCCCGAAAAATGCCCGCCTCCGCGTGGGTCGTTCGCGCCGTTATAGCGAAGAAATCCCGTATAATCAGCGTGAGCGGGGCGCGCGATATGCGATATATTTCCATAATCCGACGAATGCTGGTCGGAATTATAGATCACAGCGCATAGAGGAGTGCCCGTTGTTTTTCCCTCATAAAGTCCCGACATTATTTCGGGAATATCTTTTTCATTTCGAGTTGTAGAAGTTCCGTCTTTTTTAGGCGCTCTCCTCCGCATAAATTCGGCTAATTTTTCGATATCTATTTCTTCTCCCGCGGGGATATTATCAATAACCACGCCTATAGCTTTTCCGTGGCTTTCGCCAAAAATAGAAATATCAATACCGCCGTTAAAACAAGATGACATATTTTCCTCCGTATCTATTTTGCCTTTACGGTTTTCTTTGTGGCGTCAAAGCTCATATCCAAAATCCATTTTATTTTTTCATCGTCCGCTGACCCGTCGAGAGCCGCCGTTATCCAGTTGCTTTTGTTCATGTGATAAGCAGGGAAGAAGCCGCTTTCTCTAATAAGCGAACCTATAAGTATATTGTCGCATTTTACATTCAGTATATCAATATTCTTTTCGCTTTTAATGCCGAGCTTAGACGCAGGTATATTCATTAAAAGTGCAAACCATTTTTTATTTTCGGGATGACGGAAAACAGCGTCGGTCGTGTCATTCTCCCACGGGTAATCTTCCACAATATCGTAGGTTTCCAGTATATACTTTTTAAGCTCATCTTTTGTCATTTTAAACCAACCTTTAAACCTCTGTTGCGTTTCCTCCGAGCTCTCTGTAAACATCAAAGAAATCGGGATAAGACTTTGCGACACATTCCGCCTTGCGAATTATCAGAGGCGTTTTACATCTTGTTGCGGCAATTGCCATAGCCATTGCTATTCTGTGGTCGTTAAAACAGCCGACATCGCCGCCTTTAAGCGTCCCGACGCCCTCTATTTCAAGGGTGTCTGCTGTCGACTTTACATTTCCGCCTATTTTATTCAGACATGCTTCCATTGCCGCAAGCCTGTCACATTCTTTTATCCTGAGCCTGCCTGCGTTTATAATTCGGCTTGTGCCGCTGCAAAAACAAGCAAGCACCGACATTATAGGCACAAGATCGGGAATATCCGAGCAGTCAATTTCAAACGCATTTCCTCCTGCGGCATTCTTACAGATATCGACAATAGCCTTGTCGCCCTGAAGCGAGTTTTCATTCAGCCCGTTTATTTCGACCGAAGAACCGAGAGCGTTCGCAACATAAAAGAACGCCGCCTGTGAATAATCGCCCTCAACGCTCCCCGAAAAAGGCTTGAATTTTCCGACGCTTTTTATTGAATAACCCGTGTCTGTTTCGGTTATTCCGCATCCGAAATCACGAAGAACACCCAAAGTTATATCAACATACGGTTTTGACTGAAGGGGAGAGGTGAGCCTTATTTCGCTGTCCTCAGAAAGAAGCGGTAGCGCAAACAAAAGCCCTGTAATAAACTGAGAAGAAATACCGCCGTCTATCTCGAATTTTCCTCCGCTCAATTTGCCTTTTATACTGCAGGGCAAATTATATTCTCCGGAAAAATCAAACGAAACGTTATGCTTCGGAAACTCGTTTATATACGGAGTTATCGGTCTTTCGGGCAATTTCCCTCTGCCTTCGAACTCGGCATTTACTCCGAGAGCCGCCGCCACGGGGATAAGAAATCTTAGCGTCGAGCCTGATTCACAGCAATCTAATACCGCTTTTTTGGGAACAGATTTTATTCCTTCAATTACAGCTGTTTTGCCGTCATAGCTTATTTTCGCGCCGAGCGCTTCCATACAACCAAGAGTTGCTTTTATATCAACAGAAGGGAAGAGGTTTGATATTTCCGACCTGCCGTCTGAAAGAGAAGCCGCAATTATCATTCTGTGAGCGACACTTTTTGAAGGCGGCACCAAAACCTTTCCGCATAGTTTTTTCGGAGTGATCTTTATATCCATATTCAGCTATTTATAAACTCCTTGTATTCTTCGACAGACATTTTTATAACTTCGCTTTTTCCAATGCCCGAGCAAATAACGATATTCATTCCGTCCGAGAGATGTTTTTTGTCGCGGAGCGAAAGTTCATAAAGTTTATCGAGCGGAGCGCTGTCGTTTATAGGCAGGCCGCATTTTGTAAGAAGAGCGTCTAATTTGTCGCCTACGCCTTTTTTGCACATACCTCTTCGTTCGGCGATATGCGTGAAAACGCTCATTCCTACAGCAACGGCGTTTCCGTGAGTAATACCTGTATAGTTATAATATTTTTCAAGCGCATGTGCAAGAGTGTGACCAAAATTCAAGAGCATTCTTTCACCTTTTTCGCGCTCGTCGTTTTCTACTACCTGCCCTTTGATTGAAACATTTCTGCGCATTATATCGACGATATTGTCGTTTATATCCCCGCTCGAAAGTATTTCAAACAGTTCGGGCGATTTAATCATTCCGTGCTTTATAACTTCCGCCATACCGTCAGAGAAAAATTCGGGCGTAAGAGTTTTAAGTGTGTCAGTGTCGCAGATAACAAGCTTCGGCTGATGAAAAGCGCCGACAAGATTTTTCCCCGAATTTATGTTCACCGCCGTTTTTCCGCCAACAGAGCTGTCAGCTTGTGAAACTACGGTTGTCGGTATCTGTACAAACTCTATACCGCGCATATAAGTTGCCGCCGCATAACCCGCCGTATCTCCGACAACTCCGCCTCCGAGAGCCACAATAAAATCGGAACGTGTATATCCGTTTTCCGCCAAAAAATCGTAGATATTAAGCAGGGTAGAGTGATTTTTAGATGCCTCGCCATGAGGGAAAACAAACTTTTTTGCTTTGATATCCGCTTTGTCAAGTGATTTCATCAAACGTTCGCCATAGTATTTATCTACATTATCGTCAGTAACTACACAAGCCTTTGCCGTAGGCTTTATAACGCGGGAAATAAGCTCTCCCGAAACATCGAGCAAGCCTTTGTCAAGCAGTATTTCATAACTCGTGCTTGCGTTTATAACAACTTTTTCCATAGCTGTCCTCCGAAAATGCTTTTCTTTTTTTGTACGATTACAAATTATATTATACTATATCTTGGTAAAAAAGTCAAGTCTAAAGCTCGATATAATGAGGGATAATGTCCTCATATTGTCCGTTCTTCAGTAAAAAACCGTTCGGAATTAAACCGAGCTGTTTAAAGCCGAGTTTTTTATAAAGCTCAAGCGCGGGCGTATTTGACCTTACAACAGCGTTAAACTGCAATATCTTAAAACCAAGCTCGCGGCCTTTTGTGATACAATCCTTTACCATTGCTTCGCCTATATGCATTCCGCGCTTGTCTTTTTTTACAGCAAAGCTTGCATTGCAGATATGACCGCATCTTCCTACGTTGTTCGGGTGTAAAATATAAACTCCGACGACTTCGTGATTTTCAGTAAGTATTGCAGCGCCAGTATATGATTGACTGTCAAAAAAATTTCTCGCAGAAATAATGTCGAGAGTTTCGGTCTGAGGAAAACTGTTTCCGTCTAAGACTACGCTGTTCCATATATCCGTACACTGTGAAAGCTCGTTTTCCGTCATTTTAATTATCTCTGTCATTTTTAACTCCGTTAAATTGCCCCCGACTTATATCGGGGGCAAAATGATATTTAGAAATCAGAATATCGACGCAACCATAACAGCCGCAGGAATGTTTCCGTTTGCATTTAAAGAACCGTCGGCAATTGCATCATTTATTGTGAGCTTTCCATCAAGGAGTTTCATCATATTATCATAGCTGATATACGCTTCGAGGCTGCAATCATTGTACTCATAAGGCTGTACATTTACAGCACCGTCTTTTATCTCAATATACAAATGGCAATTGCTGTCATTTTCAAGTCCCCAAACTTCGATATCAACTGCTACATTAGTCTTGATATTGGCAGCTTTTTCGCTGTTTATCAGCTTTCTGAGCTTTAAGCACATTTCGTCAGCCGTAGCAAACTTCGGCTTTTTAACAGCTCTTTTTCTTGCAACAGCGGTTTTTGCTGTAGTTTTTTTGGAGGTAACTTTTTTAGTCTCAGCTTTAGTAGTTTTCGCCGGTTTTTCAGATTTGGTCATAACATAAAATCCTTTCAACTTTACCGTGACATCACGATAATTCATTTACAATATTATAATAACATATTCTTCTAAAAAAATCAACTGTTTTTTTATCTTTTTGTATAATAAACAGCGCTGATTTTTATTAAGCATTTATAAATTAAAAATGCTCGAGAAAATATTTAAACTTTGTAATTTGCATTTGAAATTAGATATGATTTTATTATTAGTCTGCAATTGCAAGTTTATTAAGACTATTGACTAATTTCGCCTAAAATGTTATAATTAGAGAAGTGGGGGAAATATATATGTTATTGCGTATAATCCTTATTTTACGCAATTAGAGGGAGGTATAAAGCAATGTCGGTCAACAAATATTACGATTCAGCGCCGCAGTCCATTAAAGACTTTATTTATTATGAGCAGGTCGTCAAAGCTCGTTCGGAGCTTACGGTAAAAAATTATTATAACGATCTTAAAAGTTTTTTCAGATATTATAAAATAAGCAGAAATCTTGCATCGGAAAAAGATTTTTCCGAAATTGATATCTCCGATATAACCGATGACGATATCAAATCTGTAGATTTACAGGACGCACAGGAATTTCTGATATTCATGCAGACAAAGAAAAATAACAAACAAAAAGCTCGTTATCGCAAAGCTGTTACTCTGAGACAGTTTTATAAATTTCTTACAAACAACAAACATATGTTTGAAGTCAGTCCTATGTTAAATCTTGAACTTCCAATGCCAAAACCTGCTTTGCCTAAGTTTCTGACGCTCGAACAGTCGCTTGAGCTTCTTGTAAACGTTGACACGCCTGATCCGAAACGCGATTATTGTATAATAGTTTTCTTCCTTAACTGTGGAATTCGTTTGTCGGAGCTTGTAGGAATAAATATAGGCGATATTCGGAAAACCCATAATAGCGCCGGAGAAGAAATTTACTCAATGAAAGTGCTTGGAAAAGGCAGTAAAGAACGTATAATTTACCTTAATGAAGCGTGTATCAATGCATATAACGAATATATTTCGTCAGATATTACAGATGTTGAAGTTCGCCGTGAAAAAGGTATGCGCGATATGTCAGCGCCGACTGACGCTTTGTTTTTAAGCCGCAGGCGCACAAGAATATCAAACCGCCGTGTACAACAGGTAGTTGAGGAATGTCTGAAAAAAAGCGGACTTGGCAATTTGGGGCTGTCTGTTCATAAGCTTCGTCATACGGCTGCTACACTTATGTATCAGAACGGCGTAGATGTCAGGGTACTTAAAGACGTTCTGGGACATGAAAACCTTAATACAACCCAGATCTATACTCACGTTTCAAACGCTCAAATGGAAAATGCAATGAATAAAAATCCTCTGGCTAAGGTTGAGCCAAAGGACAAGAAATAAAATTTACCGCCTTTGGTCATAAATAATCAAAGGCGGTTTTTATTATTTATTTACAATTTTTCCTACTGCGAAAAATCCTGCAAATGCCGCTATATTTACGCATACAATGCTTGCCCCGCAGGGCGCGTCAAAAGCGTATGATATCATCATTCCCACAATAAATGTTATTACGGAAACAACGGCGGAGCTTATAGTAACTGAAAGAAAACTCTTGAATACACGCATTGAGCAGAGCGCGGGGAAAATTATAAGGCTTGAAATAAGCATACTACCCATAAGCCGCATACCTATAACAATCGTTATCGCAGTAAGCAGAGCTATCATCATATTATACGCGCTCACAGCGCCGCCTGTTGCTTTTGCAAAGCTTTCGTCAAAGGTTATGGCGAATATCTTTGTGTAGAAGAACACAAACATAAACAAAACTATCAGTGCAAGTATAATACTTATAACTACATCGCTTCTGCTAACGGAGATTATGCTTCCGAAAAGATAACTGTTTATATCAACGTTTACGCCGTCTGAAAGCGAAACAGCCATAACGCCTATTCCGAGAGCGCCTGTTGAAATAAGCGCAATTGCCGCATCACCCTTTATTTTGCCGTTTGAAGACAATCTCAAAAGCAGGAACGCCGCCGCTATTACTACGGGTATAGCTACTGCCATTGGCGCTATGTTCATGACTGTTGCGACTGCAAGCGCTCCGAAACCGACGTGTGATAATCCGTCTCCTATCATTGAAAAACGCTTTAAAACCAGACTTACTCCCAAAAGCGCAGCGCATAAAGATACAAGAATACCTACGATAAGCGCTCTTACGAGAACAGGCGTGCTGAAAATATCCGTTAATATCTCAGTCACCGTTTTCACCGCCTTTCGCAAATTTTCTTCCCGCAAGATCTGCGAAATCGCTGTTTTTAAATTCCTTGTTTTTTCCGAAAAAATATCTGTCCTCGCGCATACACAGTATGCGATTTGCGTATGCCGTCGCTGCGGAAATATCATGAGTTACCATAATGATGGTAATTCCCTCGGAATTTATTTTTGCAATTAACTCGTAAAATTCCGCAGTGATTATGGGGTCAAGTCCTGTAACAGGTTCATCTAGCAATAAAAGTTTTTTTGTTGCGCAAAGCGCTCTTGCAAGCAGAACGCGCTGCTGCTGTCCGCCTGAAAGCTCGCGGTAACTGCGGTTTTTAAGCTCCGATATGCCGAGCTTTTCCATATTATCCAAAGCGGTCTTACGCTCTTTTGCAGAATAAAACGGACGTATCCCGCGCGAATTAAGGCAGCCGGAAATAACCACCTCATATACGCTTGCTGGAAAACTTTTCTGCGCGCTTGTTTGCTGAGGAAGATAACCTATTTCGTTTTTCTTTAGCCCTTCGCCGAACTCAATAGTTCCCTTTTCGGGCTTTTTGAGCGACAAAAGCGCCTTTACCAGCGTGCTTTTTCCCGAACCGTTTTCACCGACGATACAAAGGTAATCGCCGCTTTCAACCATAAAATTCAGTTTTTCTGTTACCGTAATATTTTCATACGATAACGTTAGATCATTAACTTTAATAAGCGCCATAGTAATTGCTTTCCATAATGTTTATCTATTTTCCGAGAGCTTTTTCCAGCATCTCATAATTTCGCTCCATAAAAGAAATATAGCTCTCCCCTGCCGAAAAATCGTCTGCGGAAATGTTATGGCAGGAGTGAAATTCTGCTACATTCAGACCATGTTCGTCGGCAAGCGTCTGTGCAAGCTTATGATTTGAAAGTTCAATGCAGAACACGGTTTTTATCGTATCTTCTTCTTTAAGCTTTTCATCGAGAAACGCTATTATCTGCGCGGAAGGTTCCGTTTCGGAATTGCAGCCCGGAAATGCTGCGTAATAATTGAGGTCGTATTCCTTGAAAAAATATAGCAGAGGAAATCTGTCGCCGAAAACAAAATATCTGTCCTCTCCCGAAAGCAGTTCTTCAAAGCGTTTATCTAAATCATTTATTTTGTCGATGCAACTTTTGGCATTTTCTTCAAATTCCGCGATATAGTCGGGAAATAATTCCGAAGCCTTATCACAAATGCTTGAAACTATCCTTGCGGCATTTTTGGGAGAAGTCCAGATATGCTCGTCATATTCGGTATCTTCAGAATCATTATCCTCTTCCCTGCCGAAAACATTCTCTTCCTCGAGAACATTTACCGCATCCATCATTCGCAAAGTATTTATTTCGTCAATGTCATTTAGGATATTCTCTATCCATTCATCGGACTCTCCGCCGTTGTAAATAAACAGATCGCAGTTGTTTATTTTGACAATATCTTTTGCCGAGGGGTCATAGCTGTGACTTTCCGTTCCGGGTTTAAGAAGAAGCGTAATTTCAGCCTTATCGCCGAATACCTCCCGAGCAAAATCATAAGCGGGAAAAATCGCCGTAACAATTTTCAGTTTACCGCTGTCAGGCGAATTATTCATACACCCACAGAACGAAAACACCGCAATCGCAGCGCAAAGAAGCAAAGAGAAAATTTTCTTAAACATTTTCTTCACCCTTTGCGCAGTCGCCGCACAATCCGTAAAACACCGTTTTTCCGATGTCTACCAGAAAATCGTGCTTTGACTTTATATGCTCCTGTATTTGAGCGATAAAATCACAATCAAGATGAATAAGTTTTCCGCATTTTTCACACTTCAAATGAAAATGCGAAGAACACTCGTCAGAGTCCGCAAGCTGATAACAAGAAGAATTCCCGTCGGTAAAGCGCTTTAAAACTCCGCTTTCCGTTAGCTTTGAAAGCGTTCTGTATACGGTAGCTTCTCCCGAAGTTATCTCGCCGCTTTTTATTATTTCTTTTGCTGAATAGCATTTGCCGCGGCGCTTTGAAAAAAAATCAACTATTTCATCACGTTGTTTCGTATTGTAATTGTTTCTATCCATTAAAATTTACACCCGACCTTTGAAATTGAAAATGATTTTCACTTTCAATTTCAAATTATAACATATTTTTTTATAAATTTCAATAGATTTACTTGATTTTTTCAGAAAAAAGTAGTATAATTAAAGAGTAAATTTTGGGCATATCGCCCTAAAAATATTTTGGAGGGAATTAAAATGGCAGAAATACTCGTTGAAACATCGGCAAGACACGTTCACGTTACAAAGGAGACGCTCGAGATCCTTTTTGGAAAGGGCGCAGAACTTACAAAGAAAAAGGATCTTTCACAACCCGGACAGTTTGCGAGCGAGCAGAGAGTTACGGTCGTAGGTCCTAAGAGAGAACTTGCAAACGTTTCTATACTCGGTCCTTGCCGCAGTGCGGATCAGGTTGAGCTTTCGGCAACAGATGCGCGTTCTATCGGTGTTGATATTGTTATCCGTGAGAGCGGAGATATTGCGGGAACTCCCGGCTGCACGCTCAGAGGTCCTGCGGGCGAAGTTACAATAAAAGAGGGCGTTATAGTTGCAAAGCGCCACATTCACCTTACTCCCGAAACTGCTGAAAAGCTCGGTCTTAAGAGCAAAGATGTGGTTTGGGTAAAGTGCAAGACAAACGGCAGAGAAGCTATTCTCGGTGATGTTGTTGTAAGAGTAAGCGAAAAGTTCGCAGACGCTATGCACATTGATACAGACGAAAGTAACGCTATTTCGGCTACTCCCAATCTTATGGGCGAGATTATCAAGAGCCTTTGATCTTGTTTACTTAAATAATAAAAAACGCCTTTGCGAAGAACGTAAAGGCGTTTTCAATTTATAGCAGAATTATTTCTCCGTGTTTATCATTTTTTCCGCGAGGTCAGCCGCATATTTGCAAAGCATAGGACAAGGGCGCTTTTTGTAATACTCGGCAGTTCGCGGTTCGGGAGTAGCCGATGTTTCCATTTTTTCAAGCCCTAAAAGTTCGCGGCAGATTATGCTGCCGTTGTCTTTGCGAAATTGCTCGGCGGCAGCGCGTATTTTTTCATACAGCGCTTTCTTTGCTTCTAGGTCTTTAGGCTCTGAATATCCGTAAACTTCGCTCAATATCATAACAACGCCCGAAAATGTTCCGCAGACCTCTCTCATTCTGCCCATTCCCCCTCCAAAGCCGCCCGATATTTTTGCGAGCTTATCTTCCGAAAGTCCGAAAATGTCAGAAAACGCGACCGTTACCGCTTGTGTGCAGTTATAGCCTTTCAGAAAATTTTCGTAGGCAATGTCTCCCCTGCTCATTTACAAAATTCCTCTACAGCGTCCGCAATGGGATCTGCGGCAGTTGTTTCCATAAGTTCAAGCAGACCGCTGTCAACAAGTTTTGCAAGCTCCGCGTCTATAGGAAGTTTTGCTATGACCTTAAGACCAAATTTTGTTGCGGTCTCGTCAATATGACTTTCGCCGAATACGTTTATTTTCTTTTTGCAATCAGGACACTCGACATAGCTCATATTCTCCACAAGACCTATTATGGGAATATTCATCATTTCTGCCATTTTTACAGCTTTTCCCACTATCATCGAGACAAGCTCCTGGGGAGATGTAACGACTATAATTCCGTCAAGCGGTATTGACTGGAATACAGTAAGCGGAACATCGCCTGTTCCGGGAGGCATATCCACAAACATATAGTCCACATCGTCCCAGACAACATCTGTCCAGAACTGTTTAGCCGTTCCCGCGATAATTGGTCCTCTCCATACAACAGGGTCGGTATCATCAGGCAGCAGCAAATTTACGCTCATAATGCGTATCCCCTTTTTGGTTTTTACGGGGAATATAGCTGTTTCATTTCCCTGTGCCTTTTCCTTTATCCCAAATGCTTTAGGAACGGAAGGCCCTGTTATATCCGCATCAAGGACGGCTGTACTGAACCCTCTTCTGTTCATCAAAACCGCGCTCATACAAGTAACGAGAGACTTTCCGACGCCTCCTTTTCCGCTTACAACACCTATAACTTTCTTTATGTTGGAAAGCTCGTGGGGCTTTTCAAGAAAGCTTTTCGGGTCACGCTCAGAACAATTTTCCGAACACCCCGAACAATTGTGATTACATTCGCTCATTTTGAACATTTCCTTTCTTTATTTTACATAAAAGATCACAGCTTTTTTCTGTAAACATTTGAGTTTTCGTCTTTTATGTACCTTAACTTTTCCAGCAGACCCTTTTTAATGTCATCATCAGCGATAAATACTAGCTCATGACATACTGCCTGACTTGACCATTGCTCTATTGCCCCCAACAAATATATATCTGCGCCGTGTTTTCTATGGTATTCATTTGTATAAAAATCAACTACTTGGGCATAATGACCGCGTTTCATTGAAAAGACTTCAATGACATAAGCATATCCCGCCATTCGGTTTCCGTTATAAACCGAAAGAAGTTCCCCTTTTTCGTCATTGATTATTTCGTCATAGATGAAACCGCTGTCAAGATCGGACAAACATTCCTCGCCAAACAGCCTTCTGTTCATCGAAAGAAAATATTTCAGATCTTCCGCAACAGGTCTTTTAAGTTTAAAAGTAAACATCGTTTTATTTAATTATTTCGTCGGCAAAGCCTTTTCCGTCAACTTTTCCCTTTGCACCCAACATATCAATAACAGTACCGGCTATCTCGCAGAAACCCGCTCTTGTACCGAGATTCTCGGGCCTTATTTTATTTCCGTAGATCAATACGGGAATATATTCGCGGGTATGATCCGTACCGCTATGGCACGGATCACAGCCATGATCCGCAGTTAATATAAGAACATCTTCAGACCGCATTTTTTCGATAAATCCGCCGAGCCAACCGTCAAATTCATTCAAAGCGTTTGTATATCCGATCGGATCGCGGCGATGACCGTACTGCATATCAAAATCTACAAGATTTGTAAAACACAATCCGCTCCAGTCCTTTTCCTGATATTCGGAGGTAATTTCCATATCAACAGCGTTGCCTATTTCACGCTCTGCTGTTTTTATCCCTTTCCCTGCGAAGATATCGCTTATCTTTCCTATGCCTATTGTTTCATAACCGTTGGCGCTCAATATATCGAGCATTGTATCCCTTGGTGGAACAAGCGAAAAATCATGTCTGCGCGAAGTCCTTGTAAATGGAAAAACTCCCTCAAACGGGCGGGCAATAACTCTGCCTACAGCATATTCCCCCGTGAGTATCTCGCGCGCGATCTTGCAATATTCGTATAACGTTTCAACAGGAACTATATCCTCATGCGCCGCTATCTGAAATACGCTGTCAGCCGAAGTATAAACTATAAGCGCTCCCGTTTTAATGTGCTCTTCCCCGTAATCCGCAATAACTTTAGTTCCCGAATAAGGTTTATTGCAGAGCGTTTTCCTGCCTGTTCTTTTTTCAAACTCGTTGATTATTTCGTTTGGAAAACCATCGGGAAAAGTAGGAAAAGCCTTTTCGCTTATTGTTCCCGCAATTTCCCAGTGACCCGTTGTTGTGTCCTTCCCTTTTGAAAGCTCCGAAAGCCGCAGGAAAGCTCCGCTCGGATCATTTTCCTTTTCAGCGGCAGAAACGCCGTCAATGTTGAACAAACCGAGCTTCGCCATATTCGGAACAACAAGGTTTCCCGTTTTATAGCAAGAGCGCAGGGTATTAGCACCCTTGTCGCCAAACATCTCGGCGTCGGGCATTTCCCCTATGCCGAAGCTGTCTAAAACTATCAGAAAAACACGTTTTATCATTTCATTCACCTTTAGTAAGGAGTTTAACGGCGCGGCTTGTTCCTATCCTATCGCATCCCTCGTTCAAAAATAATTCGAGATGTTCTTTTGAACTTATTCCGCCTGCCGCCTTTATTTTAACGTTTTCGCCTAAATATTTTCTGAAAAGTCGGATATCCTCAATATCTGCTCCCGATTTTCCGAAACCCGTTGATGTCTTTATGTAATCTGCTCCCGCGCTTGTTACTATCCTGCACAATTCTATTTTTTCCTGCTCGGAAAGGTTGCAGGTCTCGATTATGACTTTAAGTATCTTATCGCCGCAGGCGTCCTTTATCAGCTCAATTTCCTTTTCAACAAAAGTATATCTTTTGTTTTTCACTTCATTCTGATTTATGACCATATCTATTTCGTCTGCGCCATTTTCTATCGCGTCCTTTGTTTCAAACCACTTTACATTTGCGGTTGTATAACCGAGCGGAAATCCTATGACGGTACATATATTAAGGTTGGGGAAATTACTCCGTGCGCGTTTTACAAAACAAGGAGGAATACAAACAGACGCCGTATGATATTTTATTGCTTCACGGCAAAGCGCGGCCATCTGTACAGAAGATGCCGCAGGATCTAACAATGTATGGTCAATATGAGGAAAAATATCGGAATTTTCCATAAACTACCTCTTTTCGGCAATTTTTTTTCTGAGAAGAGAACGCTCCGGAACATCTATGTCCGTTACTATAGTTATCTGCTCCATTGCGTGATTTGCAACAGATGTTTCATCTCCGTTGCTGTAATACATTTTCTGAGGAACAAACTTTATCGGAGCTTTTTTCGGAACAACAAGTTCAAGTTCATCGGAAATCTCAAAATAATTTCTGACCGTAAGCTTCATCACGCCGCCACTGCAACCGTCTACAGCGCCCACAAAATCATAACCTCGGATATATCCGCTGTCAGCAAAATACTGACCGCCGTTTGTTATAATGTCCGCGTCCTTAGAACCGCTCCCGTCAGAAGGACTGCCGTAGAAAAATCCTGTACAATAAGGTCTGTGGCTTATTTTATCCATTTCGTCAAAGACCCATTCGGGTATCTTTGCATTGTTTAGCGTACAGTCAAGCGCCGCTCTGTATGCATTTGTTGTAAGAGCGGTATAGTATGCAGACTTTGCCCTGCCCTCGATCTTAAAGCTGTTTATACCCGCTTCGAGCAGATCGTCTATATGCTCAATCATACACATATCACGGGCATTTAGTATATAGCTTCCGCGCTCGTCCTCAAAGACCTTATAAAATTCTCCCGGACGTTTTTGCTCCATAAGGTAATATTCCCATCTGCATGGCTGAGCGCATTCTCCTCGGTTTGCATTTCTTCCCGTTAGATATTCGGAAATAAGGCATCTTCCCGAAAACGAAACGCACATTGCTCCGTGAACAAATGCTTCTATTTCGAGATCATCGGGAATGTTCTTCCTTATCTTTTTTATTTCTTCAAGGTTGACTTCACGTGCGAGTACAACGCGTTTTACCCCCATTTTATAAAGTTCGAGAGCCGTCCTATAATTAACTATCCCCGTTTGAGTAGAAGCGTGTATTTCAAGCTTCGGCTGAAGCTCGCGGATAAGGGAAATAATGCCTATATCCGCTGCAATTACCGCGTCAACTCCCGCATTCACTGCCGCAGAAATAAATTCGGGAAAGCGTTCTATCTCATCATTGCTCGGAACAATGTTGCAGGTAATGTAGACCTTTACGCCTTTTTTATGCGCTGTCTGCACGGCTGAACAAAGTTCTTCTTCCGTAAAGTTTTTTGCTCCCGCTCTCATTCCGAAACTTTTTCCGCCTAAATAGATAGCGTCCGCTCCGTAATCGAGAGCATATAACAGGCTTTCATGATCTCCTGCGGGAGAAAGAAGTTCTGTCTTTTTAAACAAGTTCTGCACCTCAGCTGCCGCTGTTTTCTTCTCTCAATGCGGCGTCTTTGATATTTTGTTCGTGTTCTTCTACTGTTTTTGCCCAGTAAAATGTTCCGTCTTTACTTGCGAGGAAGTAATAATAACTTGTGCTTGCAGGGTAAAGCGCCGCCTCTATCGCATCAAGACCGGGATTGCATATTGCTCCTGCGGGAAGCCCTTCGCACTTATATGTGTCATAAGCGTCCTTTATAGCCTGCATTTTTTCCTTATTTGCCGAGGTCGTTGCGGGATCAATTACTTCTTCTATATAAGTGTCAGTCGTATCAGACTGTAGCATAGGGAACTTTTCGGGGTCGTTCAGACGATTATGGAAAACCGATGATATACCTTCCATATTTGTCTTGTTAGTACCTTCCCAGCATATCAGAGAAGCAAGGCGTATAACTTCGTCGAGCGACATACCAAGCTCTTCCATTCTCTGCTTCATGGATTTTGTTATCTTCTGTTCAAAGGTATCATACATCTTTTCTGCAGCCATTTCCGCATAATATGTCGTATCTACCTTTAACCCCTTCTTTAGATCGTCTACCACATAGAAAAAGTAAGTGTCAGGGAACAGATAGCCCTCAAGCATATTCAGACGATTGGGGTTGTCCTCTATGCCTTCTTCAAAATCATATTTATTCAGCTTCTGCTTATAGCATTTTTCAAAATCAGATGCTTTGCAGACATAATTCTTTTCGAGAAGCTCGCCTACTTCTTTTGCCGTCAATCCTTCGGGAATAGTGACCTTTACTTGTTCAGTATATTCTTTTGGAGATTTAAGCGTGGTTATAAGGCTTCCGTAGGACATATTTGAATACAGCTTATAGCTTCCCGTCAGAAAAGGCTTTTCTCCGTTATCGGTGAATTTTATATATGTTTTCATCAGAAACGGCATATTTATGATACCGTTGCTGTACAGCTCGTCAACTATCTTATCAGGAGACATACTGCTGTCGATAGTAACTTCTGCCTCGCGTATAGTCTTTGACATTCCCGTAAAATCACGCAGACCGTTTATAGTAAATACCGCGAGTACAACCCCCGCAGCAAGTGAAACTACGGCAATCATTACTCCGAGAAACACCTGTCCCATTGTTCTTGTGTGATTTATGTTTGCATTTTTCTTGCGTTTTTTCCGACGCTTTACAGTGTTTTCAACGGGAACATTCTGCACCGAGTTATCCTTTATGCTTCCCATACGACGTGTCTTTTCCAGCTCATCGAAACTTTCGTTTTCTAAGACGTCTTCCGATAATGAAAAAAGTTTTCTCTCGCCCGTAAATTCAGAAATACTCGCGATCTCCTGCGTTTCATCAACTTTTTCTTCAAACGGATCTTCGAGTTTGTTTTCGGGTTTCTCTTCGTCTTTTTCGTCAGAATCAAAAATCAATTTATTGTCGTCCATTTACGACCTCCGTCAAGCAGATCATTCATTGAATATAGTGAACGTTGTCTGCATATCGTGAGATTCCTTTGGTATCTCACATAAAAAATCCTTATAGCAAATTATAACGCTTGTTCCTTTAAAGCTCATTAAAAACCTATCATAATATCCCTTTCCATAGCCGAGTCTATATCCATTTCCGTCGGCGCAAAGCGCAGGAACGATACAAAGCGTCTTTTCTCCTGCATAAGCAGGGTTGCTTTTCGGCGGTTCGTCGATATTATACCGTCCCTTTTTCAGCTCATTTATATTGTCAATATAATAGAACGACAATTCGCTTTCGCCGCTGACAGGTAATGCAACGGGAACATTATTCGACAGGCAGTATTCTATAACTCGCCTTGTGTCAACTTCTATTTCTGTCGAAGCATAACAAAACACGTCGCTCGCGGAATTTACAAACGGAACAAGCTGTTTGAAAATACTTTCATCGGCGGCGGCTTTTTCAGCCGTGTTCATTTCTTTTCTCCTGGCGATAAGCTCTTTTCTAAGGACTGACTTTATTTCTCGCATTGTATCGTGTTGCGTATTGTATTGCTGAGTTCTTTTCCTTTGAGCACTTTTACAAGTTCAAGTCCGAACTCTACGGACACTCCCGCACCTGCAGCAGTTGTGAAAAGTCCGTCAGTAACAACGTTATGCTCCGATATTTCCGCTCCTTCGAGATATTTTCTGTAGTCGGGAAAAGCAGTTGCCTTATGTCCATTTAAAAGACCTCTTTTACCGTAGATAGAGGGCGCCGCGCAAATTGCCCCCATAGGGATATGATTATCGGCACAATAGTCAATCGCCGACTGAACAACACTTGAAGTCCCCAGATTTTCAGTTCCGAGCGAACCTCCCGGTAAAACTATCATTTCGAGTTTGTTCGAAAGCTCAATGTCCTTATCTTCTATATCCGCTTTCATAGGGATCTTGTGAGAGCTTGTAACTTCTCTGCCTCCGACGCCTACTGTAATTACGTCAAGCTTTGCCCTGCGCAGCATATCTATAGGTGCAATTGCTTCGGTTTCTTCAAATCCGTTTGCCAGAAATACATAGACCATTTTATTGTTCTCCTTTGATTATATAATATCAAGCTGTCCGCATATTTTTTTGAAAATATTATCTACTGAAAACGGACTGCCGTTCTTTGCACATTCGACTATATCCCAGCCGCAACGATCTGCCGCGAACAATGCGCTTTTGCGGCACTGTTCCAGAAAACCTACGTTTCTCTCGTGGATATCCTTTTTATTTTCATCACCGTTATAACGCTTTTTAAGAAGCTCCTGTGATACCTCAACGGGCATATCAAGAAAGATTACCTTGTCGGGTTCGGGAATACCGAGCTTATTATACTCAAAATCAAAAAGCCATTCTATAAAAGCATCGTATTCTTCTTCGGGCATTTTTGCAAGCTGGTATATTGCATTTGAAGTCGTATATCTACCCGTGATAACAAAACCGCCGTTCAGGTAAAAATCTTTCCAGTCTGTAACATAGCTTACATATCTGTCAATAGCATAGATAGCAGAAGCCGAATAAGCTCCGTTTTTTCCCTCGCATTTAACTGTTCCGTCAAGGTATTGCTGAACAAGCTTTCCACTAAGCGTTTCATAGTTCGGAAAACTTACAGCGCGAAAATCTTTTCCGAGCTTTTTTAAATGCTCTGTCAAAAGTCCAAGCTGAGTTGATTTTCCGCATCCGTCAAGCCCATCTATTACAACAAGTTTTCCCTTTGGCATAAAACCACTTCCGTAAATCAATATAGTTATATTTTATCACAATTTTACAAATTAGTCAATATATATGAACAATATTTCAGATTTTATTCAGAAAGCTCGCACTTTAGCCCCTCTTGAATAAACCCCAGCTTTTTATAGAACGACAAATTCTTGTCCTCGCAAAGCAAAAAGATTTTGCTTTTATAAAGCGTTTTGCAGACGGACAAGATAAGCTCCGAGGCATTTCCTTGTCCGCGCTTTTCGGGAATTGTCGCAATCTGCGACAAAAGAGCCTCTCTGCAAAGATTGTGCTGAACAGCAAGAACAGAGCTGTCGTTGCCGTAAAGTTTTGAAATTCCGTGCCTTATTCTGTGCGACATATCGAGATACCAAGGTTCAAAATTTATATCAAATGAAGTTTTAAGAATATCATACGCTTCCGTTAAAGAAAGCTCCGTATAATTACCGCGTACTTCGGGAGCTTCTCCGCAGAACTTCATTACATTCAGCTTTTTGCAATTGAGAGAAAGTTCATATTTAAGAATTTCTCCAACGTCATCAGAACAGAATATCTTTGAAAAACCGCTGAATGTCAGAAATTCACTTATTTCGCTCAATTCGTCTAATTTGATATTATCCGACGCGACGTATTTGCATATAACAACTTCGTCGTAAAAGCGCGCTAAAATAAACTCGTCCGATTTATAGAAGCTGCAAAAATCATAATTCGTTCCGTATGCAATTAACATCGCCCTTATTTTCTGAGCCTCTATTCCGCTTTTCGGGAGCATTAAAAGTTCGTCCTCGGAATATACGCGTTTTATCATATTTCAGCCGCCGCAGACAGCATTTTTTCCGAAAGCCTTTCGACAGCGTCAAGATCGCTTAGTTTAATAACGCAGGACGGCGAATGAAGATATCTGCAAGGTACGGAAATAGCACAGGTCCTTACTCCCGAGCGGCTTACGCTTATTGCGCGGCTGTCGTTTCCGCCCGCAATAACGGTTTTTGTCTGGACGGGAATATTGTTTTCATTAGCAGTATTCATTGCAAGAGAGTACATATCTCTGTCATAGAGCGTTCCGTTGTCCATATAAGAAACGACCGCGCCTTTTCCGAGCTCGCAAACTTTTTTTGCTCCCGAAACTCCCGCAATATCACAGGCAGTTGTTGTTTCAATTACAAACGCAATATCGGGAGCAATGCCAAATGCCGCCGCTGAAGCTCCGCGAGTTCCTATTTCCTCGCGGACGGTAAAAGCATACCACGCGTCATATTCGGGCGTTTTGTTTATAATGTCCATAAGGACAAGGCAACCCGCTCGGTCATCAATAGCCTTTCCTTTTAAATAACCATCGCCAAACTCAAAATAATCCGCGTCAAAATATGCATAGCTCCCGAGAGGCGCAATGCTTTCGGCTTCTTCGCGGGAATTAGCTCCGATGTCAAGATAAAGCTCGCTTATTTCGGGCATACTTTTTCGCTCATCTTTGTTTTGTTGGTGGATAGCTTTTGTCGAACAAACGGCATAGGCTCCGCTTTCAAGCCTGAACCCTCTGCCGATTATAACAGAAGTGTCTATACCTCCCACGGCTCCAAAACGCAAAAAGCCATCTTCTTCGGCATAAGTTATCATAAGTCCCACTTCGTCCATATGAGCGGCGAACATTATCTTGTTTTTGGGAGTTTTCCTGCCTTTCTTGAACACAATAAGATTTCCGACATTGTCGGTATAGACTTCATCTGCGATTATGTTATCCTTTATAAATTCGCGCACTCTGCTTTCATCGCCCGAAGCTCCGTTTAATTCGCATAATTTTCTGAGCATATTGTTATTCCTCCGAATATTTGCAAATAAGTGCAGCTGTATTATCTATATCGCGTAGATCTATAGTTTCGACGGGCGTATGCATATATCTTATGGGTATTGAAAGAGTACAGCATCTTACGCCGTTTTTGCATATTCCGATAGCGTCCGCGTTTGTTCCCGTTGTACTTGGCATAATCTCGCGGGTAAAAGGGATATTAAAGCTCTGCGAAAGACTGCACAGTTCATTTGACATTTCTTTATCGAGTGAAGCGGAAAACCCTATCATAACACCGCTTCCGAGCTTTGCGGTGTCTTTTGGAGAGCAGTCGGGAGTGTTTCCGAAAGAAACGTCGACCACGATCGCTTCGTCGGGGCTCAGCTTATAGCCGTTCATCTTTGCCCCGCTCTCCCCTGTTTCTTCGCGGCAGGAAAAGCATACAGCAATATTATATTTCAGCTTTTTGCTTTTCAATTTTTCAAGTGCTGATAGTATAGCGCAAACGCCGCTTCTGTCGTCAATTGCGGGAGCAGACACTATTGTATCTGATAATTCGAGGAACTTTGAATTTACGGTTATTCTGTCGCCGAGCGAAATATATTCTCCTGCTTTCTCTTTGGACATGCCAACATCTATAAATATATCGCCTGTTTCGGGAACAGATGTTTCTTTTTTTACGTGTGGAGGGAGCGTTGAAACAACTCCGAGAACATCTTTTTTCCCATGGATAGTGACGGACTGAGCAAGAAGCGTTTTAAGATCAGGAGAGCCGCAAGCGCCCACTCCTATAAAGCCGTTCTCGTCAATATAGGTCACAATAAGCCCGACCCGGTCTATATGAGAGTCAAGCAGGAGCGTTTTCGCATTAGACTTTCCCGACGATATAAACCCTGTGACACTCCCGAATTTATCGACGCTTACATTTTCGGCATATTTTCGCAGATATTCCGCAGCCTTTTCAGAAGCCGAAAATTCGTCGCCCGAAACGCCCGCGCAGCCCGTAAGGTCTTTTAAAACCGATTTTATGTCCATTATATTTATCCCTTTAAGAAATCATTTTTGATATCGGATATATTGAAATCATTGCCCTCGCTGTTAAGGGCAATGAGCTTATACGAAATTATCTCAGGCGGATAGCCAAGCTTTGCAGAAAGTGCTTCAATAGTATTTTCGCTTTCAAGCTCCGAAAGTATCTCGCTGTCGGAAATAAGCAAAGACGCCGCAAACAAGTTTGCTTCGCGCTCGGTCCTGCTGTTTTCAAGAAATAAAGTGGTTTCGCGTATCCTTCCCTCGGAAAGCTCTCTGTGAAGCATATCGTGGCCGAGCTCGTGGGCGCAGACGACTGCTTTCATCTTTTCATCAAGATCTTCGTTTATCACTATATATCTTGTGCCGTTTTCGGACAAATAAAACCCCTTCAGAGAACCGAGTTTTCTGAACCACACTTTTATGCCGATATCTTCTGCCGTTTCTATCGAGTTTGCGCCGTATTTTTTTCTAATTCTGTTTGCAAGTTTAATGATCTGTTTCATTTGCAGTTCCTGTTCTTCCTGAAAGCGCGGTCATGAAATGCAAAAATCACGACTTTTCTTTGCGACTGTCAAGATAGATTTCATTCAGACACTCTATCAACAGTTCCTTGTCCTTGTCGGAAATAGAATTTCCTGCAAACAGACCCTTTGTTTCTTCAACAAATCTTATAGCGCCTGTACTTCTTCTGCCGTTATCCATAAGAGTTTTTAACAGTTTGTCCTCTGCGGAAAGCTCGATATCTACACTGTCGTCAGAAAGGAACTCCGGCGTTACTTCGAGTTCTTGTGCCATTCTATTCAATATTTCTTTTCTCGGCTTTCTGTCGCCGTTTAGATAATAGTACAGCGCACGATAGGTTATCCCGACCGAATTTGCAAAGTCGCTCCTGCTTATTCTTTTTCTTGTAAGCAGGCAATCAAGTTTTTCAGATATTTTCATAATATGCCCTCCATTTCTTAATTTTAATTATAACAATTTGAAACGATTTTGTCAAGCACATTAAAGCAATAAATAATGAATGTTATTCAATTTTATTCACTTTTATTTTGAATTATTTTAAAATTTTTATTATTTTTTTGAATATTATTCTTTATAACGAATAATTATGCTTGACAAATAAATTGAATAAATGTAAAATCTATTATGTAAATATTTTTAATGTAAAGGAGTTTTTTAATTATGGCAGAGCAGATAAAAAAAGTAGTTCTTGCATATTCCGGAGGACTTGATACGTCCATCATAATTCCTTGGCTCAAGGAAACATATCCGGGCTGCGAGGTAATTTGCGTTGCGGGAAACGTCGGACAGGACGCAGAAATCGAAGGCCTTGAAGAGCGCGCAAAGAAAACAGGCGCTTCAAAGCTCTACATCGAGGACATTCAGGACGAATTTGTAAACGACTTTGTATTCCCTACTCTCAAAGCGGGCGCAAAGTATGAGGGTTATCTCCTCGGAACATCTTTCGCTCGTCCTCCCATTGCAAAGAGAATTGTCGAAATAGCAAAGAAAGAGGGCGCGGACGCTATTTGCCACGGCTGTACGGGAAAAGGCAACGACCAAGTTCGTTTTGAGCTTACGATAAAGGCGCTTGCTCCCGAAATGAAGATAATAGCTCCCTGGAGAATTTGGGATATCAAGTCGCGCGACCAGGAGATTGACTATGCCGAGGCGCACAATGTTCCCATAAAGATCACGCGTGAAACAAACTATTCTAAGGATATGAACTTGTGGCATCTTTCTCACGAGGGACTTGACCTTGAAGATCCCGCAAATGAGCCGCAGTATAACAAAGAGGGATTCCTTGAGCTCGGAGTTTCTCCCGAGCAGGCTCCCGACAAGCCCACTTATATAACCATTCGTTTTGAAAAGGGCGTTCCTACTGCGCTTAACGACGAAGAAATGGACGGCGTAAAGCTTATCAAGGCTCTGAACAAAGTTGGCGGCGAAAACGGTATAGGTCTGTTTGACGTTGTTGAAAACAGACTTGTCGGAATGAAGTCAAGAGGCGTTTACGAAACTCCCGGCGGAACTATTCTTTACCATGCTCACGAGGTTCTTGAAACTATCTGCCTTGACAAGGAAACACAGCACTATAAATACGGTCTTGCGCAGAAATATGCGGAGCTTGTTTATAACGGTCAATGGTATACTCCTCTGCGTGAAGCTATGGACGCTTTTGTAAATAAGACGCAGGAGACCGTTACGGGTGATGTAAGACTTAAACTTTACAAGGGCAACATAATTAACGCGGGCGTTACTTCTCCATATACGCTTTACAGCGAGGACTTCGCTTCGTTTGGTGAGGACGACGTTTACAACCAGAAGGACAGCGCGGGATTTATAAATCTGTTCGGTCTGCCTATCAAGGTCAAGGCATTGCTTGACGCTGAGAGAAACAAGAAATAATGAGCGGTTTTATGGTCTATTGGTCAAAGGAATATGTGTCAAAGGTCAAAAAAGCCGGCGACACAGGTCCTTTGAAAGTTGTGTACGGCAGCCATCACACGATTATGCCGCACATAAAATCTGTCAAGGTCGGCGATATTATTTACCCCGTGACGCTTATAAACGGAACTTTGGCGGTTATGGCAAGACTTCCCGTTGAAAAAATAGAGTGTGCATTTGAATACACCATACGCGAGCTTGGCAGAGCATACAGCGCTCTTATTCCTAAGGACGTGGCGTATTACCGGAGAGAGCCGCGCGGCGAGTTTGTCGCAGTGTACCACGACAACGGGTTTGTTACGGGAAAAAATACATATATAAGTTTTCGCTACAGCGGAATGGCTGATCCGAAAGAGGACCGTATCCCCGATGATATAACCCGAGAATACCGCGAATGGGAAATTCCCGAACATCCGCATCTGTTTACGCAGGAACCAAAGATTTGTTGCGCGGAACAGGCGGCAAGCGGCGAACACGGTTCGGAAATATATCCACGCGAGATACCGCTTGAAACGGCGAAAACCCTGCTTTTCGGGAACACTAGATCGTCTTTGAAACCTCTTAGGCTTGACAAAAACGGTCGTTTCTCCACCATGTCGCTTTCGGGATCTGTACGCAAAATGAGCGATGAAACGTTTGAAGTTTTTGAAAAGCTGTTTTAATATCATGCAAAGTGGTGAAAAACCGCTTTGCTGTTTAATATGATAAAATCAACAACAGGAGTAACTTTTATTATGGCAATGTGGGCAGGAAGATTTTCAAAAGAGGTAGACGAGGGTGTAAATGCTTTCAACTCTTCCATATCTTTTGACGCGAGAATGTATAAGCAGGATATTGCGGGCAGTATAGCTCATGCGACAATGCTCGGAGAACAGGGCATTATAAGTATGAGCGACAGCCTTGAGATAATCGGCGGCTTAAAGGAAATTCTCGCGGATATAGACAGCGGAAAACTTGTGTTCGACCCGAATGCGGAAGATATTCATATGTTTATTGAAGCGGAGCTTACAAAACGCCTTGGCGACGTTGGAAAAAGGCTTCATACATCGCGTTCGAGAAACGACCAGGTAGCTCTGGATATTCGGCTTTATCTGCGCGATGAGATAAAGGAAATAAAAGAACTTTTAGTAAAGCTTGTTGAAACTCTCTGTAAACTTGCGGAAGAAAATGCCGACGCGATAATGCCCGGCTATACTCATCTACAGCGCGCCCAGCCGATAACATTCGGACATCATCTTATGGCGTATGCGCAAATGCTGCTGAGAGATATTGACAGGCTTTGCGACACGGAAAAGCGAATGAACGTAAATCCCCTCGGAAGCTGCGCTCTCGCAGGAACAACCTATAACATCGACCGCTTCCGCACCACTTCCCTGCTTGATATGAAAGAGCCTATGGAAAACTCGCTTGACGGAGTTTCGGACAGAGATTTCTGTATGGAACTTGCGAGTGCGCTTTCAATCTGTATGGTTCATCTGTCGAGGTTTTCCGAGGAAATTATTTTATGGTGTAGTTGGGAGTTTAAGTTTATAGAGCTTGACGACGCATTTTCAACAGGTTCTAGCATAATGCCGCAGAAGAAAAATCCCGATGTTACAGAGCTTATCAGAGGCAAGACAGCGCGCGTTATAGGCGACAATATGACGTTGCTTACTATGATGAAAGGTCTGCCGCTTGCTTATAACAAAGATATGCAGGAAGACAAAGAAGCGATCTTTGATGCCGTGGACAACATAAAGCTCTGTATCTCAACGTTTACGCCCATGCTTGCGACAATGACCGTTCTTCGGTACAATATGCGAAAAGCCGCCGCAAAGGGCTTTATAAATGCGACGGACTGTGCGGATTATCTCGTTAAAAAAGGAATGCCGTTTAGAACGGCTTATAAAATAACGGGCGGGCTTGTAGCGCTTTGTATAAGCAAGAACACAACGCTCGAAGAACTTGAGCTTGACGAATACAAAAAAGCGAGCGAGCTTTTTGACAATGATGTTTATGACGCTATAAATCTTGAAACATGCGTTAAAGAGAGAAAATCTTTCGGCGGTCCATCGCCTGAAAGCGTGCTGGCGCAGATAAATTCGGTAAAGAATAAACTTGGAGAGTTAAACAATGGTTAAGGTTTATATTGACGGGCAGGAAGGCACAACGGGACTTAAAATTCTCGAAAGGTTTGAAGGCAGAAATGATATTGAACTGTTGAAAATCGACGAGGACAAGCGCAAGGACAACGACGAGCGCAAAAAGATGATAAACTCTGCCGATTTCACGTTTTTATGTCTTCCCGACGCCGCGGCAAAAGAGGCTGTTGCAATGGCGGGAGATAAAGTGAGGATAATAGACGCGTCTACCGCGCATAGGACAAATCTCCACTGGGCGTATGGCTTTCCCGAGCTTGGAGCGGATTTCAGGGAGAAAATAAAAAACAGCAGCAGGACGGCTGTTCCCGGCTGTTATGCGAGCGGATTTATTTCAATTGTATACCCGCTTATAAAGCTCGGGATCATGCCGGAAGATTATCCCGTTGTATGCCATGCAGTTTCGGGATACAGCGGCGCGGGAAAGAAAGCTATTGCCGTTTACGAAGGCGAAAACCGCCCCGCGGAATATGACAGTCCGCGTCAGTATGCGCTTACTCAACAGCATAAGCATCTCCCCGAAATGCAGAAGATTTGCGGACTTTCATATGCGCCTATTTTTAACCCGCTTGTTTGCGATTATTTTTCGGGAATGGTAGTGACTGTTCCAATATTCACAAGGCTGCTTACAAAAAAATATACGGCTGCTGACATAAGAAATGCGCTTTCTGAATTTTACGAAAAGAACGGTTCTTATTTTGTAAAGGTAATGCCCGAAGGTGAGCCCGAAGACGGATTTATCGGCGCTAATAACATAAGCGGTACAAACAATATGCAAATTTACGTAAACGGAAACGATGAGCGGCTTGTTCTCTGTTCGAGGCTTGACAATCTCGGAAAAGGCGCGTCGGGAGCGGCGGTACAGTGTCTGAACATAATGATGGGAATTGACGAGAAAACAGGTTTAGTTTAAATTCGGTTTTCGTAAGTAAAAGCGCTTATCGGCATGATTGAAATTGAGGGTTATGTATGTATTATAAGGAAATCAGGGTCTGGGTACCCGACGAAGAAATTCTGAATATAAAATTTCTAAAACACGATAAATTTTTTGTATTCAATTATCTGAACAAGCCGTATATTGTTACAGCAGAAATTTCGGGTACTAAAAATTTTATAGGCTTCGGAGCAGACGGAAATATTTTTCTTCTTGACAGAGAAAGAAACCGTGTTTCTTATGCGTCAAGCTCCCTTGCGGTTTTTGGAAGACAGTTAAAGCATTATCGCGATTATATTGCTCAGTCGGATGATAAAGAAGCTGAAATTACAGAAAATTCCGAAAACACGGAAGATTTCAAGGCGGACAATTCAACTGACAAGTTAAAAAAATTAGAAGAGCAGATCAAAAAGCTCGATAAAAACGCTTTTACGGATGACAATAATTTTTGGTCGGAAGTTATAAACGAGCTTAAAGCAAACGAAAACTGATACGATACAAGAGGTTTAAAATGATTAGATTTGAGGGATTTGATTTTATAGACGGCGGCGTATGTGCCGCAAAGGGATTTACCGCTTCGGGCGTTATAGCGGGAATTAAAGCGGGAAACACCACAAAGCGCGATCTAGCTCTTATAAAATGCTCTGTAAGATGCAGAACGGCGGCAATGTTTACAAAAAACAAAGTTAAGGGTGCGCCTATTCTTGTCTGCAAGGAACATCTTAAAGACGGCTATGCACAGGCGGTCATTGTAAACAGCGGAAACGCCAATACCTGCAATGACAACGGGATAGAGATAGCAGAAGAAATGTGCAGTCTTGCGGCGGAAAATCTTGAACTTAAAAAAGAAGATATCCTTGTAGGTTCAACGGGAGTTATTGGTCAGAAGCTGAGCATTGAACCTATCAGAAATGTAATTACCGAGCTTACGGGTTCACTAAGCGAAAAAGGAAGTCCTCTTGCCTGCGAGGCAATAATGACAACCGATACACGCAAGAAAGAATTTGCGGTTGAATTTGAGCTTGACGGAAAGAAGTGTCATGTCGGAGGAATTTCCAAAGGCAGCGGAATGATAAATCCGAATATGGCGACAATGCTTGCGTTTATTACCACAGATGTAAAAATAAACGGTGAGCTGCTTGAAAAGGCGTTGAGAAAAGTATGTGCATTGACGTATAATATGGTCAGCGTTGACGGCGACACTTCTACAAACGATTCGCTCATACTTATGTCTTCGGGGCTTGCGGATAATAACGAGATAGTTTGCGAGGACGAAAACTACGATAAGTTTATAAACGCTCTTTATGCGGTCATGATGAACCTTGCAAGAGAAACCGCGCGTGACGGCGAAGGTGCGACAAAGCTCATCGAATGTATAGTAAACGGCGCTCCGAATGAGAAAACGGCGAAAATCGTTGCAAAGTCTGTTATTTCTTCGAGCCTTGTAAAAGCGGCGCTATTTGCGGCTGACGCTAACTGGGGACGTATACTCTGCGCGATAGGATATGCCGACGCGGAGTTTGATATAAACAAAACCGACGTTGAGCTTGCGAGCGCAAAGGGTAAAATTCCTGTATGCAAAAACGGAGCGGGCGTTGATTTCTCGGAAGAAAAAGCAAAGGAGATACTCTCCGAGGAAGAGGTAAAGATCATAGTTTCTCTTAACAGCGGAGACGGAAATGCAATTGCATGGGGTTGTGATCTTACGTTCGATTATGTAAAAATAAACGCTGAATACAGAACATAATTAAGTTCATAAATTATTTTAAATATCGGACTTTACAGTCCGCGGGATATGAGGGAAATTTTAAAAATGGAAATTGATTATGATATTCGGGCAAACGTAATGGTAGAGGCTCTCCCCTACCTACAGAAATACAACAACAAGGTAGTTGTAGTTAAATACGGCGGAAATGCCATGACAAACGACAGACTGAAACAAGCCGTAATGCAGGATATTGTTCTGCTTTCACTTGTCGGAATAAAAGTCGTTTTGGTACACGGCGGCGGTCCCGAAATAAATGATATGCTGAAAAAGATCGGAAAGGAAAGCAAATTTGTAAATGGTCTGCGTTATACGGACGAAGAAACTATAGACATCGTTCAAATGGTTCTCGCTGGAAAAGTAAACAAAGACCTTGTGTCTATGCTTGAAAGCCACGAGGGAAAAGCGATAGGTCTATGCGGACTTGACGGAAATATGATCGAAGCGAAAATGCTCGACGAAAATTTAGGATATGTCGGCGAAATAACAGACATCCACCCCGAAATAATCCAAAACGCGCTCGACAACGGTTATATACCCGTTATTTCAACGATAGGGCGCGGCAAGGACGGGACTGTATACAACATAAATGCCGATACTGCCGCAGCGAGAATTGCCGCGGAAATGAAAGCTCCGAGCCTTATATTGCTGACAGACATAAAAGGTCTTTTAGAGGACAAGGACGACGAGAATACGATAATCAGGACTGTCGGAGTGAGCGAAGTTCCGTACCTTAAAAAACAAGGCATCATTTCGGGCGGAATGATACCGAAAATAGAGTGCTGTGTAGAAGCTGTACGCAGAGGCGTTAAGCAGGCGAACATAATCGACGGAAGAATACCGCACTCCATTCTTATTGAGCTTTTGACGGATATAGGCGCGGGAACAATGATAGTTGCATGAGAGGTTTTAAATGAATACAATTGAACAATTTAATAAATATGTAATGCAGTCATACGGGAGATACGATCTTGTTCTGGATAACGGCGAAAAGGTAGTTTCTTCTGATGAGGACGGAAAAAGGTATATTGACTTTGGTTCGGGAATAGGGGTAAATTCTTTAGGATATTGCAATGACAAATGGGTCGAAGCAATATGCTCCCAAGCAAAAAAGCTCCAGCATACCTCAAACTATTATTACACGAAAATTCAGGCTGACTTTGCAAAAGCGCTCTGCGAAACGACAGGATATACGAATATGTTCTTTGGAAATTCGGGAGCTGAAGCAAACGAATGTGCTATAAAAATTGCAAGAAAGTACAGCTTTGACAAATACGGAAAAGGTCGCCATAATATAATAACGCTGAAGAACTCATTTCATGGCAGAACTTTAGCGACAATTTCAGCAACGGGTCAGGACGTTTTCCACAACTACTTCTTCCCTTTTGTCGAGGGATTTGTAAACGTTGAAGCAAATAACATCTCGGATTTGCGCGAGAAACTCGATGACACGGTATGCGCGGTCATGTTTGAATATGTTCAGGGCGAGGGCGGAGTTATAAAGCTCGAACAGGATTTTGTAGACGAGATATTCAAGCTTTGCGAAGAAAATGACGTTATAACCATCGCGGACGAGGTACAAACGGGCGTAGGAAGAACGGGAAAATTCCTGTGCGGCGATAATTTTGGTCATAAGGCTGACCTTACAACGCTTGCTAAAGGGCTTGCGGGAGGAGTTCCTGTAGGAGTTTGTCTTTCGGGCGATAAATGCGCAAAGGTACTTACACCGGGAACTCACGCTTCTACCTTCGGCGGAAATCCTATAGTTTGCGCGGGAGGACTTGCCGTTTTAGATACCGTAAACGCGGACGGATTTCTTGACGAAGTCAATAAAAAGGGAGAATATTTCCGCGAGAAGCTGAAAGCGCTCTCCGAAGTAGTTTCTGTTTCGGGAATAGGTCTTATGATCGGTATCGAACTAAAATCAAAAGATGCGCATGACGTGGCAAAAGCGGCTCTCGATAATGGGCTTTTGGTGCTTACCGCAAAAGAAAAATTAAGACTTCTCCCGCCTCTTACAATATCGAATGAGGAAATTGACGAAGGAATGGAAATACTTGCCAAGATTTTAAAATGAGGAAGGAGAAATAATGAAAAGAGTAACTCAAATAATTTCGGTCGTAAGCCTTCTTATTGCAGCGGTGGCTTTGATCTTTAATTTTCAGGTTCTTTTCGGGAGAAGTTATTTTATCAGATTTGCAATTTTTTCAACAATACGAAGCGGTGACATGATGGGCTTTTTAGGAAATCTCCTGGGACTTCTCCTTACTTCTTTCGCATTTGCGGCAATGGGACTGTACGGTGTTATGCTGACTATCTTTAACAAGGAAAAGGCAAGGAAGCCCGCTCTTATATCGGGAATATGTGTAACGCTTCTTGCGCTTGTTTCGTTGTTCTTCAGCTTTAACAATGGCTTTAACATAGGCGATATTCTTATAGTTCTCTTCCCTGCCGCATTTACATTTTGCGTGATAGAAACGGCAAAATAAATAATAAAACTGAAAGGATTTTTTATAATGAAACATTTATTGAAACTGCTCGATTTGAGCACTGAGGAAATAATTGACATACTTAATCTTGCGGATCAGCTCAAATACGAGCAAAAGCACGGTATCCCTCACAATATTTTAAAGGGAATGACGCTGGGAATGATCTTCCAGAAAGCTTCTACAAGAACTCGCGTTTCTTTTGAAACGGGAATGTATCAGCTCGGCGGAAACGCGCTCTTCCTTTCTTCAAAGGAGCTTCAGATAGGGCGCGGAGAGCCTGTTCAGGATACGGCTCGCGTTCTCTCACGCTATCTGAACGGAATTATGATAAGAACGTTTGAACAGTCCGAGGTAGAAAATCTTGCGGAATTTGGTTCTATTCCCATAATAAACGGTTTGACAGATTTTTGTCATCCTTGTCAGGTGCTCGCTGATTTACAAACAATTCGCGAATACAAAAACAAGCTTGAGGGTTTGAACTTCTGCTATATAGGCGACGGAAACAATATGGCAAACTCTCTGACGGTAGGTTGTCTTAAAGTTGGAATGAACGTTACTCTTGCCTGTCCCGAGGGTTATTATCCCGATGAAAAGGTTCTTGATTTTACAAGGGATTATGAAAACTTCAAGATCGTAAACAGTCCCGTAGAAGCTGCCGCTGACGCGGACGTACTTTATACGGACGTATGGGCGTCTATGGGAATGGAAGACGAGGTAGAAAAGCGCAGGATAGCGTTTAAGGGATATCAGATAAACGATAACGTTATGGCTTCGGCAAAATCCGACGCAATAGTTATGCACTGCCTGCCCGCACACCGCGAAGAAGAAATAACCTCAAAAGTATTTGAACAGCACGCAAAGGAGATTTTTGACGAGGCTGAAAACCGTCTGCACGCACAAAAAGCCGTTATGGTAAGGCTAATGGCAAATGAGGGATAATTTTTTAAGAGGTACAATTTATGAATGAATAATGTGATAAATGCGGCGGCGAGTTAATTGAGGGCGTAATGGCATCTACACATGGAATGTTTTTCTATCCTAACGGTGAGATAAATAAGATGAAACCGAAAAGAAGTCCCATTATCTGATGCTGTAAGAATTGCGGGCGTATTCAGAATTTTAATGCAGTTGAACTTGATAAATTAAAATAACGGGCAGACCGTATAAACTAGCCTTTTAAAAACTTTTATGTAAATCAATCTTTCGCTTTCTATCGTTAACAATAATCTGATTGATGAAAAAATAAAAACCTCACCTTATCCGTTGGGATTTGGTGAGGTTTAATATTATTTAATAGTAAGCTATCAGAATTTATGAACATATTATAAAAATGAATCGGTTTTTATTTTATCACATAGTCTGTAAACCAGTAAATGCAATAATATAATAACCAGTACACAGTGATGTCGGAAAGCATCAGAACTGCCCGTTCAGAACCGCTTGTGTCCTCGTTCTGAACCTTTAAAACCTGATAAACGACCGATCCCACACCGACCAGTACATACAGCGGGATCATCATAACAGGATAACCTATCATTCCTATGCAATTGTTGGCTACATATATGATAACAATTACTATGATCCGTTTTTTCAGATACTGCTCTGTATGTACTCTGAGCGCAAGCGTTAGAATTGCAGGTAAAATGCCGCCAATGAAAAAAGCGACGATGTACATTATGTGAAAAGTATCTTTGCCTGAAAGTCCCATTCCTAAAATCAGAATATCGTTTACAAAGCGGAGTGCGCCCCAAAACAATGTTAAAAAAGGACATAGTAATGAACCGATAAGCTCTCGTCTGCTAAAATTTGACACGAAATATCATCTCCATCATCTTTGTATATATCAGAGGATTTTTATATCTCCATAATACCTGCTGTCATTGTCATATAAAGATATAATAATCTGTAGATATTATATCACGGTTTGTTCAAAAAGTCAATATATAAATTCTATTAACATTTTTATTTCAGATAACTAATATCACCGAACGATTTGTTCGGTGATTTTTTTACTTTAATTTTGAAATCAAACTTGATATTATTCTCTTTTTTTCGTCGAAAGTGTATCCGTAAATCGCCTTGCGGACAGTGTAAACAAACAGCTTATCGGTTTCGTATATCAGTCTTTTTAAAATATTTTCATCCGAAATATGTACCACTGCGCTAATTTTCTTTAAATTATCCGTCATACTTCACGCCCCCTTGAAAGTATATTATGACAGCAGACTTGTACAAGATTACGAGTTACATTAAGAAAGAGGGGTAATATGAAAATTGCGGTTTATTCAAGAAAATCAAAGTTTACGGGAAAGGGAGAAAGCATTGAAAATCAAGTTTCTCTCTGCCGTGAATATATCAAAACGCACATCCCCGAAGCGTGCGACAGCGACATAACAGTTTTCGAGGACGAGGGCTTTTCAGCCAAAAACCTCGACAGACCGCGCTTTAAGGAAATGATGAAAATTGAAAACGAACAGCCGTTTGATTATATCATAGTTTACAGGCTTGACAGAATAAGCAGGAATGTCGGCGATTTCGCAAATCTTATTGAGAAACTGAACGAGCAAAAAACGAGCTTCGTCTGTATTAAAGAACAGTTTGATACTTCAACGCCCATGGGGCGCGCTATGATGAACATTTCTGCGGTATTCGCACAGCTTGAACGGGAAACTATTGCAGAGCGCATACGCGACAACATTGTTCTTCTGGCAAGAACAGGACGCTGGCTCGGAGGAATAACTCCGCTTGGATTTACGGGAGAAAAACTCGAAATAAAGGACGCTGACGGAAAACGGCGGTTTGCATACAAGCTGTCGCCTGTTAAGGAAGAAATTTCAAGAGTAAAGACGATCTACGAGAAGTTTCTTGAATTTCATTCGCTGACTAAAACGACATCATGGCTTATTGCAAACGGAATTAAGTCGCGCGGAGGGAATGACTTCCGCACAAGGGCGGTTAGAGATATACTTAAAAATCCCGTTTACTGCACGGCAGATGAAAATTCGCTTTCGTACTTTAAGGGGCTTGGGTGCGATGTTTGCTTTACTAAAGATGAAATAAGCGGAAAACGCGGGATAATGCCGTTCTGCAGGACAACTCAAAGCGGAAAAAAATCCCGCAGGACTTCTCCCGATGAATGGATAATCGCCCTCGGAAAGCACAAGGGAATTATAAACTCGGAGGAATGGATAAAAACTCAGAGTTTGCTGGGGCAAAATGCTTCAAAAACGTTTTACAAGCCGTCAAGAAACACAGTCGCAATTTTCACGGGACTTGTAAAATGCGGAAAATGCGGGCATAATATGCGCCCTCGCATAACCTCAAGAAATGCTGATAATACCGAAAGATTTTCGTATATGTGCGAATATAAGGAGCGCTCACACAAGACTAAATGCGATATGAAAAACGTATGCGGAAACGAACTTGATAAAATCGTGTGCAGGGAAATATTGAAGCTTGTGAAAATAGACAGCTCGGTAAAACAAGAACTTAGCATTTTAGTAAAAAACATTCCCGAAACCGACAACTCGGCTGAAATCAAAAGGCAGATAACGTACAAAGAAAAAGAAATTTCAAAACTTATGCGCGCTTTTGCAGGCTCAGACAATACAACTTTCGGATATGCAGAAAGCGAGATAAAAAATCTGGGGAATGAAATTAAAATGCTGAACGAAGAACTTTCGCGCATTGAAATAAAGAAATCAGATAATCTGAATATTGAGGCTGTCGTTGAAGAATTGCTGAAAATCAGCGATAGATTTGACGAATTGACGGTGGTTGAAAAACGGGAGTTTGTAAATAAGGTTGTTGAAAAAATCGTTTGGGACGGCGAAAAAATACATATTTACCTCAAATAATGACATTACTTAATTCAATAATTGTCAACTCTTTTTTAATAAAGGTTGACATTCTGTTTTTCAAATGATATAATTGTATACGAAGTAAACAAATGAGGTATACGATCTTGACTATAAAAGAACAAGTACTTGAACTTCTCGAAGAAAATAGAAACAATTTCATTTCGGGCGAATATATCGCAAAGAAGCTCTATTGTACCAGAGGAGCGGTCTGGAAATCAATAAAGTCGCTTAGAATTGACGGATTTGAAATAAATGCCGTTACAAATCGCGGATATCAGCTCGACGACAGCGGAGATGTCCTGAGTAAATCGGGAGTTTGCCGATATTTAAAAAATAACAGTAATATCATTCTGCTAAAAACAGTCGGCTCAACAAACGCGTATCTTAATGAACTTGCTATAAAAGGTGAAAAAGAAGGGACCATGATGATAGCGTCCGAACAGACAAACGGTTATGGACGGCGCGGACGCAGTTTCTTCTCCCCTGCTGATACGGGACTTTATTTAAGTATTTTGCTGCGCCCGAAATTCTCTGCAAAAGAATCGGTTAAAATTACGGCAGCCGCAGCGGTCGCTGCCTGCGCATCAATAGAAAATGTAACGGGCATAAAGACCGACATAAAATGGGTAAACGACATTTTTTGCGGTGGGAAAAAAGTTGCGGGAATATCTACGGTAGCTGCTGTAAACATTGAAAACGGAATGTTTGATCATGTTATCATAGGCATAGGTATAAACGTTTATTATCCTAAAGACGGTTTTCCAACCGAAATATCGGATACAGCAGGCGCGCTTTTGAAAGAAAATATTCCTAATACAAAAAACAAATTAGCCTCCGAATTTTATGACAGATTTACGGAGCTTTATGAACAGCTTCCCGAATGCGGCGGGCTTAGTGAATACAAAAAACGGCTTATGTGGCAGGGAGAAAAGATCAATATTTATTCGGGCGCTGACAATGAAACGGTAACTCCTGCGGTGTTGCTCGGAATTGACGATAATTTCGCCCTTAAAGTCAGATATGAAAACAATAATGAAGATGTAATATATTCGGGCGAGATAAGTATAAGGAGAAAAAATGACAAAAGCAAAAAGTAAAACAGTTATGATTTGTATGTGCGCGATTTTTGCCGCGCTTATAGCTATAGGAGCGTTTATAAGAATACCTATACCCTACATAAACGTTACGCTTCAGGTATTTTTCATAGTTCTTGCGGCTATGCTTCTCGGAGGAAAATTCGGCGCATTGAGCGTTGTTGTTTACGTTATGCTGGGGCTTATAGGCATTCCGATATTTACGGAGGGAGGAGGATTTTTCTATATCCTTAAACCGACCTTCGGGTATATGATAGGTTTTATTATAGGCGCTTATATCACGGGAAAGATCGCTAACGCCGTGCCTAATCCTTCGATAAAACGGCTTCTGACAGCGGACTTTATAGGCGTTTTGATAATGTATGCATTTGGGGTAGTTTATTTTTACCTGGCTTCAAATCTTTGGGTCGGAGAAGGCGGCATTAGTATAGGAGATTGTTTATTATATTGCTTTGTACTTCTTTTCCCTAAAGACCTTGCTATAAGCGTAATAGCCGTCTTTATCTCAAAGCGCCTTATACCTATAGTAAGAAAATATCATCAGGAGGCTGACAAAAATGATCGCTGAGCTGAAAGAAAAGATACTAAACGGAGAAAATATCACAAGAGAAGAAGCTGTTTCGCTTATACATGCGCCGCTAGGAGAGCTTTGCACAGCGGCGAATGAAATAAGGCAGAAATTCTGCGGAAATGTTTTCGATATGTGTACTATCATAAACGGGAAAAGCGGGTGCTGTTCGGAAAATTGCAAATACTGTGTGCAATCTTTTCAAAGCAAAGCTAAACATGAGGAATATCCGCTGCTTGATACAAAGGAGATCGTAGAGCACGCATTGTACAACTATGAACGAGGGGTATTGAGGTTTTCGATAGTATGTTCGGGTAAAAAACTTTCGGACAGCGAAGTTGACAGCCTTTGCGAAAGTGTACATGAGATAAAAAAGGTTTGTCCTATATCCGTATGTGTTTCGGCGGGATTACTCGACGAGAGCAATTTTCTAAAACTGAAAGAAGCGGGTGTTACTCGCGTTCACAACAATCTTGAAACATCACGAAGATTTTTCCCTAAAATATGCACAACTCACACGTTTGACGACAAACTGAAAACAATAATCGCCGCAAAAAACGCGGGTCTTGAGGTATGCAGCGGCGGCATTATGGGAGTAGGCGAAACACCGGAAGACAGGATAGATATGGCGTTTACTTTGCGAGAGCTTGACATTAGATCAGTCCCCGTGAATATATTAAATCCTATAATCGGAACGCCGTTTGAAAGCTACAAAATAATGACCGAAGATGAAGCAGCGCGGATAGTTGCTATTTTCCGATTTATTATCCCAAACGCGCAAATTCGGCTTGCGGGAGGAAGAGGACTTTTTAGCGATATGGGAAAAACACTTTTACTTTCTGGAGCAAACGCCGCAATATCGGGAGATATGCTGACCACAAGCGGAGTTTCCGTTGAAAACGATATGAAAACTACAAAAGAGCTTGGGTTTATTGTAAAGCTAAGAGACAAAGAAAATGTTTCCGTAATGGTGTGATAGGATTATCAATACATCTGGAAGCATAAGTGGAAAATTTGTTGTTCTTTGCGGGGTCAAACGTTTCTGCAGCGCGTATCAGACCAATAGTTCCTATTGAAACAAGGTCGTCTATATCGGAAAAATCGGGATACTTTTTGTTTACTATATACGCCACGAGCCTAAGATTATGAACTATCAGCTTGTCGCGTGCTTCCTTTTTTTCTTCCTCGGTGCATTCGGGAGAAGACATTTTTTTAAGACAGCGTTGTTCTTCTTTTGCGGAAAGCTGTTTGGGAAAGTTGTTTTTCCCCTCAAAATGCAATCCGAAAAATAAAATGTTTTCAAGTGCAAGTTTTACTATCAGCCAGATCATAGAATATTCCTTTCGTGTTTTTGATTTATTCTATTATAATGCGCTTGTTTATTATTCATAAAAAAAGCGGACAAGTCCTGTCCGCTTTAGTTTATTTACTGTTTTTTCTGGTTCTTATCCGATTTATCAAACATATGCTTTTTGGGTATTTCGGGAGAAGCTTCCGAATATTCCGGAGCTTCAAACCAGAACTTACTTCCCTTTCCGAGACTGCTTTCAGCGCCGTATTTAAACCCGTGCTGTTCGAGAATGCTTTTTACTATAGAAAGTCCTATTCCGCTCCCCATTTTGGCGCGTTTATGAGTAGAAGAACGCTCACTCACCTTATAATATCTGTCCCAGATATACGGCAGATTTTCAGGAGAAATTCCTTCTCCGTGATCTTCGACCTCAAACCGCACGATCCCGTTTTGTATCCTGAAAAGTCTTACTATTATTATATTGTCTTCTCCAACATATGTTACAGCGTTGTTTATAAGATTATATATGACCTGGTCAAGCTTTGTAACATCGGCGTATATCCGTATATTATCTTCTGCCTGCAATTCAATGGAAATGCCCTCGTTAATTCTTATTACTTCAAAACGTGATACGACTTCAGAAATATTATCTGACAGATCGAACGTTTCTATATTAAGCTCGGAAACGCCCGCCTGAAGCTTTGAAAGATCAAGTATATCCGTTACAAGAGAAGAAAGTCTGTCTGTTTCGTCTATAATAACTTTAAGATGTTTTTCGCGTTTTTCGGGATTATCTCCCGATATATCGCGTATCATTTCGGCATAAGCCTTTATCATAGTCAAAGGAGTACGAAGATCATGAGAAATGTTCGACATAAGCTCTCTGCGCAGGTCATCGGATTTTGCTATTTCCTTTGAGGCGTCCGATAGAGTTCCTGCAAGCTGTTTTATTTCTTCATAGTCGCGTTTTCCTATTTTAACGTCAAATTTTCCCTGTGAAAGACTTTTTGCGGAGTTGTTTATTCTTATTATCGGCTCTGATATTTTATTTGAGAAAAATGCAGACATAAAGATAGTAAGGAGCATTATCAACAGTCCGACAATATAAAATTGGCTCTGGAAAATTTGAACTGTTGTACCTATAGGCTGAAGATAATTGAATATAAAAATATAAGAATCGGGAGAATTTTTATTTCCGCCAAGATAACTCCCAAGCATCAGAACAAAATTGTCTTCCTGTTCGTCACGGAATGTTTTGTATATAAGGCCCGACTCTGATTTCTTTACGCTGTCTATAAAATCATCTTTTGAAAGCATCAACAGCGAAATACTTCCACCAAGTCTGTTTATTATATAAGTAGTGCCGTTTTCATAGACGATCTCAATAAACATCTTCTTGTCCGACGCCTGTTTTACGACAATGTTTTGCATATGTTTACTGATATACGACTCATCGTCTTCGCTCCATTCAGAACTTATCTCAGCAAGTGTTTCACTTATTTCATATCGTTTCATCCAGCCGTAATACATCGGAAACATAGCAATAAGAAAAATATAAGTAAAAGCCAGCATCGCAAGAACGATAATTTCAAATCTCGCCCAGACGCGAACTTTAATGCTACGGAAAAAATTCATTTTAAACCTCGAATTTATACCCCAATCCGCGCAAAGTTACTATAAATTTTCTATATGGTCCCAGATTGTTTCTAAGCATTTTTATGTGAGTGTCAATTGTTCTGTCATCGCCGAAAAAGTCATAGCCCCACACTTCCTCGAGCAATTTGTTCCTTGTAAGAGCAATGTTTTTGTTCCTTACAAGATAGAACAGAAGATCGTATTCTTTTGGCGTCAGATTTGCTTTTACTCCGTCAATATAGACGTTACGTGAAACAAAATTTATTTCAAGACCCTCAAACTTTTCCGTATCGGATGGGGACGTTTGTGCAGAAACGGTCGAATTTCGCTTTACTATTGCATTTATTCTCGCCATAACTTCCTTTGGCGAAAACGGTTTAACGACATAATCGTCTATTCCTATCTCAAACCCGAAGAGCTTATCGTATTCTTCTCCGCGCGCCGACAGCATCATCACAGGTGTTTGTTTATATTTTCTTATTTCCTTGCAGGCTGAATACCCGTCGAGCCTCGGCATCATGATATCCATTATTATTATATCATAATCCTTTGCCTTTGCCATTTCTATTGCTTGCATACCGTCGCTTGCTTCGTCTACCTCGTGACCTTCAAATTCGGCATATTCCTTTATTACTTCGCGGATATGCTCTTCATCGTCAACAACAAGTATTTTATACACAAAAGCACCTCTTTCCTTTCTATTTCCCGATTAAGTAAAAGCGGGCGTTCCTTCTGTTTCGTAGCCTGCTCACATAAACGCCTCATCTTGCGGCAGATCTATGTGGACAAGCTTTAAAAGAACGCCCTAAATAATAAAGAGAAAATTATGAACATTGCCGCCATGTCATAAGGACAAGTTCCCTTGCCCAAAGATAATGATACAAAAAAATTATGAAAACAACGTGATAACCAACTGA
This sequence comes from uncultured Clostridia bacterium, assembly GCA_947600065.1. Taxonomy (GTDB): domain Bacteria; phylum Bacillota; class Clostridia; order Oscillospirales; family Ruminococcaceae; genus CAG-115. Next base: position 100,570 of record CANQFZ010000002.1, on the reverse strand, counting down.
AATTTATTAAAAATCAAGTATCGTCGCTGAATAATTCAACGATTTCTCCCATCTTAAGTTCCAGAAAATCAGGTATTCCTGTTTCAAAATATGTATACTCATCGTATTCAAAGAAGAGTGAATTGTCTTCATAACATTTCACCTCCGGAATTTTCAGCAGTGTAACAGCCATCTCATCAACCTTTTCAAGCGTGAATTCTCCTTCGGTTTCCTCTGCAAAGCGCTTTAGAGTAGGCACTCCGCAGGAAAACTTATTCATTGAAAAGTCATCTTCATACAAAGGCTTTTGATCTTCAGTATAGTAAGCAATATCGTTTACTATCTTTATAACGACATAATTCTTTTTGTTTTCTTTTACAGTACTTAAAGTAATAGTAGGAACGCACTCTCTTGTAGAATACATCAGAGAGTTCTGAATTGCGTTTACCAAAGCTACTATCATATGCCGCCTGTCTGCGCCGATATAACAAGGTTCATCTCCATGTATAAAAACAATACATCTTCTGCACTTTGCAATTAAGCTATTCGTACGCTCTATGATAGTTTTTAAAAACTGCAAACACTCTATCATTATCGGATTAGGCATTCGCATTACCATGTTCAGATATTCGAGAATACTTTGAAATACTCGATTTATCTTTAAAAGGCTTACTTCCATATCTGCAGCAGGCTTTGTTATATTCTGCTCTCTCAGATTTTTCATTATTCTCCATAATCTTGAAGAATTAGCCTGAATGACGTCAATGCTTGATATCATTCTTTCAGCAAAGTCGGTATATCTTGACATTGAACCGAGATGATGACTGTTAAACAAACCGCAAATATAATATCCATCCGTTCTCACTATTTTCGCGCAATACTGAATGCCTTTAATTACAAAGATGGTAGTGTAAAAACCAAGGTCTTCGAAAAAATAATCTTCCTTAAAAATGGATCTTGCTTCGGAATTCAGTTTTATCAAATTGTTTTTACTATAAACACATTTGCTCTGACTGTTAAAGATCGCAGTAGGAAAATCAAAACATTCGCAGATGTTGATCATCTTTTTAAGCTTTGCTCTTTCTTCAAGCAGGCTGTCTTTTATATACTGTTCGCTCACACGAGCTTCTCCATTTCATCTAGTAGTTTATTTAAAAGCTTCATTGCGTTTTTAGCGGGTACATCTGACGTCATATCAACGCCCGCGTCCTTTAGCAATGATATAGGATCTTTTGAACAACCGCCGCTCAAAAATCCTATATAATCCTTTACAGCGCTTTCTCCCTCATTCAGTATCCTTTCGGATAGCGCTATTGCAGCAAGAAATCCCGTAGCATATTGATATACGTAATAATCATAATAGAAATGCGGTATCCTTGCCCATTCCATATCCAGTCCGCTGTCTATTATAAGGTCGTTTCCGTAATATTCGCAGTTGAGCTTTCGGTACATTTCACAGAGCTTTTCTGCCGTAAGACTGCCGCCGTTTTCAACGGTTTCGTTTATTTTCAGCTCAAATTCAGCAAACATTGCCTGACGGAAAAATGTTGTCCTGAATTGTTCAAGAAAATAATTAACAAGAAATGCTCTGCGTTTTTTATCGGTAGTGTTCTTCAGAAGATATTGCATAAGCAGACTCTCGTTACAGGTAGATGCGACCTCCGCCACGAAAATAACATAATCCGAATAGACCGTAGGCTGATTTTTGTTTGAAAGATATGAATGGATAGCGTGACCCATTTCGTGAGCAAGCGTAAATTCCCAGTTAAGCGTATTCTTATAATTAAGCAGAACAAACGGATGTACCTTTGCTCCCGCCGAATATGCTCCGCTGCGTTTGCCTTCATTTTCGAGGACATCTATCCAGCCGTTCTCCAGACCTTCGCGGAAGATCTTCCGATATTCCTCGCCCAAAGGAGCAAGAGCATCGTAAACATCACGCTTTGCCTGCTCATACGGTACATTGTCCTCTATACCCTCAACTATAGGCGTGTACAGGTCAAAAGCGTGAAGCTCGTCAAGTCCAAGCGCCTTTTTACGTATCCTCACATATCTGTGCATAAGCTCTGCATTGTCGTGGACGGAACTGATAAGATTGTGATATACCTTTGTATCGACCTCGTTCTGATCGAGCGACATTTCGAGCGTGCTTTTATATTTTCTTGCTCTTGCACGGAAAACAAGAGTTTTGACCTGTGCGGAAAGCATTGCAGCAGATGTGTTTTTAAAGCTCTCATACGTCTGATATAAAGCGTCGAAGGCAGATTTTCTTAGTACCCTGTCAGGACTCTGAACGAGAGGAATATAGCTTTCGTGAGTAAGCTGATGATGATTTCCGTCTTTATCTACTGCGTCGGGAAACTTCAGATCCGCATCATTGAAAAGCGAGAAAATGTCCTCGGGAGTTCCCAGCATCTCTCCCGCAAGAGCCATTATGCGCTCCTCGTTTTCGGAGAGGATATGAGCGCGTTTGCGGCGGATCCTGTCTATGGCAGTCCTGTACAATTCAAGTTCCGGACAAATTTTATAAAACCCGTCTATGCTCTCGTCGGGAATGCCTATAATTTCGGGAACAGCAAAAGCACAATCGCCCGAAATTTTTACCAATAGCATTTGCAGTCTGCCGCACATATCCTGATATTTTGACACTCTCGTATCTTCATCACTTTTGCGCTGAGCATAATTTATAAGGCTGTCGAACAACAATGTAAGCTCATCATCAAGTTTCAGATATTCAAGCAGATTTTCGGGATTACTAAGCTTTCCTTTATATCCCGCACTTTTTTCGGCTAATTCACCCGCCTTTATAAGATCCTTTTCCCAAAGCTCGTCGCTTTTGTAAATATCTTCAATTGACCACTTACTTTCAGCAGAAATGTCCGCCCTCGCAGGTATCCTTTCAGCCATAAAACTCTCCTTTCAATGAAGTCTTTTGCTTATCTTTGTTTTTATGATTTTTTCATAGAACGGCTTAAGATAACCGAGGAAAATGTCGTATGAAACAAACGCAAAGATCGCGAGTACGACAATAACTATCATGCTGTATTTTCCAAAATCATCCGAGCTTTCCAAAAGCTCCGTCATGCCAAAAACATAAATAAGCAACAAATAACAGCCTGTCGTTGAAACGGCAAGTACAGCTAATTTTACCGCTCCTCTCAGCAACACGAACTTTATCTTCTGGATATATTCCCTGAGTATCGGATAATATCCGAGCAGGAAAATAAACATCATAGCCGCTTCATAGTTTGAAGTGATAAGCAAACACAAAAGACCGACAGCGACATAGCTCACAAGCCCGTATTTAACGCCGAGATTTTCCCTTATAACATACACAAGAACCCCTGCAAAAGCAGGAGTTACATACTCAAACGTTGGTACGAACCCAAAAACGAACATCACAGCGATCGCAAGCCCGCTCATTATTCCGCAAAGGGCTACAACATAACCTATACGAGGCTTTTGCGATGCCATCTTATCCGCGCCCCTGTCCGTAAAACTCCATACTCTTTTCTTTTTGTATCCTTCCGTCTTTCAAAAGCTCGCGCAAGGTATCTATATCATCATTCACCATAGCGTCACGGTATTCCGTAAGCGAGTGAATGATATTATTAACCTCAAATAAAAGCGCCTCTTTATTGCACATAAAAAGTCCCGACCACATTTCCTCATTAAGGTAAGCTACTCTTGTAAGATCAAGAAAGCTTCCCGCCGAAAAACCGTCTGCTTTAAGAAGCGATGGACTTTTTACGTATGCGTTTGAAACAACGTGCGCAAGCTGCGAGGTATACGCGATATTTCTGTCATGCTGTTCGGGCGTGGCTATAACGACCTGTCCGAAATTCATACAAGCGCCGAGCGTTGAAACAAGATCTATCGCTATCTGCGGAGTATTCTCCGTAGGCGTTATTATAAAGCTCGCCTTGCTGAAAAGCTCCGCGTTAGAATAGTCAAAGCCCGAATGTTCCGTTCCCGCCATAGGGTGTGTTCCGATAAAAATAACTCCCTTTTCTTCAAGGATAGGCGTACAGTTATTTACAATATAACCCTTTACGCCGCAGATATCCATTACTATCGAGCCTTTTTTAAATTTATCGGCATTTTCTTTTACAAACTTTACTATTGAAAACGGATAAAGAGCTATAACCGTGAGATTTGCCTCGCAAAGCCTATCTACACCGATCTCCTCGTCAATCGCTCCCGCTTTAAGAGCTTTGTTTATCGTTTCTTTGTCGGTATCAATTCCCATGATATGATGGAAAGTGTTGGATTTCAGGGCTTTGCAAATTGAGCCGCCTATAAGTCCAAGACCTACTACCGCAATATTCAAAATTATTCCACCTTTGATATTATTGACATTATAATTATAGCACCTTTTTCCTGATTTTTCAATAGCAAATAACACATTTTGTAAATTTTTATTGTTCAGGCAAAACTAATTTTACCAAGTGATATAACACCTTAAACACATTTAGGGCGCTGTTTCCAACGCCCTATTGTTTATATTAAGTTATGCTTTTCCTACAGAACCGAAGAGCTCCATTTTCTCTCTTACTGTAGCCTTTATAGCTTCTGCGCCCGGAGCTAAGAGTTTTCTCGGATCGAAGCCCTTGCCCTGCTGGTCCTTGCCTTCTTCGATATACTTTCTTGTCGCCTCAGCAAAAGAGAGCTGGCACTCGGTGTTTACGTTTATCTTAGCAACGCCGAGAGAAATTGCTTTCTTTATCATATCCGCGGGAATACCCGTACCGCCGTGGAGAACGAGCGGCATATCGCCGACTTCCTTCTTTACTGCCTCAAGAGTTTCAAAAGAAAGACCCGGCCAGTTTGCGGGATATTTTCCGTGAATATTACCTATGCCTGCCGCTAGCATCGTAACTCCGAGGTCTGCAATAGCCTTGCATTCCTTGGGGTCTGCGCACTCGCCCATTCCTACAACGCCGTCCTCTTCGCCGCCTATTGAGCCGACTTCTGCTTCGATAGAAATTCCGAGAACATCGCAGGTATTAACGAGAATTTTCGTCTTTTCAATGTTCTCCGCGATAGGATAATGCGAGCCGTCGAACATTATCGAAGAAAAGCCCGCTCTTATGCACTTCTGTGCGCCCTCAAAAGTTCCGTGGTCGAGGTGAAGCGCAACGGGAACGGTTATCTTCATTTCTTCGAGCATACCGTTTACCATTCCGACAACGGTCTTAAATCCCGTCATATATTTGCCTGCGCCCTCGGATACGCCCAGTATAACAGGCGACCTCAATTCCTCAGCTACAGCAAGGATAGACTTTGTCCATTCAAGGTTGTTGATGTTGAACTGTCCGACAGCGTACTTTCCGTCACGAGCCTTGTTCAGCATTTCTTTTGCGGAAACCAACATAGAAAAATTCTCCTTTATAATTAAATTTGGGATAATAAATCCATAAATTGATTATATCACAATTTCCACAAAATTGCAAGAGCTTTTGAATAATTTTTCCTCAAACTTCACAAATTTTGTAAAAATTCTCACTTTGTAATCATATCAACAAGTGAAATAATGTTGAGGTTAATTTTTCAACACATCAAGTGTTATGGTCGCTTGTGTGGAACTGTTTTAAATTTCCTATCTTTTTTGCTCTCTCGCGCATTATTTCGTCAACCTCTTCAACCGAAAGCCCGCGCTCAGCCATAAGCACCGCAACATGATAAAAGAGATCGTTTATTTCGTTTGCTAGCTCGTCATTGTCTTTATTTTTCGCGGCAATGACCATTTCGGTACATTCCTCGCCGCACTTTTTGAGAATTTTGTCAAGTCCTTTATCAAAAAGATAGCAGGTGTAAGAGCCCTCCTGCGGGTTTGCTCTGCGGTCTACAATTACATCATACATTTCCTTGAATGCTTCGCTCATTGTTTTTCCTCCTGAAAATTTTCATGTTTTATGATCTCTCCCAGTACGGAAAGATTTTTCGGCGTGGCTTTGAAAGTTATCAGCGTTTCCTCCTTGTCTCCCACGTTTGCCATTATTGCTATTTTATTATTTTCAAGTTTTGCAACAACAGGAATAGAATATTTCATTCTTATTGTCCTACAGCCGATTTTAGTGATTATTACCAGATTTCCAAAAGCCAATAAAAGCATCTCTGCTCCCAAAACCAAAAACAAAACCGCTAATTTGATGTAGATGTCGGCATTGGAGTTGAGGTCGTTTGCCATATTCTGATAATATACATAGGGGTCTGTAATTTCTATTCCAAACTTTTGCTCGTCCTGCTGTGCCAAATATTCGACATAATCAGTCCCCAAATATTCCTCGACAATTTTCGCTTTTTCAGATAATTCATTTGCACGGCTAAAAATGTAACCTGCCGCAACAAATATTACAGCGGACGCGGCAAGAACAATTATCATGCCTTTAGTAAACTTCAGCTTTACCGCAAGAATACCCTCTTTATTACACGCCGCAAAAGCCCTTATATATTTGCAGAGCATAATAAGCACCGCCGCGCATAATATACACATACTTGCAGTAAATAATACATTTATCACGTATATGTCCTCACTTTATCTTGTTAAAAAAGCACGTTCTGTTGCCCGTATGACAAGCCGCGCCCGTCTGCTCGACCTTGACAAGTAAAGTGTCGTCGTCGCAGTCGCCGTAAATCTCAATAACGCGCTGAACGTGACCCGAAGTAGCGCCCTTGTTCCAAAGCTCCTGTCTTGACCTGCTCCAAAACCATGTATAGCCCGTTTCAAGCGTTTTTCTCATGCTCTCCTCATTCATATATGCGAGCATAAGCACCTCTCCCGTCTGATAGTCCTGAACTATCGCGGGGATAAGTTCCGATTTTTTGAAATATTTTGTTAAGTCCATATTTACCTCAATCCCACCAGAAATACCATACCGACGACTTCATAAGCGTATCCGCAAGCGAGCCGATCGTTCCAACGCCCTGGTCAACTATATCACAGCAAAATACATACTGTTCAAGAGCCAGCTCCATAGCGACATTTTTATCCTTTACGGGGCGCGCCGCAAATTCCAGAATATCGTGGGTCATTACCGCGGGGATCGCTCCGTATTTCTCATACCAATACTTAGCTATATACATAATTTCGTCGTTTGTCGGACATTCGTTCCAGCCGCCGAACGGTACCCACGCGAACACCTCCCACGGATTTTGAACGGGGATTTTCGCAATAACGCACTCGACAGATTTTCTCGTATTGTAGTCCATAAGTCCGCCGAAAATGCGGTTTTCATCGCCGCCCGCCACCGCGCCGATACGATCCTTCCACTCATCGGCTGTATAAAACTCGCGGTTCTCCTTAATTCTTTGCCGAAACCAATTTTCGGGGATAGTCGGTTCTTCGGACATAACCTCTTTTTGGTATTCCTCAAGAGGTTCCCATTCGTCAAAATCTCTTTCAAAATACCCGTCAAGCCCGAAAATCATCGGAATAAATCCGCCCATTTCGCGCTTTGCATACAAGTCGTCATATATGTTCATTATTTTTGAAAGTTCAGTACCCGCGGGGATAACTTCGCACGGACATCCGAGGTAATCTATCAGCTTCTTTGCCTGTTCGCTTATCTTCGCCATGTTATTCTCCTTTTATCTTGCGGGAATATTGTGTTCTTTCAAATGCCGTTTTACTTCACCGACTGTCAGCTCCTTAAAATGGAACAGCGAAGCCGCCAATGCCGCAGAGGAATTTGTTTTCTCAAATACCTCGGAAAAATGCTCTAATTTACCGCAGCCGCCGCTCGCGATAACGGGGATAGTAACACGCTCGCAAACAAAGTTCAGCATATCAATGTCAAATCCCCCGCGAACGCCGTCAGTATCAATTGAGTTCAGGCAAATTTCGCCCGCGCCGCGCTCGGAAATTTCTTTTACCCAATCGCCCAGATCAAGCCCCATATCCACACGCCCGCCGTTTATATAAACCGAATAACCGCCCTTATCGTTACGCTTAGCGTCTATTCCTACGACAACGCACTGACTTCCGAATATCTCCGCCGCGTCGCTTATAAGCTTGGGATTTTTGACTGCCTGGGAGTTTACGGAAACCTTGTCCGCGCCTGCTCTCAATACCTCGCGGAAATCATCGACAGAGCCTATCCCGCCGCCGACGCAAAGCGGCACGAACACCTGCCTTGCCGTCCTTCTCACAACGTCGAGCATAACTCCGCGCCCTTCATATGACGCGGTTATATCATAAAATACAATCTCGTCCGCGCCTTGCTTGTTATATTCAACAGCAAGCTCCACGGGATCGCCGACATCTTTTATTCCCTCAAAATTTACTCCCTTTACGACCTTTCCGTTTCTAACGTCAAGACAGGGGATTATTCTTTTCGCAAGCATTTTTTACTCCTTTGCCGCGTTTATTGCTTCTTTTAGATCAAGACTTCCAGAATAAATGGACTTTCCGCAGATAGCGCCGTATAATCCGAGCTTTCTGCAGATGTTTATATCTTCAATAGAACGTACTCCTCCGCTTGCTATAATATTCGCGGAGCAGCTTGTGTTTATCTGTTCAAGCTGTTCGGCGTTTACTCCCGTAAGTGTTCCGTCCTTTGAAATGTCGGTGAAAATTATATACTCAACGCCTATCCTGCTCATCTGCCGCGCAAGTATCGTAAAATAAACGTCCGAAGTTTCAAGCCAGCCCTCTGTCGCTACATAACCGTTTTTTGCGTCAATGCCAACGGCGATCCTGTCGCCGAATTCATTTACCGCGTCTTTTACTAACTGTGGATCTTTAACAGCTGCCGAACCTATTATAACACGCGAAATTCCGTTTTTAAGGTACATCTCGACGGTATCGAGAGAACGTATTCCCCCGCCCACTTCAACTCTCAAATTCGTGTTTTTCGCAACGTCAATGAAAATTTCCTTATTCTGCTGTGTCGCGTCCTTTGCGCCGTCAAGGTCTACCATATGTATCCACTCAGCGCCCGCGCTTTCAAAAGCCTTTGCGGTGTCCATATAGCTGTCCGCTACTTTTTGAACGGTGTTATAATCGCCCTTGAACAGTCTTACGCACTGTCCGTCTTTTATGTCTATAGCGGGTAAAATAAACATTTTGTTCTCCTTGCTTTTTATTTGTTGCAATATTGTCGGTTTTACAGCGGATAGGTCTGCTTTCCCCTGCAAAAACTTTTTTCAGAGAAAATCGGTTAAACAGTAAAACAATTGCATAAAATTTAACTTTTACGCCACAATGACTTTTCAATATCACAGAGCCGCAAATTTTTTCAGAATTTCAAGCCCCGCTTCTCCGCTTTTTTCGGGGTGAAATTGCGCGCCGTAGACGTTTCCCGAAAATACAAGCGCAGGAACTTTCATTCCGTAGTCGCAATATGCCGAAACGTTTTCGCTCGGGCAATCCGCCGCGTATGAATGTACAAAATAAACGTATTCCCCGCCCTTTTGCAGAAGTCCGCATGGATTGTTCAGCACAAGCTCATTCCAGCCTATATGCGGAATGGGAAGATCTTTTGGCGTCATAAGTTTTACGCTTCCATTTATAAGCCCCAAGCCCTCTGTTTCTTCAAACTCATAGCCCTTTTCAAAGAGCATTTGCATTCCGAGACATATTCCGAGGAGCGGTTTCCTTTTGGCTTCTTCCTTTATAATTTCCGTAAGACCGCTGTTATTCAGCATTCTCATTGCGTCGGGGAACGCGCCTACCCCGGGCAGAATAAGCCTGTCGGCTTTGCGTATTTCATCTGCGTTTTTTGTTATTATGTTCTCTATACCGAGATAATCGAGCGCATTTTTTACGCTGAAAAGATTTCCCGCGCCGTAGTCAATTATTGCAGTCATTAAAGCTGTCCCCTTTTGTTTACTTTATAAAACGCCTTTAGTAGTAACTATCTCGCCCGAATTTTGCTTTATCGCCGCCTTTAATGCATATGCGAGAGCCTTAAACAATGCTTCTATCTTATGGTGGTCATTTTTGCCGTATTCACAGCGGAGGTGGAGCGTAATTCCCGCGTTATAAGCAAACGCCCTCATAAATTCTTCTACAAGACAAGTGTCAAAGCTCCCAACTCTTTCGTTTGTAAACTCTGCATTCAAAACAAGAAACGGTCTTCCGCTTATATCCACCGCGCAGAAGCCCAAAGCCTCGTCCATAGGAACAAACGCACTTCCAAAGCGAACGATACCCGTTTTATCCCCTAAAGCTTCGCTGAAAGCCTTTCCGAGAACTATACCGACGTCTTCTGTAGTATGATGTGCGTCTACATTCAAGTCACCGTCTGCGTCAAGAACAAGACCAAATCCCCCGTGTACAGCGAGGGTATTTATCATATGGTCGAGAAAGCCTATGCCCGTATTTACTTCAACGTCGCCCCCGTCCAACTGAAGGCTTAGTTTTATGTCTGTTTCTTTCGTTATCCTTTTCATTTGAGATTTTCTGTTCATAACTTTTCCTCCGTTTCATTCAGTATCAGGCGTTGTTTTTTCTAACTTCGATAGAGTTTGCGTGAGCCGTGAGCTGTTCGCGCTTTGCAATGAGAATAATGTCGTCCGCCGCGTCAAGAAGAGCTTCTTTTGTGTAATAAATGTAGCTCGAACGTTTTACAAAGCTGTCAACTCCGAGCGGCGAATAAAATCTCGCTGTGCCGCTTGTCGGGAGAACGTGATTAGGTCCTGCGTAATAATCGCCGAGAGGTTCGGGAGAATATTCTCCTAAAAACAGCGAACCAACGTTGTCGAGCTTTCCTATATACCTTATCGGATCTCTAACTACACATTCAAGATGTTCGGGAGCTATCTTGTTTGCTATTTCGACCGCATAGTCCATATCGTCGCAGACTATTATACCGCCGTAGTTTTTCAGTGATTCTTCAATAATATCCCTGCGGGAAAGCTCTGTGCTCTGACGTTCGATCTCTGCTTTTGTCTTTTCGGCAATATCCATGCTTGTGGTTATCATTATCGCGCTCGCAAGTCTGTCATGCTCCGCCTGCGACATAAGATCCGCGGCAAGATATACGGGATCTGCGCTGTCGTCAGCAAGAACAAGAATCTCGCTCGGACCTGCGACCATATCAATATCAACAGTTCCGTAAACCAGCTTTTTAGCTGTTGCAACAAAAATATTCCCCGGTCCTACTATCTTTGACACCCTCGGAATTTCTTCCGTTCCATATGCAAGAGCGGCTATAGCCTGCGCTCCTCCTGCGAGATAAATTTTGTCTACTCCGCACAATGCCGCCGCAACAAGGATATCCTTGTTCGCCGTTCCGTCTTTAAGCGGAGGAGTGACCATTATTACTTCTTTTACTCCCGCAATTTTCGCAGGAATTGCGTTCATCAGAACTGACGAAGGATAAGCCGCGGTTCCTCCGGGAACATAAAGTCCGACCTTGTCAAGTCCTCTTACGCGCTGACCCATTATAACGCCGTTTTCCTCCGTAACGCAAAAACCCTCGCGCTTTTGTTTTTGGTGAAATGCCGTTATATTTTCGACTGCGTTCAGCATTGCATTTACGAAATCGGGAGATTTTTCGTTTGCTTCGGTAAGCGCATCTTGAATTGCCTCATCGGGAACGCGGTAATACAGGGCGTTCGGGCTGTCGAATTTAGCCGTATAAGCTTTGACCGCCTTGTCGCCGTTTTCCTTTACATCGGCAAGAATGTCCTTTACGGTTTTTTCTACCTCGGCATTTACTTCTCCCGCGCGCTTTTCTACTTCTTCAAGAAAGCGCTTTTCGTCGCCGTTTGCTTTTATTATCTTTATCATTTCAATTTCTCCTCGATAAGCTTTACAATTTCCTGTATACGTTCTTGTTTGAGCTTCAGACTTACTGTATTTACTATAAGCCGCGCCGATATATTCGCAACGTCCTCGCATACTTCAAGACCGTTTTCTTTGAGCGTTGTTCCCGTTTCTACAATATCCACTATCCCGTCAGCAAGTCCAACGAGCGGCGCAAGCTCAACAGAACCCTCAATTTTTACAATGTCAACGTCAATTCCTTTTTTCTCAAAAAAATTTCTCGTAACATTCGGGTATTTTGTGGCTACCGTCTTTACGCCGTAACCCGCAAAGAAGTCCGTTCCTTTTTTGACAGCAAGAGCAAACCTGCACTTTCCGAAACCAAGGTCGGCTATCTCGAAAAACTTTCCGCCGTGTTCCATAATAGTGTCTTTTCCGACAACTCCGAGGTCGCATACGCCGTGTTCAACATATGTGATAACGTCTGCCGCTTTTGCCAGGACAACTTCTATATCCTCGTCCGGTATCGAAAGTATAAGTCGTCTTCCCTTTTCTCTGAGATCCGTTACGTCATACCCTATTTCTTCAAGCAGACTTACAGCCTTTTCTTCTATTCTCCCTTTTGTGAGAGCGATACGCAGTTTCCTGTTTTCCATTTCTCACACTTCCTCGCTTTTAATTATTCCGTCAATTTCGGCTATATCAATGCGTTTTATCCCATGGGCTTTCGCATATTCCCTTGTTTCTTCAATAGTGCCTAAAACGGAATTTACCGCGCAGTATCCTGCAGAAATAAGTTCTGTACAATGTTTTAGAGCTAAAACGGAATCTTCGCTCCAGACTATAACATCGGGATGTTTTTTATAACGTTCGCCGCTTTTTTGCAAAAGGACACGCGCCACCGCCTCTACATTTACTGCAAAACCTACAGCTCCCGCATCTCTGCCGAAATCTCCAAGCAATCTGTCGTATCTTCCACCCGAAAGCGCAGGCTGACCATATCCCTCTACATAACCGCGGAATATTATCCCCGTATAATAATTCTTCCTGCTCAAAAGTCCCAGATCAACACGAATTTTCTCTTTGGGAATAATCTCGCTTAAATCGCGGCAGAGCTTTTCGAGCTGTTTAAGCTTAAGGTCAAAAAACTCTCCATGTAACACACCCTTTGCCATTTCCAGAACTTCAATGCCGCCGAAAAGTCTTGGCAAAGCCTTAAATGCCTCGGCAAAGCATTTATCTTGTTCAGGTATATTTTTCGAAGAATAAGCCTCGTCGAGCATCGGGAGATTTTTGGTTTCTATCCAGTTTCGAGTATTTACTGCAAGCTCAACATCACATTCATACTCAGCCATAAGCTCGGTAAATATCCCCATATCGCCTATTTCTATCCTATAATCCTCGTCACATAACCGGAGCGCTTTTGCCGCAAGGACAAGCGCTTCGAAATCTGCCGCATCGCTTTTTCCGCCGAGTATTTCAATTCCGCACTGTGATATCTCGTCATCTCGCCCGCTGTCCTTTGGATTTACCATATAGATGTTCTGATTATAGAACAGCTTCAGCGGAAGCTTCTCATCTCTAAGTCTTGTTGCACAGAGCCTCGCGATCGGAATAGTACTGTCGGGTCTTAAAACCATCAGTCTGTTTTTTCCGTCTACGAGCTTGTACATCATCTCCTGTGGAAAATCGCGGACATAGCCGTTAAACACATCAAAAAACTCCAGACCCGGCGTTATTACCTCGGAATATCCCGAACTTTCAAACAATCCCGTCAGTCGCTCGGAGATCTCACGCTTTGCCGCACATTCTTCAAAAAGCAGATCTCGCGTTCCTTCGGGAGTAAGCAAATCATTTCGTTTCAAGTTCCCTGCTCCTTTTATTTTGTCATTGGCTGATACTTTAGTGTGCTAACACAATAACATATTATCACACTAACATAATAACATTTTTTATCGGTTTTGTCAATAATCAAAAGTTATTTTGGCAAAAAGCACTTTAATTTTCAACAATGTTGAAAATTACATATCAAATAATGTAAATTGTGCAGACTGTTGGAAACCGCTGAATGCTCCTATTTCTTTGAGCTTGTCTATGACATTTGAATTTACGCCGCTCGCTGCTTTAATATCATCAATACAAGCGTTTTCGTCCATATCTATGGTTTCTCTAAGCTTTAAAGCCGCGCTTTCGCCGCAGCCTGCGACCGCAAGAAACGGCATTCTGAGCTTTCCGTCCTCAATAGAATATGTAAGAGCGTTTGATTTTCTTGCGTCAACAGGAAGAACTTCTATCCCGCGCGAGAGCATTTCATATACGAGATACAGCGCGTCGAGTGTATCTTCTTCTTTTGCCGAAGGTTTCGGCATTGCTTTTATCTCTTGTATTCTCTGCTTTACCGCACCTTTTCCTTTAAGTATGGTTTCAAGCTCAAGGTTGTTTGTATGCTTTGTAAGCGTCGCAGCATAAAATTCCGTGGGCTTATGTATCTTGAACCAGCCGAGTTTTACAGCCGCCGTTACATATGCTGCTGCATGTGCTTTCGGGAACATATACTTAATCTTTTTACAGCTCTCAACATACCAATCGGGAACATTGTTGTCCTTAAATGCCTTGTATATTTTATCGTCAAATTTTTTACGAGCGTTGCCCTTTCTGGTTATTTCCATAATATTGAACGCCATTGAAGGGTCAAGCCCTTTATGCATAAGATATGTCATTATGCTGTCGCGCGTTCCTATAACATTTGATATCGTACAAGTTCCACTTTTGATAAGATCCTGCGCGTTTCCGAGCCATACGTCTGTGCCGTGTGAAAGTCCCGATATCTGCAACAAGTCGGAAAAGTTTTTCGGCTGTGCGTCCTGAAGCATCTGCATAGCAAAGTTCGTGCCAAACTCCGGTATACCGAGTGTTCCACAGCTTACGCCTATGTCGTCTAAAAGTTTAAGCGGTTCGGTCGATACAAAGAGCTTGTAGACATCGGGATCTGTCGTCGGAACATCAGCTATTTTCATGCCCGTCATATCTTCAAGATGTTTATACAAGGTCGGAACATCATGCCCCAGCTCGTCGAGCTTCAAGATAGTATCATGCAATGCGTGGAAGTCGAAATGAGTTGTTATCATATCGCTTTCGGTCTTGTCGGCTGGGTGCTGTACGGGAGTAAAGTCGTATACCTCGTGGTCGTTAGGTACGACAACCATTCCGCCGGGGTGCTGTGAAGTCGTTCTTTTTACGCCGGTACAGCCTTTCGCAAGCCTTTCTATTTCCGCGTCGTTTATATCTAACCCGCGTTCTTCGCTGTACTTTTTCACAAAGCCGTATGCTGTTTTTTCCTGAACGGCGGATATTGTTCCCGCCTTAAAAACGTGGTCTTTTCCGAATAGCTCTTCGGTATACCTGTGGACTTTTCCCTGTACTTCACCAGAGAAATTAAGGTCAATATCGGGCTGTTTGTCACCTTTAAATCCGAGGAAAGTTTCAAACGGAATATCGTGTCCGTCGCGTATCATTTCAACATCGCAATTCGGACAATTTTTCGGCGGCAGGTCAAATCCCGAGCCTATTGAGCCGTCTGTAATAAACTCGGAGTGACGGCATTTCGGACAGCGATAATGCGGAGCAAGCGGATTTACCTCGGAAATTCCCGCCATAATTGCAACAAACGAAGAACCGACAGATCCTCTCGAACCTACAAGATAACCGTTGTCTTCCGAATATTTTACAAGTTTCTGCGCTATCATGTAAAGCACAGAAAATCCGTATTTAATGATAGATTCAAGCTCGCGCTTCAGACGGCTGTCAACTATTTCGGGGAGGGGTTTTCCGTCCTCTTTATACCATGCGTTTGCCCTGCTCCAGCACAAATCTTGGAGTTCCTGCTCAGCACCCTCTATAAACGGGGTATAAGTTCCCGTGGGAATCGGTCTTATGTCGCTGTCTATCATATCAGCTATTTTATTCGTATTTGTAACAACGACCTCAAACGCCTTTTCTTCTCCGAGATAATCAAACTCTTTGAGCATTTCGTCTGTTGTTCTGAAATATAGATCTGCCTGATTATCAGCGTCCTTATAACCCTGTCCCGCCTGGAGTATTTTTCTGAAAATACCGTCCTCTTTATCTTTGAAATGTACATCGCAGGTCGCCACACATAGCTTTTGATGTTTATCTGCAAGTGCAACGATCTTTCTGTTTATGTCTTTTAATCCCTCGTCGTCGTTTACTTTACCCTCGCGCACAATAAACCTGTTGTTGCAGATAGGCTGTATCTCATAATAATCGTATATGGAAGCGATCTTTTCGATCTCTTCTTCGGGCTTGTCGTCAAGAATTGCCCTGAAAAGTTCTCCCGCCTCACAGGCTGAACCTATTATAAGACCCTCGCGGTATTTCTGCAATTCGGAAAGCGGTATCCTCGGCTTTTTGTAAAAATATTCAAGGTTAGAAATGGACACAAGCTTGTACAGATTTTTAAGACCAACCTTGTTTTTTACAAGGATTATCATATGATAAGTCGGGAGTTTCTTTACATCGACCGTTGAGAACAGTTTATTGAAATCGCCGAGCTTTTCGAGTTTTCCGTTCTTTTCCGCGTCGGAAATAAGATGAAGAAAGATCTGACAAAGCATTTTCGCATCGTCGATTGCACGGTGATGATTAAAATCGCCGAGCTTGTATTCTTTTGCAACTATATCGAGCTTATATTTTTTAAGATTAGGTAAAGCCGCTTTGCAAAGCGGTATGGTATCAATATACCCGAATTTATATTCAATGCCGCAACGCTCAGCCGTTTCTTTGATAAACGAGGTATCAAATGACGCGTTATGCGCGACAAGCACGCTCTTTCCCGCAAAATTTATAAATGCCTTCAAAGCCTCATCTTCCGACGGCGCGTTTTCAACCATTGCGTCGGTTATTCCCGTAAGCTCGGTTATAGGCGCGGGAATAGACATTCCCGGATCTACAAAAGTCTGAAACTCTTCGACAATTTCACGGTTTTTAAGTTTTACTGCGCCTATCTCTGTTATTCTGTCGTATTTTGCGGAAAGTCCCGTTGTTTCGATATCAAAAACTACTATCTCGTCATTAGTAGGATATTCGTCCAGACCGCTTACAAGCACGCCGCCGTCATCTACAAAATAGGCTTCTACTCCGTAGATCATCTTCATCTTTGAGCCTTTGGCATTAAGCGCTTCGATCGTGTTCATAGCTTCGGGATAGCTCTGAAGATTTCCGTGGTCTGTGATAGCCACAGCGGGGTGTCCCCAAGCGTCAGCCTGTTTTATAAGATCCTCTGCGGACGAAACAGCGTCCATATCTGACATCTTTGTATGCATATGAAGCTCGACACGCTTCTGCTCTGCGGTATCATTTCTGCCGAGAGGTTCGATAAGCGCTATAGAGCTCGGACGGAAATTAACCTTATGAGTAAAGCTGTCCTGCTCAAATTTTCCCGTCGTTATAATAGTTTTACCGACAGCGATATTTGATGTAAGGACGTCTTTGTTTTCGACGCCGGTTATTATTTTAAGTATCGCAGAAGATGTCTTATCTGAAAAAAACGCGCTGTAAATATAAGTTTTTCCGTCGCGCGATGTCTTTTCGTCCGAAATGCCGAATATAGTTCCCCACAAAGTTGTTTCATCAGCTTCGGAAAAATTTTCGGACATATTTTCGGGATACTTGAAATTATCTTTTCCGTAAAAGAGCATAGCTTTTTTACCGAATTTTTCATGGTCAAAGCCTAAAATTATTTCAACGGGTTTTTCCATGAACTGCGGAGTTCTTGAGCGTCCACCGCGAAAGTTCTTTTTCTCGCTCTTCTTTTCCTCGACGGGAGAAATGGATATCTGTTCTGTCGGGGTGCTGTTTTCCTGCTTTATGTATTCGTCTATGTCAAGCTCGTTTTCGGACGACAATAAAACTTTAATCTGCTTATCAAAAAAGCCGCGAACATAATTCTGTATCTTATTCTCGATACCAAGCCCCATAAGGACTTTTTTCCCGCCGTTTTTCAATGTTATTTCAAAGGTCGAACCGTCGTCGTTTATCTTTGCACCATCAAAATAGCCGTTTACCGAAACCATTTTCTTTTTAAGGAGTTCAATTATTTCATATATGTAATCAGTTTCAAATAAACTTTCGTGGTATTTCGGATAAATTGTTACTTCGGCTTTTATTTCCGCTGAAATAATTTCAGCAGCCGAAAACAGCTCCGCCATAGGCGTAAGATCATCGAGCGAAAGGTTTATCTTTATATCTGTTTTTTCCTTATTGCTGACAATACTAAGCACTGTTCCCTTTCCGATATTTTCAGGCAGCTTTACACTGTCGACCAGTTCAAACAACTTTGCCATAAATTTCTTCCTTTACAGTTTATCAATTTCCTTTTTTAGCTCTTCCGGAAGCCTGTCCTCGGGAACTTTTCGCAGGACTTGTCCTTTTCTGAATATAAGACCTTCTCCGTTTCCGCCTGCGATACCGACGTCAGCTTCTCTTGCTTCTCCGGGACCGTTAACCGCACAGCCCATGACAGCTACTTTTATCGGCTTGTCTACTGTTTTCAGCATATCTTCGACTTTATTTGCGAGAGAAATAAGGTCAATTTTCGTTCTGCCGCATGTCGGGCATGAAACTATCTCTGCTCCTTTTCCCAGCCCGCATGCTTTTAAAATATCTTTTCCCGCATAAACCTCTTGTAAGGGGTCTGCTGTAAGAGAAACGCGGATAGTATCGCCTATCCCGTCGCAAAGAAGAGAGCCTATACCTATAGCTGATTTTATAAGCCCCATACGTTCTGTTCCTGCCTCTGTAACGCCTAAATGAAGCGGATAATTTGTTTGCTGTGCAAGAAGTCTGTATGCGCTTATCATAAGTTTTACGTTTGAAGATTTTATGCTTATCACAATATCGTCAAAGTCAAACTTATTCAGCAGCCTTACATGACCTAAAGCGCTTTCTACAAGCGCCTCTGCCGTAGGACTTCCGTATTTTTCAAGCAAGCTTTTTTCAAGAGAACCAGAATTTACGCCTATTCTTATTGGAATGTTTTTGGCTTTACAAGCGTTTGCAACAGCCTTTATCATATCGTCCGAACCGATATTTCCGGGATTTATGCGTATCTTGTCAACTCCCGCATCAACGCACGCGAGGGCTATCTTATAGTCAAAATGTATATCCGCAACTATCGGAACGGATACTGCGTTTTTTAAGGCATAAATAAGCTCTGCGTTTTCGACTTTCGGTACTGCCGCGCGTATTATCTCACAGCCTGCTTTTTCAAGTTCTACAGCCTGTTTAACGCTGCTTTCAATATCGTCGGCAGGAACATTCAGCATAGACTGAACATAAATTTTTCCGTTTCCGAGAGCAATATTTCCGACTTTAACGGTTTTCAAGTTAAGCTCCTCCTGACGCAATTTTCACTATATCATTGAACGTAACGACTATCATTAGCAAAAACAATGCCGCAAAACCTACAAAATTCACTGCTCCCTCAATTTGGGGCTTTACGGGCTTTCTAATGATAAGCTCAATGAGCAGAAATATAAGCTTACACCCGTCCAGCGCAGGTATGGGGATAAGATTGAATATGCCGACGTTTATCGAAATGAGCGATACAATGCTTAAAAATTCGGCAATGGTATAATGCGACACCGCTTCGGTTATTACAGAGCCTACTCCGATAGGACCCGAGAGGTCGTTTATACCGTATTTTCCCGTTATCATGTCAAAAAGTGACAGAATAATTATTCTCGCCGTAGAAAGGCTTTCGCGAAAGCCTTGTGTTATAACATTTACAAAATTCTTTTCAAGCCGATAAACGTAAAAATCAAAATAAACTCCTGTTGAACCGTCATCGTTTTTAATTGTCATAAACTCTACATCTTTCAGAGTTATATTTTCTCCGTTTCTTTTTACGACAAAATCATATATGAGATTTCCTTCGGCATTTTTTCTGTCGCTGTTCTGGAGCTTATAAGTTATATCTGAGGTTGAATAGATAGGAAGTCCGTCTATACTCAAAATCTCATCATTTACCATAAGAGTACTGTTGCTGACACTCTGATCACGAAATTCGGCGATAGTTGTCGAAGCCATTGCTTCAGACGCACAGAGCGAAATAACAACGACTAAAAATCCTAAAATAAGGTTCATAAGCGGACCGGATATGATAACTATTATTCTCTGCCAAACAGGACGTCTGTTGTATGCACGGGGATTTTGCATTTCAACGGGTTTTGGACTTCCGTCGTCAAAATCATCTTCAAACGCACAAAAACCGCCTACGGGAAATGCACGAATAACAAACTCTGTTTCTTTTCCTTTTTTGCGGAATATCGCAGGACCCATTCCGAACGCGAACTCTTTTACATAAATTCCACAAGCCTTTGCAGCAATGAAATGCCCCAACTCATGCAGCATTATGATTACGCAAAAAACCAGAATTGTAATTATGATTGAAAGAAAAGTCATATATCCCCCTGCTTAAATTTTGAATAAACATAATTTTCCGCGGCTCGTTTTGTTTCAAGTATTTCTTCGAGCGACGGATCTTTTATAAATTTAACATTGGAAAGCGCATCTTCAACTGCGCTTCCTATATCAAGAAAACCTATCTTATCGTTTAAGAAAAGCGAAACAGCCGCTTCGTTCGCGCAGTTTATGATACACGGTGCGTTACCGCCCATTTTTATTGCCTTCTTTGCGGCTTTAAGACAATTGAAAACTTCTTCATCGGGCTTTTCAAAAGTAAGAGTTCCGACTTCTGCCAGAGAGAGCTTTTTCGCGGGACATGGCAGTCTTTTCGGATATGTCAGCGCTAACTGTATAGGGATACGCATATCTGCTGTTCCGAGTTGTGCTATTATCGCGCCGTCCTCAAACTCAACGGCAGAATGGACAATGCTCTGACGGTGAATGACTATTTCGACCTGTTCGGGACTAACGTCGAAATACCTAACCGCTTCTATAAGCTCCAAGCCTTTATTCATCATTGTCGCGCTGTCTATGGTTATTTTCGCACCCATTTTCCAGTTAGGGTGGGAAAGCGCCTGGGCCTTTGTTACATTTTTCAGCTCATCTCGACTTTTACCGAAGAAAGGTCCTCCCGAAGCGGTTAGGATTATTTTCGACAACTTGTTATCTCCTGCTCCCATAAGGCACTGAAAGATCGCCGAATGCTCACTGTCAATAAGCAAAAGGCTTGTATCGTTTTCTTTAAGAGTTTTCATCACAAGCTCTCCGCCTGCGACAAGAGTTTCTTTGTTTGCGAGAGCAACGCTGTTTTTCGCCTTTAGCGCAGCCAGCGTCGGCAAAAGTCCTGCAAATCCCACGACCGCGTTTACCACTCTGTCACACTTTAACTGTGCAAGCTCGCATACAGCCTCTTCTCCGCAAAGTATTTTTATACTTGTATCGGAAAGCAAGCTCTTTATCTCGCCATAATATTTTTCGTCGGAAACAGCAATATATTCGGGGCAAAATTCGCGCGCCTGTTTTTCCAGAATATCAATGCTGCTGTTTGCGGACAATGCCTTTACTCTTATATTATGCATACGGCAGACGTCTAATGTCTGCGTGCCGATAGAACCTGTTGAACCGAGCAGAACAATTTCCATAGCATACTCCATTTTCTGCGAAAATATTTTTTCAATAATATAAAATCAATGGGGAGAAAACAAGGCAGCTTGTATAAAAAGTCAAACTTCAGACTGTAGAGAAAGCCCCAGATACTAGGAAGCGTGGCTGCTGCTAGGCTTTGTGCCTGCCGCAGTTACACTGACGACGTAGATGGGGCTTTATATACAGTCTGACAAGGTTTTCTCCCTCAGAAGAAATTTTTACTGCATTATCGGTGAAATATAACTGAATACAATAAACAAAAACGGCACAGTAAACAACACACTGTCAAAACGATCGAGAACTCCGCCGTGTCCCGGCATAAAATTTCCGAAATCTTTTATTTCATACTGCCGTTTTATAACCGAAGCTGTAAGGTCGCCGAGAACTCCTATAGCCGAGGCTAAAATTGAAATAGGAATAAGCACCGCATAATTCATCGTGACCTTATGCTGTATAAGCAGATTAAACACAAGACACTGTATTGTAACCACAATACCAACAGTAATAATTCCGCCTATAAGACCCTCGACCGTTTTCTTTGGGCTTATTTCAGGGCAAAGCTTGTGCTTTCCAAAAAATGTTCCCGCAAAATATGCTCCGCCGTCGCCGAACCACGCACAAAAAAGCATATAAACTATCATAAATACGCCGATCGACTGGCTTTCATAAAAATATCGAATTATGATTATACAGCTAAGCGACATCGGTATGAACAGCCCTGCTCCTCCGCAAGCCGCAAGCTCCGTAAGTTTTATAGACTTGTGATTTACAAGCATTATCAAAAGCAGACCTATCACATACGCAAAAAGCGCGGACAATCTGTATGGAGCAAAAATATCTAAACAGACGGCAAACGGTATTACAAATGCACTGATTATGCAATACCACGACAAGAACTTATGTTTTCCGCATTTAACGGCGTTTATAAGCTCGCGCGTGCCTACTGCGGAAAAAGCTGCGATCACCGCCATATATAGATATCTATTGTCAATAATCAGAATACCTACACCGACGATTATTCCTACAACAGCGGAAACAATTCTCTTAACCATTAGAATGCCTTTCGGATAAATACGCTCATATTCCACCAAATCTGCGGTTTCTCGCAGAATATTCCGAAATAGCGTACTCAAGATTTTTTTTGGAGAAGTCGGGCCACAGAACGTCCATAAAGACAAATTCTGCATATGCCGCCTGCCAGATAAGAAAATTTGAAAGTCTCTGTTCACCGCTCGGACGGATTATAAGATCAAGCGGCGGCATCTCGGCTGTATACAACAATTCTTCTATAGAATTTTCCGTTATATCTTCGGGAGCTATCTCCGAATTTGCCGCCTTTTGTGCAAGTATCCTCGCGGCGCGCGTTATTTCATCTCTACCGCCGTAATTCAGCGCAATTCCCGCGATAAAGCCGTCATTTTCCTTAGTGCTGTCCATTATATCGCTTAATTCAAGCCGTATATCCTCCGCAAGCTGAGACATATCGCCAAGGATAATAAAACGTATATTTTCCTTTGCATAAGAGCGTATATCCTTTATATACCTCCTAAGCAAATTCATTATACCCTCGACTTCGTCAGCGGGACGCTTCCAATTTTCTGTGGAAAAAGCATAGAACGTAGCGCATTTAACTCCGAGTTCCTTACACCAGTTTATAGTCTTTTTAAAGACCTCCGCGCCCTTATTATGTCCGAAATTGCGCGGCAGTCCGCGCTTTTTCGCCCATCGTCCGTTTCCGTCCATAATAAAGCCGATATGAGCGGGAATTTTATTTTCTTCCATCAAATAGACATAATTTCCTTATCTTTATCTTCGCCGATCTTATCTATTTTTTCAATATACTTGTCGGTGAGTTTCTGAATTTCCTTTTCAGCCTCTTTAACGTCGTCCTCGGTTATTTCATTTGCTTTTTTCTTTGCTTTTATCTTATCCATTCCGTCGCGGCGAACGTTTCTTACGGCAACCTTGCTTTCCTCGCAGGTTTTGCTGACTGTCTTACAAAGCTCCTTGCGGCGCTCCTCGGTAAGCTGTGGGAAAACTATCCTCAATACCGAGCCGTCGTTTGCGGGATTTATTCCGAGATCGCTAGCCTGTATAGCCTTTTCTATAGGCTTTAACTGCGATTTATCATACGGAGTTACAACAAGTATCCTCGCTTCGGCAACAGAAATTGAAGCCATTTGATTTATGGGAGTAGCCGCGCCGTAATACTCGACTGTTATCCTGTCAAGAACAGCGGGGTTTGCTCTGCCCGCTCTTATCGAAGCAAGCTCGTTTGAAAGCGCCGTAATGCACTTTTCCATTCTTTCTTTAGTTGCTGAAATAACTTCTTTCATAAATGTCTTCTTACCCTCCCATTTTAATTTATAACAAGTGTTCCTACAGGTTTACCCATTGCCGCGTCATAGATGTTGTCGGGGCGGTCGAGGTTAAATACTATGATAGGAACATCATTATCGGTACAAATTGCTGCGGCGGCGCTGTCCATGACCTGAAGCTTATTTACAAGAATATCATGATAAGTCAGTGTATCAAACTTTTTCGCATCGGGGAATTTTTTGGGATCTTTATCATATATCCCGTCTACCATTGTTGCTTTAAGAATAACGTCCGCTTTAAGCTCTGCCGCTCTCAGCGAAGCCGCGCTGTCGGTTGAAAAGAAAGGATTTCCCGTACCGCAGCCGAATATAACTATTCTTCCTTTTTCAAAATGCCTCAAAGCCTTTCCCAGAATAAACGGCTCTGCTACCTGCTGCATAGTTATCGCCGTCTGAACTCTAACAACACAACCAAGACTTTCAAGAACATCTGCGACAAAAAGAGCGTTCATTGTCGTAGCAAGCATTCCGATATGGTCCGCTCTCGCACGATCGGAACCTACTGCGTCTCTTCCACGCCAGAAGTTTCCGCCGCCGACAACAATTCCTATCTGAACTCCTGCGTCGGCAGTTTTCTTTATGCTCTCGCAGATTTTTTCTACAGTCGGCATATCAAGACCTGTTTCCTTGCTTCCTGCAAGAGCTTCTCCGCTCAGCTTAAGCAAGATCCTTTTGTACTTTGGAGCAGACATTTCGCCCATAACAATTCCCCCGTTTTTAAAAATCAATAATCCAGAACTCTGATTCTTCCCAGAATTTCAGCTCCGTCGGACACCTTTTCAAGCGCCGAAACAGCGTCCTTTTCCTTCATAACGTCCGTTACGAAAGCAAGCTCGTTTTCTTCCTTCTTGTTTGAGGACAAATACTTTACATCTCCGAAAAGAGCCTTTATGACAGCCTTTGTCACATCAATGTTCCCTGCCTTTAAACGAACGTAATTTGCACAGGTAAACTCGTCAAAAGAACGTATAAACGACTGTTCGCTGTCGGACCAGCCGAGCGAACGGCTCGTTTCGTTATGTTTTACGGCGGACACAATATCGCTTACTACCGCGCTCGCAGTAGGAAGTTTTCCTGCGCCTTTTCCGTAGAACACAACATCTCCAGTTGCATCTCCCCGTACAAGTATCGCGTTGAACACATCGCTAACGCCGCTGAGCTGGCTTTCGTCCTTGATGACCGCGGGAAAAACACCTATAGAGATTTCGCTGTTTTCTTCGCGGCGTGCGCAGCCGATTAGCTTTATCTTAGCGTCAAAGCTGTCCATGTATTCAACGTCCGCAAGGGTTACATTTGTAATGCCTTCCGTATGAACGTTTTCGGGATAAACGTGACGTCCGAACGCAAGAGAAGCAAGTATGCATATCTTTCTGCAAGCGTCTGCTCCCTCAACATCAGCAGATGGATCTCTTTCGGCATATCCGAGCTGCTGAGCGATTTTAAGCGCTTCGTCAAACGACATTCCTTCGCGGAACATCTTTGTAAGAATAAAGTTTGTTGTTCCGTTGAGTATGCCTGCTATAGCGTCTATCTCATTTGCCTCAAGGCAAGCGTGTATAGGCTTTATTATGGGGATACCGCCGCCAACGCTCGCTTCAAAAAAGAAATTCACATGATTTTCATGAGCAAGCCTTAAAAGCTCAGCTCCTTTTTTGGCGACAAGCTCTTTGTTTGAAGTAACAACGCTTTTCCCTGCCAAAAGTGAAGACTTAACAAAATCATAAGAGGGCTTTATTCCGCCTATGACCTCTGTCACAACTCTTACTTCGGGATCATTAAGAATAACGTTAAAATCCTTTACGAATTTGTCTGCATATGGGCTGTCGGGAAAATCGCGCAAATCAAGAATATATTTTATGTCAAGTTCTTCTCCCGCTTTTTTCTCGAGATTTTCTTTATTTTTATAAAAGACCTCGACAGTTCCCGAACCGACAACGCCGTAGCCCAGGACGGCTATCTTCTGCATATTGAACAATCCTTTCGTGTTTATATAATACTACTTATGTATTATAACACAATACGGAATTTTTTTCAATAGCAAATTACAAAAAACTTTTTAAGTTGAAATTTCCGACTTGGCGGAGCACTTTTTCAATGTTATCAGCAGAATTATTATGCCCACTCCCGTAAGGATATGCCCGACGCCCGCAATGCCCGATACAGCCGCATTTGCGCCTTTTGAAAGCTCAGTTCCCAAGACCTCGAAAACACCCCTGACGCCCAGCATAATACCCGTCAGCGGCACTCCTATATTATACAACGCTCTGAAAACTTTAAAAGTCTTTTCGGAGTAAAGGTCATAATGCCTTGCAAACAGCGCTATTATCAGGTACATTACCATTCCCAGCATAAAGAAATGCGTATGTACCTTTCCGAGAGCGGTTGTTCCGTCAAAACCGTTTGCCCTCGTAAATTCTCTGTAGAAAATGCCGCCCGCCATTGCAAGAACGGCATAACACAGCGCATAATTCAGACTTTTCTTCATTATTATCCTCTTTTCATAAATTACCGTTAAATTTAGAACATTGGTTTTTCAATATCCGCTTTTTGTATAAAGCAAAAAGCCGACAAGTCAAAAGTATACATCTTGTATCTCAAAAATATGGCGGAGAAATTCCCCGCCATATAATTATTATTGCTCGCCTGTAAGTTCTTTGTAAAGTCCGATGTAAAGCCTTGCAGAAGCCTCCCAGCTGAAATCTGCGTTCATAGCGCGGCCGACAAGTTTCTTCCACTCGGTTTTGTTTCTGTAAAGCTCTCTTGCGCGCTTTATAGAATTAAGCATATCTCCCGCATTATAGCTCTGGAATGTAAAGCCTATTCCGTTATCGCCTGCGTCAATTATACTGTCTCTGAGACCGCCCGTAGCGCGTACAATAGGAATCGTTCCGTATCTTGCCGCTATCATCTGAGCAAGTCCGCACGGCTCGCTCTTTGACGGCATAAGGAACATATCTGCGCCCGCATAGATCTTCTTTGCAAGAGAGGGGTTATATCCGCGGTAGAAGCCGACCTTATCGGGATAACGCCAGTGCATTTCCTGGAAGAAATCCTCATACTGCTTTTCGCCCGATCCGAGTATAACTACCTGCATATCCGTCGCAACAATCTCATCAAACACGTATCTTACAAGGTCAAATCCCTTATGATCCGCAAATCTTGATATCATAGCTATAAGCGGGATATCATACTGCGGCATTCCGAACTCCTCGAATATCGCCGACTTGCAGGCCGCTTTGCCCTTGAGATTTTTCGAGGTGAACTTTGCGGCAATGGTGTTATCGGTCTCGGGATTGTACAGATCAACGTCAATTCCGTTTAAGAAACCGCAGGTTTTATACTGCTTGTTGCGGAGGATTCTGTCAAGTCCGTGCGAAAACCATGGGTCAAGTATTTCTTTAGCATAAGTAGGAGAAACAGTAGTAACTTTATCGGCAACTTCTATAGCGCCTT
Organism: uncultured Clostridia bacterium; assembly: GCA_947600065.1. Lineage (GTDB taxonomy): Bacteria > Bacillota > Clostridia > Oscillospirales > Ruminococcaceae > CAG-115. The sequence continues at coordinate 73,417 of CANQFZ010000002.1, read as the reverse complement.
TCATAAAGTTTATGTCATGGTCATACTCGATTATGCTTACATTCTGAGGCGGTATGCCGACAATATCCTTTACAAGGTCAAGCCCGTACTGTCCTTGATAACCGATATTATGGATAGTAAACACGTTCTTTATATCGCCGTATCCCCATTGATCCTTATAGAACAAATGATGGTATACGGGAATAAGCGCACACTGCCAGTCGTTTGAATTTATTATCTGTGGGTGGAAATCAATATGACGGAGCATTTCAAGAACCGCCCTGCTGAAAAATACATATCTCTCGGCATCGTCATAATAACCGTAAAGGCCGTTGTCGCGCTTGAAGTAATATTCGTTGTCAATAAAGTAATAGATAACGCCGTTTACTTCCTGCATAAATACGCCGCAATATTGGCTTCTCCAGCCGACAGGAACAGTAAAGTTTGTGAGATAAGTCATCTTTTCTTTCTGCTCGGGTTTCAGCGTATTTACATAATACGGCATAACCACGCGGGCATTATGACCCGCCGCCACAAGTGCCTTAGGCAGAGAGCCTGCTACATCTGCAAGTCCTCCGCTTGCTGCGAAAGGAAGTGCTTCGCTTGCTGCATACAAAATGTTCATAATACAGAACCTCCGATTTTATTCAGCATTAGTATCCAAATATAATATATCATATATGCCATAAAAATTCAATAGCTTTTTAAAAATTTAGGCAAATTGACCAAATCTTCATAAAATGCTTTTAATATAACTTATTTTAAAATTAAGTTTAATTCCAAATATAAAAACGGCATTGCTTATCCATTTTCGGATCCGCAATGCCGCTGTTGATCATTGTAATTTTTGTCAAGAAGCCTTATTTACCGCCTGCCGTAAGTCCTTCAACAAACTTGTTTTTCGGCATGGTCTGGAGATAAATTTTGCCCGGGCCCGTAACTACAGTATTGAATATTCCCTCTCCGCCGAACAGTGTGTTTCCAATGCCGCCGACAGCTTTTATTTCCATTGTGCAAGTGCCGGACATTGCCGCAAGATAGCCTGTGTCAATTATCATCTGCTGTCCAGCCTGCAGATCGTATTCAACTACATATCCGTCAACTTCAATAAACGCCATGCCTGAGCCCGACATACGCTGCATGATAAAGCCTTCGCCGCCGAAGAAGCCCGCTCCGATATTTTTCTGGAAAGCTATAGAGAAACTGACCGTGGGCTCGGAAACAAAGTATCCGCCCTTTTGAACTATAAGGTCGCCTTTTCCGATATCAAACGGAATTATAGAACCGGGAAGCGTAGACGCAAAGCCTATCATACCCTCTCCGCCCTGCGCGGTATATGTATTCTGGAACATCGACTCGCCGGAAAACATCTTGCTGAAAGCCTTTCCTATTCCGCCTGCGCTTGTCTGCATTTTCATGTTTGGCGTCATCCAGCTCATTGCGCCCTTCTGGCACATAATGGTTTCTCCTGCCTCAAGGTAGCAGAGCAACACGGGCAACGGTTCGCCTTTGATTTCGTATTTCATAATTTTTCTCCTTTAAAAATAATTATTGCAAAAACCTGCATTTTCATTATAATTTATTGAAATATCAATGTCAAGGCAAAAATATTATTTTTGTTTATTTCGTCAATTTTCCGCAATATTTTTGTAAAATCATACAGCTATACTTTTAGGCAGCTTATAATCACAATATACAGTATTATTGCACCAAGCGAAAAAGTGATCCCGCCCGAACAAAAAATGACTGCCGCTAAAATAAATGCTGAAATAATTCCCGCAAAACGCATTATCTTATCTACATTTTCCGGCTTGCAAAAGCTAATAACATAATATTTAAGAAGCTGTGCGCCGTCGAGCGAACCTATCGGAAGAATATTGAACAAAGCCGTAAAGAGATTTATAGCCGAAGCCACGGTGTTTCCCGCGACAATCAGCAATAAAGCTGCAATAAGGTTACCTATACAGCCCGCCGAAAGTATTATTATTCGAGGAAGCGTTTCTGCGCGGGATATTTTGCGTGAAGAAATACATATCCCCGCGCCATAAAACAATATCTCATCAGCCTTTATTCCGAAAACGATCATCATAATAAGATGACAAAGCTCATGCAGTCCGCAGGCGCAAAGTGCGGCAAATCCAAATCCGCTGTTTGTGAGAAGAAACAATGCTATAACGGCAAAGAACGTAAAGCTCAGCCGCACGCAAGTATTTTTTATCCTTACTTCTATCATATAGAAATATATGACTGCGGTTTAAGCAATATGCAGGATATACACAAATAAGGCTCGAAAAAAATACCGTATTTCGTTGCTTATGTGCTTAACAAATATATACACGTTATAAGGTTTTTCATGCTGAATATACTTTCCCGCTCAACACTTCTTTAATGATTGCCTTTTCAAAGCACGGCTTTGAAAAGGCAATGCGGGGAAAACTCTTGTTTTCCCCGCACCCTTTAGCACCTTTTTGCCGTTATTGAGGGAAAACTTTTTTGAAAAAAAGTTTTCCCTCAAGCTCCCTTTCAAAAAAACTTTCGTGCGCCGCCCGTTTGGCGATATCAAAATTTAAAGTTCTTCACCGCTCAAAACTAATTCTAATCTTTATCTTTTATACGCAATTTAGTCCTTAAATACCGCGCCCGTGTTTGACGAAGTGACGAGCTGTGCATAGCGCTTGAGATAGCCTTCAAGCTCTTTCGGAGGAAGAACTCCTTTCTTCTTGCGCTCCTCTATAACTGCGTCATCAACAAGAAGCGTTACCGAGCGGTTCGGAATGTCAATATGTATCTTATCTCCGTCCTCAACAAACGCTATAAGACCGCCCTCTGCCGCTTCGGGTGAAACGTGTCCTATAGCTGCGCCTCTTGAAGCGCCGCTGAAACGTCCGTCGGTAATAAGCGCAACGTTTCCGTCAAGACCCTTTCCAACAATTGCCGCAGTAGGCGCAAGCATTTCGGGCATTCCGGGTCCGCCCTTCGGTCCTTCATAGCGGATAACGACAACATCTCCCGCCTTTATTTCACCGCCAAGGATTGCATCGCAGGCAGGCTGTTCGCCGTCGAAAACGCGGGCTGTTCCCGTAAAGTCCATCATTTCGGGCTTTACAGCACCCTGCTTTACAACAGAACCGTTTACAGCAAGGTTTCCGCTAAGTATTGCAATACCGCCGTCCTGCCTTATCGGATCGTCAATTTTGTGGACAATTACGCCGTCAGCCTCTCTTGCAGCCTTTATTCTGTCAGCCTGGGTACCGCTTACGGTGAGAACGTCCTCATGGATATGACCTTTCTTTGAAAGCTCCTTAATGACAGTCTGAATACCGCCTACTGCATTAAGGTCTGTTATAAACACGCTGGAAGCGGGATTGAGCTTTGCAAGCTGAGGAGTGTTCCTGCTCATACGGTCAATATCGTCAAGGCTGATATCTACCTTTGCCTCGTGAGCAATTGCAAGCAAATGCAAAACCGTATTTGAAGAAGCACCTATCGCCATTTCTACGGCAAGAGCATTTTCCATATTCTTTTTCGTAAGGATATCACTAGGACGGATATTCTGCTTTACAAGCTCTACTACGCGCTCTCCGCTCTCTTTTGCAAGGCGGCGGCGCGCAGAAGTTACTGCAGGCTCTGTTCCACCGAAAGGAAGCGACATACCGATGCTTTCGTTCAGGCAGTTCATCGAATTTGCGGTGTACATTCCCGAACAAGAGCCGCATGTAGGACAAGCGTTGTCTTCATAGTCCTTTATAACAGTATCGTCTATCTCGCCGTTAGAATACTGTCCTATTGCCTCATATATCTCGGAATAACCTACTCTCTTGTTCTGAACGCAACCGGGAAGCATAGGACCGCCGCTGACGAATATCGAAGGCAGATTCATTCTTGCCGCAGCCATTACCATTCCGGGGACTATCTTATCGCAATTGGGAATAAACACAACGCCGTCGAGGGGGTGTGCCGTAAGCATAACTTCGATGCTGTCCGCTATAAGCTCTCTTGAAGCAAGAGAATATCTCATTCCCTTGTGGTTCATTGCAAGTCCATCGCAGACGCCGATAGTGAAGAACTCAAACGGTACTCCTCCCGCGTTTCTTATGCCGTCCTTTACATAACGCGAAATTTCCTGGAGATGCTGATGTCCGGGGACATAGTCGCTCGCCGCGCAAACAACTGCGATAAACGGCTTATTCATTTCGCTGTCGATAACTCCGAGCGATTTCAAAACCGCTCTGTGAGGAGTTTTTTCAACTCCCTTTTTAATAAGATCACTTCTCATTTTTAAAGTCCTTTCATATAATACGGTAAAACCGTTTTTTACTATTTTATGCTTTAAACAGCATTGCCGCGCCTATTATGCCCGCGTCGTTTCCAAGACGGCAGACCTCTATTTCGGTGTTTTTAGCGCTGTTTTTTGAGTATATCTGCCTTCTGACTTCTTCTCTTAGGGGCAACAAAAGCGTATCACCTTCGTTACAAACTCCCCCGCCTATACAGAGAATTTCGGGCTGAAATGTATTTATAACATTCGTTATGCCGCAGGCGAGATATTTCACATATTCGTCTGTAACCGACTTACCCGTAACATCTCCCGCTTTCATAGCCTTATATGCCGTTCTCGCGGAACATCTTCCATCCTTCTCTATGATCTCGTTTATAATGCTTTCGGGGTGTTTCTGAGCCGCTCTCAATGTCATTTTTACAAGACCGGTTGCAGAAGAATATGCCTCAAAACAGCCGCGCCTTCCGCAGCTGCAAGGTTCTCCGTCTACAACAATGACCGTATGACCTATTTCGCCGCCCGCATAGTTAGAACCGCGGTATATCCTGCCATCAATGATAATTCCCGCTCCTACGCCTGTGCCGAGAGTAATAACTACAGCGTTTTTTGTGCCTTTTGCCGCTCCCGCAACAAATTCTCCGAAAGCAGCGGCATTTGCGTCGTTGTCAAGATAAACCTTTATCCCAAACTCTTTTTCAAGATCTTCACGAATAGGCGAATTATTAAATCCGATATTGCTGCAGTTTTCTATTATTCCGCTCTCGCTGTTGCATACTCCCGGCGAACCTACGCCAAGAGAATAGGCGTCCGAAATATTTATACCCGCCGTTTCACATGCAGAAACGACCGCAGTTTTAATAACATCAAGAACATCGCGATATTCGAGAGAATTTCCCGATGATCTTGTTTTGATCTTAGAGCGCGCAACTATCTCGCATTTATCATTTACCACTCCGCAGGCGATATTTGTTCCGCCGATATCTACCCCTATGTAATAAGCCATGATACCTCCGCGAAAATCAATAACCAAGCTCTTCGTCTACAATTATGACCTTTATCCTGTCGGGAACCCTCTGTTGTCCCAAAAATACATATGAACAGCATATTCTCGCAGGACTTCTGCAAGGTTCTCCCGAAATGAGATTTTCGCACTTACTTGTTTTCGCGCAGGGCGTCTGACAGTTAAGTCTTGCGGCGTTTTTCGGGGCTGTATGTTCTTCAATGCGGAGTATTGCGGCTTCGCGGTCTTTTACTATTTTATTTGCTCCCGCAACAACAATAACCTGTTTCGGACCGAATATCATTGCCGCAACGCGGTTTCCGTTTCCGTCTACGTTATAAAGCTCTCCCTCTTCGGTTATTGCGTTTGAACTTGAGAAAAACGTGTCCGAAACAAAAGCCTTTCTGAATATCTCTCCGACTTCATCGGGATTTTTTCCCTCAGAGCGATCAAGATATATCCCCTTATACTCGTTTAAAAGCAAATCTGTAACTCCGCTTTCTTTCAGCGTCATCGAGCCGCCCGCTGTTATGAGATTGTCGTTTTTTATAAGCTCACGAATAAGGCTGTAAAGCTCTTCTCTGCTGCTGACAAAATACGGTTTCATTTTGTTTCTCGAAAGAGCGTCCATTGTGCGTTTTATTTTCTCGTCCATAAATACCTCCTTTTTTAATTGAATATAATTTAATATATTCCTGCTTTTTGCTTTATTGTAATAAGCGAATTATCGGAAACGGCAAATCCTCCGTCGCTTGTATATTCTCCATAAGGAATATAAAATTCTGCGGGAGAAACGCCGTTTTGTATCATATACAAAAGAGCTGCCTTATGCGAAGAAAAATTATCCGAGGTGAGGTTTGTCGTACACTTTTCGGTCATTGAATTAAACAACATTCCAAGTCTGCTGTTATTTAAATCGCGATAGTTCTGATTTATAAGCTCGGAAAGTATATCGCCTACAATATTAAAACGATAATTTTCGCCTTCCGTAAATTCCGCCCGCATGATATACGCATACAGCGTATCAGCCGAAAACAGTTTATCTCCCGCATTTATGGTCTCAGCGTTACGGTCGTCGGAAATAATGATGGTTTTTGGCACTTTATATATTACGTTTCCAAAAGACTGAACAATTTCCTTAAATGAATTTTCATTAAACCCTACATATCCCTCACAAGTTATGCCTGTTATATCGGAGATCGTTTTTATAACTTCATCCGCTCCCTGTGACGTATAAATGTTTTTGAGATCTTTTCCGTAGCTGTCCATACTTATCCCTGAAGCTAAAGGTATTAAGGTTAGTCTGTTTTCAACCGCATTAAACTCACAAAGAATAAAAAGATCGGGACTTGCCGAATAATTATCGGATATCATGACTACTGTATTAAAATTTTCCTTAAAAGTAGGAACATAGTCTTCCGAAAGCTCGCCGTTGCTGTCAACGAAAGCGGGAGTATCATCTTCGGGAAACAAAAACCACCTAAATGCAACTATAGCTACAAACGCAAAAACAAGCGTTATCCCGAACGCAATAAAATATATATACCAATTACTCTTTCTTTTAACCGACATAATGATCCTTTCTTTTTATAAGCAATTATACTATTGACAATTTACAAAAGTTGTAATATAATAAATGATGTGCTTATAATACCTTTCTATAGTATAACACATTATTCTGAAAATTTCAAGCGGTGAGGTGCATATTGATGAATAATTTTTATCAAAGGACATGGGCTGAAATAAATCTTGACAATTTATGCGGCAATATTGCGGTTTTGAGGAATATTGTCCCGAACAAAAAAATAATTGCCGTTGTAAAAGCAAACGCATACGGACACGGCGACATACAGTGCTCAGAGGCGTTGAACGGCTGCGGTATAGAAAATTTCTGCGTTTCCAATTTATGGGAAGCTCAAAGGCTTTACGACGCAAACATAAAAGGCGAGATACTTATATTCGGATATTGCGATATTCCGCTTGTTTTGGAAAATATAGAGAAAAAATTTGTGTTTACTGTAGGAGATACGGAATATGCAAAAAAGCTGTCTGACGCTGCGGAAAAATGCGGGAAAAAAGTTCCCGTAAATATAAAGATAGACACGGGAATGAGCCGTGTGGGAATAGACAGTGAGGAACAACTTGACGAGATACTTTCGCTCGGCGGACTTGACTGCCGCGCGTGTTATACGCATTTTGCGGTTTCAGACAGTCTTATTGATAATGATATTGCATTTACAAATGCTCAGCAGGAAAAAATTCTCAATATGTGCAAAAATCGCAAATTAAAATTCCACTCGCAGAACAGCGGAGGAATAATTTACCACGGGGATTTTATTGGCGACTATGTCCGCGCGGGTATCATAATGTACGGGCAAAAGCCCGACGCGCGTTTTCCTGTTCCCGACGGAATAAAGCCTGTTTTCTCTCTGAAAAGCGTAGTTTGCCAGCTTAAAACAATTCCCGCAGGAAAAACCGTAAGCTACGGCAGAACGTTCACCGCGAAGCGTGAAACAAAACTTGCGCTTATCCCCTGCGGCTATGCCGACGGCTTTAACAGACGGCTTTCGGGAAACTGGAATGTGACGATAAACGGCCAGCCCGCGCCCGTTTGCGGAAGGATATGTATGGATCAGACGCTTGTGGACGTTACGGACATTCCCATTAATTTAGGCGACGAGGTAACTGTTTACTCAAACGATCTTGACGGCGGAAACTCCGTGACCCAAGCCGCCGAACAGATCGGAACGATAAACTATGAGCTTTTATGCGCGATAGGAACGCGCGTTCCGAGAATTTACATAAAGAACGGTATCAAGACCGAAATACAGCGGTATCTTTAAAAATTGTCTTATATAAAAATATCTCCCGAAGCAGGCTTCGGGAGTTCGTTTATTTATTATTTAATTTATCTTCAAGCTCTTTTCCGCGTTTTTTTATTGACTGAACAATTTTATTTATGGCTTTTGCAGTAAGATTCTCTTTAGTTATTTGAGGATTTTTCCAATTACGCCCATTAAAGAACGGATTTACTTCATTATTTTCAAGATAACATTTGAAGCAGTTTTGTTCAACAAAATTTTCCCAGCCCTGCTCTCCATTGCCGAAATGTTTCAACCACTTAATACATTCGTTTATAATTTCATCTTCATTATGAGCCAGTTCAAGTAATTTTGCTTTGGCTTTGTCTGAGTGGGTATCCTGCTCTAAATAAAACTCCCTGATCTTCATAAGCGTCAGATCCCAGAAATCATATTTTCCGTGTGCTGACCTTTCCTTATTCAGTCCTTTTGAAATAAGCGCCATGTTTGCGAGAGTGTGGGTGTATTTGGCAAATTCGTTAAATGCTTCTATAACGGCTTTGTCGTTTTCGTCCCATTCCTCATACCATTTACTTATATTGAAATAAGACCAGAGTTCTCTTGCAAGCTCGCTTTTCACATCTTTTTCGAAATATTCTTGATATTGTCCAAGAAGATTGCCGTTAAATTTCATTCTGAGGTATATATTGAAAAGCGTTATAAACGACGTCATAGTGTCGCTTTCAAGCGTCATGCCCCATATTTTAAAATATCTGTCTTTTTCAAATTCTCCGCCAAATAATTTTTTATACATCTTAAACACTTCGGGATCTTTATCACAATCAATACCCGTTTTCAAATGTACAAGTATCTTGTATCTTAAAAAGTTTCTGATATTTCCTACATTTTTATCTTCCGACTTGTGATATGAAAGCTCTTTACACCAAGTCTCCTTGTCTTTTTCCACAATATTGTTAAGCATTTTTATACGATCGTCAGTCAGCAATTTTTCAACTTTTTCTATAGCAATGACATTTTCCTTTAGATCCTTGTTCAGCTCGAAATGTTCACTCATGATTTTTATCCCTCATCCATTTTATTACGGATCTTATATTTTCATAATACTCTTTTTTAGCCAATTCCTTTTTAGCGTCAAGAATAAGATCAAGCCGTGTTTTCATAATACCGTAATCAAGATAGCCGTGCGCAAGGGCATAAACGATCTGTTTGTCGTAGATCTCGGTATTTACGCCGACGCAGAAATTTTCTATCCGCGCGACATATCCGCTTATTTCTTTATATCGCGGAGATTTGGGGTCTTTTAATATCTCTTTTATCTCGTTTATACTTATTTGGTTGAGATTGTCAAAAACGCTGTCTTGAAGCTGATTGTATGCTTCTAATGTTGCCTGTCTGCGGTCGTGTACCAATGCTTTAAAGTATGTATAAGCCGAAAAGATAATTGATACCAAAGATAATATTGCCGCGACAATTGCAACAATAATGTTAGCCAATTCCATACCGCTACACCTCGTTTTAAAATTATCGGCTTAGATCCGATTTAATACTTATCACACAGAATTATATCTCCCGAAGTCTGCTTCGGGAGATAATTTTATTAAAGGTTGCTGCGTGCGTAGTAATCAACAATTCCCTGTGCGATAGCGTCAGCCATTTTGTTTTGATTTTCACTGTTCGCCATTACAAGGCACTCGCGCTCGTTTGAAACAAATCCCATTTCAACAAGCACCGAAGGGAAGTTCGGCAATAGCGTTACAAGGAAGTAATCATACTTTTCGCCGCGATTGCTCTTTGTTCCGTCAGAGTAATAACCGTCAAAAAATTCCGCAAGATTATCGGTTATGCTTTCCGCCAGAGGCTGAGACCAAGGAGTAAAGTAATATGCCTCGGAGCCGTGTGGAGAAGTGCTTGTGCTTGAATTGCAGTGCAATGCTATAAACATATCGGCGTTTATCTTTCTTGCCTCATACGGACGTAGAGCCGTCGGATAAACGGTGCTTTCGGTGTTAAGGCGAACAACCTTTGCTCCGAGAGCAGTGAGCTTTTCTTCCAGCTTTTTGGAAACTGCGAGGTTTATAGACTGTTCCGTAACGCCGCCGATAGCTCCCGGATCCCAAACGCCGGGGTTTGTATAGCCGTGTCCGGGGTCAATTACAATGGTTTTACCCGCAAGCGACGGAGTTGGAACAGGAAAACTGATGTTGAGCAGACCGTTCTCGTCATACTTTGCGACAGCGCCGCTGTAGATACCCGCTTGTCTTAATGTCAGCTTCAGCCTGAACTTGGGAATATCGTTTTCTTTTATAACTTCCCATTCTCCTCCGCTGAACAGAGTACATTCGCTGAAATCGGGCAGAGCTGTGACGGAAGTAACATTGTCAAAAGTAATATAGATATACTGCGCATTAAAACTCGTAACTCCATAAGGACCTTCGACGGAGTTCACAAGCTTCTGAGAAGTGACTAAATTAAAACTCGTCCTGTAATCAAGAGCTATTGAAATATAGCTTCTTCCGCCGCTGTTTCCTATAGATTTAACAACAAGCGAATTATAGCCTATACCCGTTCCCTCAAATACCTGGACATTGCTCTCGGCATAGCGTCGTCCCGAATCTGTGATAACATATCCGTCGGTTCTTGACTTGAAATAATCGAGAGTTCCCTCGGGCTGGCGGAAAATCAACGGAGATGGTATTCTTCCCGTTGTCTTTGCGTCAAATATCTCACAACCGTCGTTTATAACCTTTACAAACTGAACAGTCGTATCGTTCTTTACAATAGGATCTATCGTTCCTACAACTTCACCTGTTCCTGCGGCAGACTGATCGGGAATTATCTCGGCTTTTATGTCCTCGTCCTGCGGCGGTTCGGGAAGCGCTTCTATGGTAATGCTTCCGCCCGTCATATATTCGTCATAGCCCTTATAAGAAGCATAAAAACTTATCTTTCCGAGGTTTTGTTCCTTTCCGATAATACCGTTTCCGACTGTATAATAACCAACAAATTGAGAATAAGTTCCGTTTGCGTCTATCTGTTCTGAAGACGACTTCTCCTTAAGAGAAATAACTTGTCCGTTTATCGTAGCCGAAACGCTAGCCCCACTGTATGCTACAGCAACGAGAGCTATCTGTGTTCCTTCCTCTACAACAACATTTCCCGTATTTTCAATGGATTTAAGTACATCGACCCTGCGCTCGATATTGTAAACTATTTTTCTTCCCTTATGTTCAAAAGTAAACTGATTTTTTCCGACAGCAAGCTCTTTTTGGAAATAGAAGTTTCCTGCCTCATTCAGCGTCAGTTTTTCGCCGTCAAAATAAACGTCGAAGTTCTCGTCAAATGTGCCCATAAACTTTTCGGACATATTGTAAGTAACATAATTCAGTTGTTTTGGGGTCACCATTTCAAGATCTTCAAAAAGCGTTTGTGTATTTATCTGATTATTGAAATATTTTATAAGAGTAGTCGTGCTGTTAAGTCTGTTTTTCTTAAGCGCTGAAAGAGAATTGAACGCACTTCCGCCGATATTCCCAAATTTTTCGTCCATAACGGAAAGCTGTCGCAGAAGCTGATCCTCATTCCAGCCCGAACGAGTTCCTATTCTGTCGTTAAGATGATAGACATACATTTTAACGCCCGAATTTTCTGCAACATCATACCACCATGAAACAACTTTTTCAAAATTCAGAGACGCATTTTCCGTAGTTCCGTATGCCTTTACCATTACAAAATCGGCAAGTCCGCTCTCTATGTACTTTTTCGTGTCGCTGTTTCCGTCATAATATGCGGTGGCGGTGTCGTTTGTGGCTGAGCCTTCTTCGTTCTGGCTGGCGTTTGCCCACATATCCTCTATCATAATTCCCGCGCCGACGGAGTTATTTGTCTTGTGGATAGCCTCGCAGACAGTTCTTATCATATATTCGTTTATCTCATAAAGCCACTTTTCGTATCCTATGCCCGAACCCGAATTCAGATATTCCGAATAAGTATCCGCAGAGCTTTCTGTATAATAATTAACAAGTATGATACCCTCGCAGGCATATTTCATGACAAACTTATGTGCCGCAGCGGCAAAGCCTTCTTTGAGACCGCCGCCCTGCTCTATTACCTGTTTTAAAAGCGAATTTACATCTAATGTCACATAAGCCGAAAGTCCCGCATTATGGGCTTCTTCTATGGCTTTATCAATAATTCCTTTTGTGTCAAGCTCCAGATTATAATAATCCTTTTCCTCGGACGCGGAAGAAATAATAACGCCGTTCATGCTGTAATCAAGTATCTGCGAGCAGACATCAGAAATATTCTCCTCCGTAAAATCGGTTTCGGGAGAAATGAAAACAGCTCTCATATCGTCCTGAAGATATACCTTGCTCTCTGAGCTTTCGGGCAATGCCGCCCGCTCCGAATTTTCCGAAGAGGACTCCGATATACTCGAAATTTCCTCGGTTTCACCGAACGCGGTTCCGACAAATATGCTCACCGCAACTATAGCCGATAAGACCCCCGTTAATATCTTTTTCATGTTAATTCCCCATTTTTAAACGCATTTTTAAGTGCTTCCTTTTCCTCTTCCACCTGAGCTTTTACAGTTCCCGATGGTTTGAACAAACTGTTATACGAATAAAGGCAAACGCCCGAATAACACTCGAGTTTTCTCGCGGACAAGAACTGTCTGGCAAGTATTTTTTTATCGTTTATCCATTCGTACTTTCCTTCTGTTCCTGCGTATTTGCTCCCTTCCTCTCCAATATTTGAAGCCGCAACGCCGATAACAAGCTTTACATTCCCCATGCGCGCTATAGCGTCCCATTCTGCACAGCACTTTTCAAACGGCTGTGATTTATTGTTAAATCCAAAATATACCTGCGGCATTATAATATCAAGATAACCTTTTTCAGAACACCATTTTTTTACATCAGCGTACATATATACATAATTGTTGTTTACATTGCCCTGGGGGCTGACGCTGAAAAGCATAGATTTGTTTACATTTTTTATTGCCTTATAAATAGACGAAACGAGCTTGTCACAATTTGCAAATCTGAAATCAGAAAGAGACTTATATCCGCTCTCTTTGAATGCCTGTTCGTCAAACGATTTATCAGTGGTCGGATAGAAATAATCGTCTATATGTATTCCGTCCACATCATAGTTTGAAACTATTTCCGTCACGCCGTCGGCAATAAGCTTTACAACATCGTCATAAGCAGGGTTTAAATAATAAAACCCGCTTACAAGTACGGCGCGCGTTCCTGTGCCTATCCATTCTCCTATCTTATAGCCGCTTTCTCTTTGAACATCTTTTGAATTATTTGCACAAGCTCTCAAAGGATTTATCCAAGCATGTATGGACAACTTTCGCTTGTGCGCTTCTTCAACCGCTATTTGCAGCGGATCATAGCTTCCTCCGACATATTTAGTTCTCGGATAAAGCGAAGAACTGTAAAATGCGTCGCCGTGAGAGCGTGCATGGAAATAAACGGTATTTACTCCCAAATCCACACAGTTGTCAAAAATGCTTCCCAGTGATTGTCTGAATGTACTTTCCGAAGAACTGTATATAGAATAAAGATCCAGATATGATATCCATACTCCTCTTATTTCATCATAATTGAGCGCTATATAATCACTGCTCGGCACAACAGGAGGTTTTTCGACAGATGAAGAACTTGAAGGCTTTGAACTTGAAGAACTTGAACTAGATGATTTAGAACTTGATGTACTTGAACTTGATGATTTAATGCTTGATGTACTTGAACTTGATGATTTAGTGCTTGATGTGCTTGAACTTGATGATTTAGTGCTTGATGTACTTGAACTTGATGATTTAGTGCTTGATGTACTTGAACTTGATGATATTGAACTCGATGATACGCCACTTGAACTTGATGAAATCGAACTAGATTGAATTGAACTGAATGAACTTGAAACAGATGGAATTGATGCGCTTGAACTCGAGAATTTTGAGCTTGATGTGCTTGAACTTGATGATTTAGAGCTTGACGAAGTTGAACCCTGCAAAATCGGACTTGACGGATCAGGATCATCCGAAGATGACTGCACAATATCCGACGAACTGAATTCTGATGAGAAGAATAACGATGAACTTGAAACGGCGGAACTTGAATAGTTTTGAGAACCGCCGAGATCAACGATGTTTACGGTCTTACTGTTTTCGTCTGTCATTTCAGCACAGCCGCAAACCCCAAAAGCAACTGTAAGCAGAACAGCCAATAATTTATTTTTCATAGATTTCCCCAAATATTTTAAATTATCTTTTTCGGATATATATAATAATTTTAACACATTTTATTCGACATGTCAAGTATTTAAAACAAAAAAGAGCGTTTTTCACAAAGGCTTCAGACAAGGTTCTATACATAGTATAAGTAACCCTGCGGCAGATACAAAACCTAGTCGCAGGGTTGCTTCAGAATATAATAGACCGAGCATTATGCACGAAAGGCATAATACAAAAAGTTGCCGAAATTATTGAAAAAATTTATCATTCTTCCATTTGTTTTCCGAAATACATTGCCGCTGCCTGGACAAGAGCAGATTGTTCTGCAGTCGCGGTGTTTGTGTTGTTATCGGAACTTAACATTATAACTGCTCCGTTTACATCCCCCGAAGCAAGTATCGGCGAGCATACCAGCGCATATCTGTCTACTCCCTCAATAGGATTTAACTTCTTGTCGCTGTCGTTTTTCAGGACGTATGACTTTCTCTGTTCAATAAGATCTTCGAGCGAGCCCGAAACTCTTCTCTCGATCACTTCTTTTTTGCTCATTCCCGACACGGCTATAACGTGGTCGCGGTCGCAGATAACGGCGGGACATCCGCCGACTTTTGACAAAACATCGGCATACTGTGAAGCTGTAGAGCTTATCTCACCAACAGGCGAATATTTCTTAAATATTACTTCTCCATCGGGACTGGTATATATTTCGAGCGGATCGCCCTCGCGTATCCGCATTGTCCTGCGGATCTCTTTTGGTATAACAACACGTCCGAGGTCGTCTATCCTGCGGACAATACCCGTTGCTTTCATATATTCTATTCCTCCAATATTCTAAGAAATTTTGATGTCGGAATATAGTGTCTGCCATTTACTTATTTTTATTCATTTTTTCGACAACTTTCTCTTAATAATGGAAATCTATAATATGAAAAGCGGCATTTTATGTATTATACTTCGTTTGTCGTTTCTACAGATCTTTTTCTTCGGAAAACAGCTTTAAACAACGTCCTTATGAGCGGTTGAATAAAGAAAAGCTGTGAAAAGAATGCAAATGGGAAATTACAGCAAACAAGCTTAAGCCAATTTGCCAGGAATGTTACAATATTAAATCCCGCATAGAACGGATAATACAATCCTGCGGCAATAAAGCTCATCATAGGACACATGATACCTACTGTAGCGCATATTATAGCTGTTTCAAAAATGACCGGATCTGTGTTTTTCGGATCGAATACCTTACAAGCAAGTCTGAATGAAAGAGGGCTTCCGACAAGACATTCGAGCGCATAAGCAAATAAAAATTCAATAACAACGACCGCCCATATCGGCAAATAATTTCCGAACATATAAACTCCGCCCTGTTTTGAAATTGCTTCAAGCACACTCGCGGCATTGTTTACCTCCATAAGTACCGTACCGTTTACAACATAAAGGCTGTAGAAAACGTAAGCATGGACGGTTATAACAACAGTCATAAGGGCAAACATCATTCTCTCAAATTGGTTTCTCGGCATAAATATAGATCTCCTTTTAAGTATTTACGCAAACAAAAAACTATACCTCTGACAGCAGATCAACATTCCGAGATCCGACCCGCATATCAAGGGTATAATATGTTTCGTGCGTATTCTTTACTTTAAAATTATAACATATTTTTACCGATATTTTCAAATGGTAATATTAAACAAACATATTCAACCCTATCACTAATAATATTATCAAAAATTCAGCAAAAAATAAACTCAAACGAAAGGAGTAAAAATAATGAAAAAGAAACCCGCAAAACCTATTATTGACAGTGAAAAGCCTATCTCAAAAGTTTATCCCGTTATAGACAACGATCTCGCAAGGGACAATATTGAAAACGATATCCCCGACGCGGATCTTCAGGACCTGTAAAAAAGGAGATATTATGGACTCTATATGGAAAAACAATGTGGAAATGCCAAAGTTTCCGAAGCTTGAAAGAAACGTAAAGACAGATATACTCATAATCGGCGGAGGTATAGCAGGAATATTGACCGCGTATTTTCTTGATAAATGCGGCGCAAATTATATTCTTGTCGAAAAGGACAATATCTGCGGCGGAGTTACGGGAAACACAACGGCAAAGATAACTGTCCAGCATAAGCTGATATACTCCGGAATCTTCAAAGAAAAAGGACTTGACGCGGCACGGCTTTATTTCAAATCAAACGCTGAGGCTTTGAGAAAATATGTCGAATTGTGTTCAAAAATTGATTGCGACTTTGAACTTAAAGACAGCTATGTATTTTCAAGAGATGATCTCGGCGCGCTTGAACAAGAAGTGAAGGTATTAAAAAAAATCGGCTGTAAAGCCGAACTTGTATACAATTTGCCGCTGCCGTTCCATATTGCGGGCGCGGTAAAAATTCCCGGACAAGCCCGGTTTGACCCGCTTAAATTCCTCGCAAAGATATCCGAAGGCTTAAAGATATATGAGCATACGAAAGTAACTGAATTTTTGAACGACGTCGCTGTGACTGACGGAGGAAAAATAAAGGCGAACAGAATAATTATCACAACTCACTTTCCTATTCTCAACAAACACGGAAACTATTTTCTAAAGCTATATCAATCGCGTTCTTATGTCATTGCCCTCGAAAATGCGCCCGATCTTAACGGGCTATATGTTGAAGATACGGAAAACGGGCTTTCGTTCAGAAATTATAAAAACTTTCTGCTTATTGGAGGCGGTGGTCACCGAACGGGTAAGAACGGCGGCAACTGGAACGAGCTAAGACGGTTTGCAAGAAAAGCATATCCCGAAGCCAAAGAAGCTTATCACTGGGCAACGCAGGATTGTATGAGCCTTGACGGGATTCCCTATATCGGACAATATTCCAAAACAACTCCGACGCTTTTCACCGCAACAGGCTTTAATAAATGGGGAATGACTTCGGCGATGGTAGCAGCAAATATGCTCAAAGACCTTGTGACAGAAAAAAGCGCTCCATATGCAAAACTTTTCGACCCCTCACGGAGCATTCTCACTCCACAACTTGCAGTAAACAGCGCAGAGGCAATATCGAGCCTGCTCACTCCGTCTGTAAGGCGCTGCCCGCACCTTGGGTGCAGGCTGGTATGGAACAAAGACGAACATTCCTGGGACTGTCCCTGTCACGGTTCTCGTTTTTCAGAAAACGGAAAGCTTCTTGACAATCCCTCTAACAACGACCTGTTATAATGCCTTTTTGGAATTCTCTGCCGCCTGAAGTCTTCCAAGCTTTCCGACAAAGCTGACTGCAAACGGCAGAGAAGCTATGGCTGTCAGTATGTCCGAAATAGCCTGTGAAAGCTGTATTCCTACCAAGCCGCTTGTCGCCGTAAATATCAGCAATATCGGGATAAAGAAAACTCCGCTCCTCATCATTGAGAGCAATGTTGCTATTCCCGAACTGCCCGAGCTTTGAAACAACATATTTGTACAGACTGCAACGGGCTGGAAAAACTGTCCGATAAACTGCGCCGAAAGCGCAAACGTTCCTATTCTTATGACCTCGGGATCGTTTCTAAATATCGCTATAAGCTCATCGGAAAAAATAAGTCCTATTATCGCGACGCTTCCGAGAATAACTTCTCCGACGACTAAGGTAAAGATAAACGCGCTTTTTACTCTGTTGTATTTCTTTGCGCCGTAATTGAACGCACAGACAGGCTGAAATCCCTGACCTATGCCGAGAGAAGTTGCAAACGTAAAGAAGCAGATCCTGTTTACAATGGACATCGCAGCTATAGCTTCGTCTCCGTATGCCTCGGCGCAGTTGTTAAGGAGCATTGTAGAAATGCTCGTAAGTCCTTGTCTGACAAGGCTCGGAAAACCTGTCTTGCATATATCGAACCAGTCGGCAAAACTTTTTGATATTTTCTTTATCGAAAGTTTAGAAGAAGTTTTTCCGACGAAGAACATTATAAGCAATATCATAAAGCTTATAAACTGAGAAACAGCGGTCGATATGCCCGCGCCCGTAACGCCGAGGTCAAAAACTTTCATCAATATCCAGTCGCCGAAAATATTCAGTATACCGCCCGAAGCAAGTCCTATTGTCGCTAAAGCCGCCTGTCCCTCAAAACGAAGCACATTGTTTAAAACACAGCTTGAACACAAAAACGGCGCGGCAATAAGAATATATATCGCATACTCTCTCGCATATGGGAGAATAGTGTCGGTGCTTCCGAGAAGGTACATAAACGGATCTATGAATATAATTCCGAAAACAGCTATAATTGCGCCCGACATAACAGCCGCAAAAAATCCCGTCGAGCTGTATTTTGACGCTCTTTCGACGTCCTTTGCACCGAGAGCGCGCGACGCAAGGCTGCCCGAACCCTGTCCAAACATAAATCCAAACGCCTGCAAAATGGCCATAAGACCGAATACTATTCCTACAGCACCCGAAGCGCTGTTTCCATATGAGCTGAGGAAAAACGTATCAGCCATATTGTAAATGCTCGTTACGAGCATACTGAGCGTTGTAGGTATCCCGAGCTTTATTATAAGCTTCGGAATAGGAGTTTCGGTCATTTTTTTATATTGTATCTTTTCTCTTTCCGCTGCGTCCATTTTATTCCCTTTTCTTTACTGTTATTCGTCAAATCTTGCGCGAAGTTTTTCGAGAGCCTTTTTTTCGATCCTCGATATATATGAGCGCGATATTCCCAGTTGCTTTGCTATTTCGCGCTGGGTCATCGGTTCGCAGACGTTTCCGTCTTTATCGGCTATGCCATAGCGTTTGCAGATGATCTCGCGTTCGCGTCCGTCAAGTTCTTCGGAAATGAATCTATACAGCTTTTCGCTGTTTATTTTTAATTCGGCTGTCTGTTCGATATTTACGTCGCTGCTGTAAATATCCTCTATAGTAAGAGAGTTTCCCTCCGCGTCGCAGTCGATAGGCTCGGTAAAAAGCACCTCGTCTTTTTTATGTTTTATTTTTCTGAAGTGCATTTTTATTTGGTTAGCAATTACACCCTAATGGAAACATTTGAATAATCATCTAAGGCGACAATTAAATTATAGCACAACATTGTTTGATTGTCAACAATTTCACTTTTATATAAAATTGATAATTTTCTGAAAATTTTAAAAAACTGTATTGACAAAAGTTTATTTTTATGCTATATTGTATATATCGTATATATACATTTTTAAGGGGAAAATTATGGACATAATTTTAAGCAATATGACGGACAAGCCTATCTATCAGCAAATAATCGAACAGATAAAGGCGCTTATAATGAGCGGAGAACTCTCTGAGGGCGAAGCTCTGCCGTCCATGAGAACGCTTGCGCAGCAGCTCAGGATAAGCGTTATCACAACAAAGCGCGCATATGAAGAACTTGAAAACGAGGGCTATATTGAAAACTTTACGGGAAAGGGGTGTTTTGTAAAAAAACAAAACCGCGACTTTCTGCATGAAGAAATGGTCCGCCAGACTGAAAAGCTGATTTCGGACGCCTGCGAAAAAGCGAGGATATGCGGGCTGACGCTTGAAGAAATGAAAGAAATACTGGAAATATATTATGGAGGTAATATAGATGAATAATTATGAAAATGCAATTGAAATAAACGGTATTACGAAAAAATATGACGGGTTTACTCTTGACGGCATATCATTTGACCTGCCAAAAGGAAATATTCTCGGCTTTATCGGTCAGAACGGCGCGGGCAAAACAACGACTATAAAATCAATACTGAATATAATCGCACCCGACAGCGGAGAAATAAAAATTTTCGGACTTGACCATATCAAGCACGAAAACGAGATCAAAAAGCACATTTCAGCTGTATTTGACGAGATACCTTTTCATGACAGCTTTACCGCAACTGCGATAAATACGGTAATGAAAGGTATGTACAGTGAATGGGACGAAAAATTGTACTTCTCGTATATTGAAAAATTCGGACTTCCGAAGAAAAAGAAGATAGGAAAACTTTCAAAGGGAATGAAGATGAAACTTCAGATAGCCTATACCCTTTCGCATGATGCAAAACTGCTTATCATGGATGAAGCAACGACGGGGCTTGACCCGATAGTAAGAAGCGAGATACTTGATATATTCCGAGAGTATCTGAAGGACGGCGAGAGAAGTATTCTTATGTCCTCGCATATCACGAGCGATATTGAAAAAATTGCGGACTGTGTTGCGTTTATCGACAGAGGTAAAATACTGCTTTCGGGATACAAGGACGATATTATTGAAAATCACGGTATGATAAAATGCTCTAAAGCCGCTTTTCAAGAAATTGCCAAAGAAGATTATATCAGCGCTAGAACAAACGATTTCGGCGCGGAAGTTCTTGTATCGGACAGAGCGGCGGCAAAGCAAAAGTACAGCGGAGCCGTAATAGAAAAAGCATCGCTCGAAGATATAATGCTGTTCTATGTGAACAGGGATAAAAAGGAGTGGACATAATGAGTTCATTTTTGCGGCTTGTTTATCGTGATATTTATATGTCAAAGAAAGCTCTGCTTATTTCGGCTTTTTCGTTTATTGCATTTTTTGTGTTGTCGATACTTATCGTCATAAGCTTTGATTATGGAAACATAAGGACTATACTTCTTGAAACCGTGCTTAAAGATCTGCCCGACGCAGAAGAAATGCTCGGAACATATAAAGAAAACTTCGGATTTGTTCTTAAAATATATCCGATACTCTGCGCCGGTTTTATGTCCGTAGAGGTCGCACAGGTTTCAATAAACGACGAAAAGACCGCATGGAAATATTTTTACCGCTCTGCTCCTATTAGCTGTCGAAAAAAAGCGCTGGTAAAATTCTTTGAATTTTTTGTTCTTGATATACTGGGCTTTGTCATAAGTTACGGGTATTCGCTTGTTTTCTCGGCGGTTTCGGGGATAGAGATGAGCCGCTCGGATATGGGAATGATACTGGCGGGAATGGCTTTGGGAACAGTCATAGCGGTACTTTTGTACATTTTTATACTTATGTTTCATTCTTTGGACAAAGCAGGACTTATGCTTACAGCAGTGTTTGCAGCGGTGATAGTAGGCATAGAAACCTATTTTGCTTTTCACCCACAAAAAGATGTTTCCGACACAGGACCGTTTGAAGTACTAAAAAATGCTTTTGAAACTCTCTCTTTGTATTCCGTTTTGATAACGGCGACGTTTCTGCTTGTCGGATTTATTATTACAGAAATGCTTTACAAAAGGAGGGAGAAATAATGAAAAGCTATCTTTTTAAAGAATTATTTCTGAACAAAAGCACGCTTTTAGTTGTGGCTTCATTACAAGCCCTGAGTATTGCAGTGGTAGTTATGTGTGAGGTTTATTATGGAGATTCGGATATTGAGTTTAGTGAAACTGTTTGCGTTGTTTTACAGCTTATGAATTTTGCTTTCGCGCATTTTTTCAGCTCAATGTTTAAAAACGACGAAAAACATTCATGGACGGATTTTGCCTGTTCTTCTCCGCAGACGTTCAAAGGGCAGATACTTGCAAAATATGTTTATCTGTTTTCAATAAATTTGATCATTCTCATTTCGGGACTTATTATGTCAATGTTTATACTGAAACTGAAAGCAAGCTCTTTTTCCGTTCTCTGTATGTGTCTGTTTTTCGGGATATGCGTTTTGCTTGACGCGATAAAGCTTCCGTTTATCTACCGTTTCGGATACAGCATAGGATCAAAGTGCGGGCTTATATCTTTGGGAGTTATAGTGTTTGCGGCACTGATCTATGTTTTGTTCGGGGATATATCGTTTATAGACTTTAACGACCTTTTGGGGAGCATACTTGACTTTGCGAATAATAACGGTATAAGGAACGTTGTTGCTGTAATATGCATAGCCTGTGTTCCCTGCTATGCAATCTCGCTTCTGATATCTTCAAATGTATACAAAAAAGGGATAGAAGCTCGGGACTGAAATATTTACAAATTTTTTGCAAGTTTGATATATAAAAATTGCATAAAAATATTAAAATAAGTTGAAAAGATAAATAAACAAAGCCGAAAATTCAGCTCGGACAAGAAAATTCTGTTGAAATAAAAAAACTTATGTGCTATAATAATTGCACGATAATATAGTTTAATCCAATGGAGGTCTTGCTTTATGGCTGCTGTTTTTGCTGTCATTATCTTTGTGATAATGTTTATAATGATAGTGATAGACAAGATAGAAAGGCAATATGTAACGCTCGGCTGCGGACTGCTGACAATAATTGTCGTGTTCGGTCTGTGTATGAAAAGCATGAGCGCTATATGGGATACTCTTTCGTTTAAGAGCTTTGCGACAACGGAGTTCTGGTATCAGGTAACAGAAAGCGAAAGCAAGGGCATAAACTGGGCAACAATAATCTTTATAGCGGGCATGATGATAATGGTCGAGGGAATGGCAAAAGCGGGATTTTTCCGCTGGCTGTGCCTTAGGATAGCGTATCTTGTAAAATGCAAGACCGTTCCTATTTTCATAACGTTTGTCATTATGTCGGCAGTGCTTTCAATGTTTATTGACAGCATAACGGTAATAATGTTCCTTGCGGCGGTCACAATAGAGCTTGCGAATGTACTTAAATTCAACCCTGTGCCGATGATACTTTCGGAGATATTCTGCGCAAATCTGGGCGGCTCTGCGACAATGTGCGGCGACCCGCCGAATATAATAATCGGAACTTCTCTCGGATTTTCGTTCTTTGATTTCCTTTCAAATACGGGAATTGCCGCGGGCATAAGCCTTGTTCTGTGCATTATATACTTTTATCTTGTTTTCAGAAAAGATCTTGTTTCAAAGGATAAAAATGAAAAGGCGGATATCTCAAAGCTCCCGAAGCCGAGCGACGCAATAAAAAGCAAAAAGAATTTTATCATAAGCAGCGTTATTTTCGGAATAGCTGTTGCATTGCTTGTAACGCACTCTTTGACGCATCTTACGGTAGCGACAATAGGACTGTTTATTGCGATAATTACTCTTATCACTGCGGGAAAGTCGGCGCTTGAGCTTATAAAAAGAATAGACTATAAAACGATATTGTTTTTCATAGGGCTGTTTATAGTTGTAAGCGGGCTTGAAGAAACAGGAATACTTGTGTTTATAGCCGACTTTATCGGAAATATAAGCAACGGAAACGCAATGATAATGATAATTATAATAATATGGGTATCGGCTGTTGCGAGCGCGTTTGTGGACAATATTCCGTTTGCGGCGACAATGGTTCCCGTTATTCAAAGTCTTTCGGCTTCAACGGGCGTTAGCATAAATACTCTCGCATGGTCGCTTTCTTTGGGAACGGATATCGGCGGCAGCGCAACTCCTATCGGCGCTTCGGCAAATGTCGTCGGAACTTCTATTGCTGCTAAAAACGGTCACCCTATAGGCTGGGGCAAATATTGCGCGAAACTTGCTCCCGCGACGGTTATCGTACTTATTATATCGACAGTGTATATATTCGCAAGATACCTTTAAAATCAGGAGGAAAGAAATGCCACAAATAATTATTTCCGTGGGGCGTGAATTCGGGAGCGGCGGCAGAGTTATAGCCGAGGCTCTCGCAGAGAGATTTCAGATACCCGTATACGACCGTCATCTGATAACCGAGATAGCCGAAAAAACAGGACTTTCACACGAAGAAGTTGAAAGATATAACGAAGTTCCGAAATCAAGGCTTGCTTCAAGGCGCGTTAGAGGATTCAGCAACTCTATCGAGGACAATATTGCCGAAATGCAGTTTGAGATCATGGATAAAAAAGCCGCGAGCGGAGAATCGTTTGTCATTGTGGGGCGCTGCTCCGAAACAAAGCTTAAAAAATATACGGGACTTATCTCGATATTTGTTCTCGGCGATATGAGCGCAAAAATAAAGCGCGTTATGGAAATATACAATTTATCCGAAAACGAAGCCAAAGCGCTTATTGAAAAGAAAGACCGCAGAAGAAAAAGCTATCACGACTATCATGTAAATTCGCGCTGGGGCGAAGCGAGGTTTTATGATATCACAATAAACAGCTCGCGCCTCGGAATAGACAGGACGGTCGATATTCTCGAAGAATATATAAAAGCAAGAATAAATAATAAATAAAATAACAGGCGGTTATCATTTTCCGATAACCGCCGATTTTATATAATTATACCGTTTAAGTGGTCTATTTCATGCTGTATTATCTGAGCCGTAAAGCCCGTATATGTTTTTATGCGCTGTTTGAGGTCAATGTTTTGAGATCTGACCTTTATAGTTTTATAGCGTTTTGTTTTCCGTGTTCCCGAAAGTGATAAACAGCCTTCTTCCGTTTCGTAAATTCCCGAACGGCTGATTATTTCGGGATTGAACATAACGGTATAAACTCCGTTGTCGTCAAAAACAATTATAGATTTTGCAACACCTATCATATTTGCAGCCATTCCGACACATTCAAATGAATGGGCTTTCAAAGTATCAAGCAGATCATAAGCGGTCTGAATATCGTTTTCATCGGCAGGCTTTGACTTTATACCTAGAAAAAATATATCGTGTACGATTTCTTTTACCATTCAGCGCCTCTTGCTTTCAACCTCTAAAAGTTCAAATCTGTACTTCTGCTCGCAGTCGGGATATTTTTCTCTGTCTACTTCTTCGAGGAACATTTTCAAAGGGCGCACCCAAAGCTCGCCGTCGCCGTAAAGCTTTCTGTATATAACGACTTCCTCGCCCGTTTCGGAATAGTGCGCAACGGCTTCTACAAGATAATGATCTCCTTTAAAATGTCTGTAAATTCTTCCTGTCTTAATTTCTTTCATTTTTGTACTTCCTCAAAAATTCACTCAAAAATCTATGCGCAAGGCTGCCCTGAAATATCTTGCGTTCGACTTCTTCAATAGAAAACCACTCTGCGCTGTCAACCTCTTTTTCTGCGATATGAAGTTCCTCTGTCAATGCAACGCACGAAAAGTTCAACATAAGTGTATTGCTCGGCTCAAAAAACTCGCTTTTGTTGAATTTTATATCCGTTACTCCAACTCCAAGCTCCTCCATTACTTCTCTCGCAACGGTTTCTTCCGCGCGCTCTCCCCTGTTTACATAACCCGCGACAAGAATGTATTTATCCCTGCCGTATTGTTTTATTAAAACTATCTTGTTTTTGTCGGGATTTAATACTTCCATGCTCACGGCTGTATTAAATATTGGGAAACGAAATGCCCCGCATTTTTCGCAATAATCTATTATCCCCTCGTTTTCAAGCTCTTTTGGCACAAGCTTTGTTCCACATTCATAACAATAATTCAATTTAAAAGCTCCTTATTTTTCAAAAATAACTTCCCAGAAATATTTTCTCTTGCAAGCGGGAAAATCCGTCATAACGCCGTGTTCGGGATCGTAAAATACTCCGCCGTAAAACAATGACCAGTGCCAGCAACGAGGGGTTTCAAGGCTGAGTATAGCACATTCGGGAAGGTCGGAGATATTAAACGCCTGCTTTCGTTCATTTCCCATATTTATCCCGTTTTCGCAAAGGACAAGGCGCATTTCTTTCAAGTTCGTTTCACGGTAATTTCCGAGCCGCTCGCATATCGCTTCGGGTGTTGTTTCAAGAAGCATTGCAAGTACAGCCTGTCCGCACTGCAGGTCGGTCGGCTCATGTATATAGTTTATTGTCATAACTTTTCCCCGATAAATATTACGTTCCTTAAAAACCGCCCTTTCCGATATTGAAAAAGGCGGTTCAAATCATTTTGCTCTCTGCATAAGAATATCTATCATTTCGCCGACATTCTTCATTCCGCTGACCTCGCGCATTGTAAAGCGCATTTTAAAGGCTTTTTCAACCGCAGCAATAAGGCTTATATGCTCAAGACTGTCCCATGCTTCTATGTCATCCGCTGTCGTAGCGTCCGAAAGCACTATCTCCTCGTCATCAAAAACATCGCGGAAAACCTCTGTCAGCTTTGCGGTAATCTCTTCCCTGTTCATAAACTCACTCCTTATTTACGGCAATGACCGTGTTTTTATTTTCATATCCCGCCAAATTCAAACGCCAGACGGTGTTTCCGTCCTCATCAGATATTTTTTCAAATCCGAAAGTCGCGTAAAGATCCTTTACCATTGAATTTTTCTTTGTCGGATAATAATAACCGAATATTTCGGTAATACCGCTTTTCTTTGCCTGTTTAACAAGCTCGTCGAGCATTGCAAGCTCCATATCTCTTTTCAGCACGCGGCAGCTCATAAGCCACAGCTCTATATGAAGCTTTTCAGCATCTTTTCTGCCTATTACTACAGAAACGATACCGTTGTCGCCGAACTTGTCGCAAAGTCTGCCGCAAAGCCTTATATATTCGTTAGAAGCGGCACATTCTTCCATTTCGCTTTGGATATAGCGTTTTGTGGTAAGATTGAACTGATTGCTTTTATTTGTAAGCTGAGTTATGCGCGGAATATGGATCTCATCAAAGTCCTTTATCTGCGCTTTCATTTCTAGGCTCTGCAAAAACTCTTTGTAGTTTGAAAATTTCTTTTCAAGAGAAGCTCTTTCGGCGTTTGCGCGGTACATTTCACTGCGTTTCGCGTCGTCCTCGGAAAGAGTGGTGACTTCGAAAAATCCGAGCTTGTCAAGTGCTTTTATACATTCTTCTGGGCTTTCGAAATCGACTACTTCCGCTTCGGGAAGCTGTGCGCGGACGATTTCCCTCTCCGCGGGATTGTCGTCTACAAAAACAATGCTTTCGGGAAGAAGATTAAGCTCCTTTGCCGTATCGGCTAAGTTTATCCATTTTTCGTCCCAGTTTGCTTTTATGCAGGCAAAGTCGTTCGGCTTTAAAACGCCGTCGGGATGTTCCAGACCGAGAATAGCGTTTTCGGGGTCGTTCTTTGAGCATACCGTAAGCAATATGCCGAGCTTTTTATGCTCTTTAAAATACTGCTGTACGGCGGAAAACGTCTGCCCCTCGCTCGTTTCGCTCCCTATCTCAATTCCCGACTGACCGTCGTCGCCTATTACTCCACCCCACAGTGTGTTGTCAAGGTCGAGGGCTATGACCTTCTTGTTTCTGCCCATTATTGAGCAGATAATTTTAGACAAGTTAAAAGCAAAGTCGGGTATCGCGTCAATGTTCATGGCATACTTATACAAATGCCAATAACGCGGCTGTGACCATTTTTCAAGACCGTATACCGCAGAAACATAATTTATGTCGTTTATATAAAAGTTCTTGTGCGTAGCCGAATAATCGTAGAACCTGCAATTAAGCCGCGTAACAAAATCTATTTTACCATACGGTACCCCGACCTCGCGGTTTCCCATAAGCCGATAAAACGGCATTTCAAAGTTATTCTGGATTATCGGACAGCCGAATTTTTCCGAAAGCGCCGTCCACATCTGTTCATAACGCGCAAATTCTTTGTTCAGCTTTGCGTCCGCGTCTTCCCTGCTTTCAAGTATTTCGGGGAAATTTTCAATATTGCGGATAGTCGTGTGAATGAAAATAAGCTCGGGCTTGAATGCGTCAAGCGTTTCATTTCCGAAAACGGCGTCGTTATAAAACTGCGCATACTCCGACTCGTAAAATTCGGGAACAATGCCGCGCTGTCTTAAAAACAGTTCGAGTATCTTTACGATATCAGACGTCGTTGAACCGCCGAGAACGGCTATTCTAAGCTTTATAGAGCCTTCTTCATGTTCCTTCAGTATACGCAGGAGCTTTTTCTTGTCGCCGAGTATTTTCGTGCCGTCAAACGGCGGCGTAAGTTCTCTAAGCATAAATTTTCTCCGAAAGTTTTTTTAATTACGGAAGCATATTCTTGCTGTTGAGCATTGTTTTAAGACCGTTTCTGTTTGAGCCGACCGCGCTGAATGTGTCCATATTGAACAGAACGTCCGTTGCTCCCATTTTCTTTATAAAGTCAACTATATTCAGATCGAAGTAAACATAGCTCGATGTTACAGATCTCATATCACAGACCCAAATCTCCTCAAAGGAATTTGTAAGATTCAAGAAAAGCGCATTGTCATAGCTGTCGCCGACAATAACAAGCTTTCTGCCGTTTGTGCAGTCGGTCTTTACATAGTTTATCTGATTATCGGCGCCGTAGATCATATAGTTTGAATTTTCGCCGAATTGAAGCGGCATTTCATATTTATACTCATATTTCGGGCTGTAGACAGAAACGGTATAACTGTTCTTGGGCTTATAGAATGTAAACGTGTCGGGGTGTTTTCTCATATTTGCGTTTTCTTTGCTATAACCGTAAAGCGAACCTATATAACCCTCGCGCTCAAATTTTTCATAATCCGAAAGCGGAGCAAACGGAACTTCCGCGACTTTCGCAAATTCTTCCGCGGCATAATAAGCTCCGAGCTGCGTCCAATGGTGGTCTGTGCGGAAATAGATGTCCTCATTTACATGCATTGAAAGCGCGGTATAAGCGTCTACGGGAGTTATTCCGACAAGATAACTGTTAATATTATCTATATTGTCGGGTTCGCTAGCCATTTTACTTTTTAAATTGTCGGGAAGATAAAACGAGCCTGCCGTCGGAGCTACCATTGAATAAAATTTAACGTCGCCGCCTACCTCGTCTTTTATCTTGTTTATTGTTTCGGCATAATCCTTTCCGCCCTGTTTACCGCCGCCGAAAAGCACAATGCCGCGCCCCGAATTATTTAATACCAAAACCGTTCCCGACATTTCTCCATTGTCGTCGGGCAATTCATAATCGGGAGGTGTTGTCGAAGTGACTGAGGACTGTGTATCAGAGTTGTCGCCTGTAACCGAAGAATTGTCTTGTTCAGGTGAAGAATTATCCGTCGAATTATCGGCAGGCTTGCTTTCGGAATTTGTCGGCGCTGATGAATCTTCATCTTCTACAACAAGATTACATCCGCTTGCACTGATAATCGCAGTTACAGCAACAAGCGAAGCAAAGAACTTTTTTAAATTTCTATTCATATTATTTTCCCCTTTTTATTTAAGAGCATTCGCTCATTTTTATTCTTCTATATCGGGAAGCGGACCTACAAAATCTACTCCGTCGTCGGACTTTATTCCGAGATTGCCGCGAAATTCCGAAATTATCAGCTTCCAGGTGCTTCTCATAGGAACAGCGTCGTTATAATATTCCGAGAATTTTTTGGTGAACATTTTGTCTTCGTCATCGCTGAAAAAACTCTCCAATGTAAATCTCGGACACTTCGCAAGCTCCCTCTGTTCTTCTTCCGAAACAGTCGGACGCGGAGCGGTATTTATAAACACGGTTATTCCCGCAAAAACCGCAAGTATTGCCGCGATATTGAATATAAGAAATCCGCGCGGCGTTTTCTTTTCGGGTTTTTCTGTATTTATATTTTTCATATTACCCTCCGATATTTTTTATCACTTACGCGCAGTTAAAATCTCCAGTACAAAAACGCGTTTGTTGTTGAATCAACAAGCAATATACTGCTGAATGCAAGCAGGCACATACAAACAAGCGTTCCGCTCACGGAAATAACAGCCCTTGCGGTATCGTTCTTCTCCGCCAGCTTTCCGAATGCTTTCATAAGCGGGAATGTGCAGATAATTGCCGCAATGATAAGGAACAGATTTGAAGTGAGCGACGCCTGCTCGAAAAAGCCCACCCAGCCGTTCGGATTGAACGGAGTGAGGTTTTTGAGGAATGTTCCGAGCTTTCCGATGTCCTCGAAATAGAATATGCCGAAGCCTATGATTATAACGAGCTTGCTGTAAATATGCCGTATAACAATCGGTATCTTGTTCATTCTCTTCTTGCCGATAAATGTTTCAAGAAGAATGAACATTCCGTAGTAAAGTCCCCAGATTATATAATTCCAGTTTGCGCCGTGCCAAATTCCCGTACAAAGCCAGACAAGGAAAAGGCTTAGATATTTGTTTCTTTTCCCGAAGAAAGTGATAGGCAGAAGATAATCTCTAAAGAATGAACCGAGGGAAATATGCCAGCGCTGCCAGAACTCGGTTATGTCCTTGCACAAATAAGGGTGGTCGAAGTTTTCGTTGAAATGAAAGCCGAATATCCTGCCCAATCCGATAGCTATGTCCGAGTATCCCGAAAAGTCAAAATAAATGTAAAGCGAATAGAGAATAACGCCGTACCACGAGCCCGCGACTGTCAGCGAATTCACGCTTCCGCCGAGAAAGTCCTCGACTATCCTGTA
The DNA here is from genome assembly GCA_947600065.1 of uncultured Clostridia bacterium. GTDB lineage: Bacteria > Bacillota > Clostridia > Oscillospirales > Ruminococcaceae > CAG-115. The sequence goes on along the minus strand of CANQFZ010000002.1, from coordinate 42,977 downwards.
AAGCTGGTCGGCAAGTATAACTTTTTTCGCAAGACCGACAACAAATCTTGTAAGACCTTGGCTCAAATCGTTAAGAGTTGTTTTTCTGTTGTCTATTTCAGCGGCAATTGTTTCATAACGAACGATAGGACCGGCGATAAGCTGCGGGAACAGGCAAACATACAAAAGCAGCTTGAAGAAATTCTTCTGAGGCTGAACCTTTCCCCAATAGCAATCGACAATATACGAAATAACCTGGAAGGTATAAAAGCTGATTCCTGCCATTACGACGATATCGGGTACGGGAAGATCAGCGGAAAAGATAGCGTTTATATTTCTCATTATAAAGCCGCTGTACTTGAAAACGCCGATCATTCCGATATTGAATATCAAGCCGCCAATAAGGCACAACTTTTGATGTTTTTCTTTCTTAAAAAATCCTATTCCTACGCCAACGAAATAATTTACGACAGCCGAAAGCAACAAGTAAATTATACGCGTAGGCTCTCCCCATGCATAGAATGCAAGTGAAAGGATAATAAGCACTGCGTTTTTTACTTTAATAGGTCTTGCGACCAGATATGCGACAAGGCATATAGGCAAAAAAAGATATAAGAAAATAAGGCTTGAAAAAATCATTTATACCTCTATATATAAACCCATATAAGCGGGAAATAATTGCAAAACAAATACATTTTTTGCACACTATAAATATATCACTTTTAGCAAATCTTGTCAAGAGCTTTTTTCATAATTAAGAATTTGTAATTATTTTGTAATAATTCGACATCAAGCGATTTCGACTTGTAATAAAATTATATCGGAGAAATATATAATTTTCAACAATCTGCCGCTTTTCTTTATCCATAATTAAAACCGAATTTATTCAGAAAAGGTTGCAAAAAAATAAAGGGGAGAAAACTCCCCTTCTAGAAGCCGGTTTTTTAGAGGCTAGAGGCTAGATTGAGGTATCTATATCCTCGCTCTCTTTTATACCAAATTTTTTACGAAATTCCTCCAAGGCAATTCCTTCCTCCTATTCTTAATCCTCCTCAAAATCCAGATCCTGTTTAAAAATGTTATTTACAGCGGTGATAACCTCCCGCTGATACTGTTCATCTTCCGTTTCGCCGTTTTGCTGTCTTAACTTAGACATCTCCTCCTTGTACTTTGCTTCAGCGCTGATTTCCTCTGGCGTCGGGATAAAACGAAAATGTACAAAACCGGTGCTGTTTGCTATCATCTCGTACTGCTCGGGTGCTTCACGGCGAATGTCAAACACACAGTCGTAGAACTTGATTTTCGGGTTTGCGTTTATCCACCTGTCGCAGACATTAGGTATATCGAACGACATCACCATATCCTGCATTTCATCAAGAATTTGATTTAATGCGTCTGCAGTGTCGGAATTTACATTTGCACCGATCTGACAGCGTATGCCGTCGATAAGTTCTACATAGAACAAATCTGCGTACTGACCATCGTCAAGGCAGTGAAAGTAGCGGCTTTTTGCAAGCCGGTTGCAGATGGTGATAACGTCGTGATACACTGCCTTTACTATGTCGTTCGAGTATTCTTTTGTGCGCATTACGGCGTTTATAAGTACTCGAAAATCCTCGTCCGTTTCTTCGTCAACGTCATGTATAAATGCATTTTCATCTTCCTTGAGCGCTATGCCCAGGCTTTTAACAAAGCTTTCGGTCGTTCCGCATTCTCTGAAACCGTCAAACATATTTCTCTGTGTGTCCTCGCTCCCTGTTTTGATGAGTTTGTAAAACGCGATAAGCTTTCCCTTTTGAACGCCCGCCTTTTCAAGCAGGTCATCTTGCTTTAACTCACACTCCGTAAGCGCCTTGCAGATCTCCAAGCTGTCCGCTTCGTACAAATGGTCGCGCCCGCCCAGAAAGCGGATCTTCTGACGTTTGATTTGCTCCGGGTTATTTACTAAATCTTTACATATACCGTTCATTTATATATCCTTTCTCCAAAAGCAGGTAAGTTGTTCAGCCAACAGAACAACCTCTGCTGTTATATCAATTGCATCAGCACGTCAACCGAACCAAATTGAGTGCTGATTATTTAATTGTCAATGAACTGACCTTTATTTATCAGGCTCTTTTATAAATATGCTAAGATTTTCAAGGTCATTCAGAGAAGCGGTATCGCCGATTTGATTTTTATTGACCAGCAGATATGTCAGTTGTTTCAAACTTCTGAGAGGAGTAAGATCGCAGGAATGGTTTAAGTGCAAAGTTAAACTTCTCAGATTTCCGAGATTTGAAAGCGGAGACAAATCGCTTATATTATTTTTATCAGCTTCCAGGTATTCAAGGTTTATAAGGCTTTCAAGCGGCGATAAGTCACTTATATTATTTTCGCACAAGCTCAAATACCGCAAACTTGAAATTCTTGAAAGTGGTGATATATCACTTAAATTGTTCTTGTCAACAATCAGACATTTAAGACTTTTGAGACTTTCAAGCGGCGATAAGTCGCTGATTTTATTGTCACTCAATCTCAAATCTCGTAAATGGGCAAGCCTCGAAAGCGGTGACAAGTCGCTTATATTATTTTTTTCAAATACCAAAAATTTAAGATTTATTAGATCCTCAATCGGAGATAAGTCACTGATTTTATTTCCGCTCAAATTCAAATACTGCAAATTGTAAAGACTTGAAATCGGGGATATATCGCTTAAATTGTTAATATCAACATTTAGAGTTTTAAGACCTGTGAGGCTTTCAAGCGGTGATATATCGCTTATTTGATTGTTTTCTAATTCCAAAAAAGATAATACTGTAAGATTTGAGAGCGGCGAAATGTCGCTTAGTTTATTTCCCGACAAGTACAGCATATTCAGACTTGTAATGCTTTCAATCGGCGATAAGTCGCTGATTTTATTTCCGCTCAAACTCAAATATTGCAAATTGTAAAGATTTGAAATCGGGGATATATCGCTTAAATTGTTCTTATCAACATTTAGATTTTTAAGATCTGTGAGGCTTTCAAGCGGTGATATATCGTTAATTTGATTGATTTCCAAATGCAAAACAGATAATGCTGTAAGATCTGATAGCGGAGAAATGTCGCTGATATTATTTCTTCCAAGAGTTAAAGCATTCAAAGAGTTAAGATTTGAAAGCGCGGAGATATCGCTTACCGCATTTCTGTCCAAATTCAAATTTGTTAACTCAGTAAGACGGGCAAGCGGCGTGATGTCGCTGATTTTATTGTAATACAAATTTAGCTGATTTAATTTGACCAAACCTGCAAGGGCGGTTATATCACTTAATTTGTTTTCTGATAGATCCAGCTTTTCAAGACTTTTGAGGTTTTCTAGCGCGGATATATCGCTGATTTGATTTATTTCCAAGTTCAAATATTTTAGATTAGCAAGACGGGCAAGAGGCGTGATATCGCTGATATTACCATGCGGTAAACTCAGCGCTTCTATCTTGGTAAGGTTTGCAAGAGGAGAGAGGTCGCTTACTGAACTTTTTTCAAAACTCAAACTTGTTAAATTAGTAAGACCGGCAAGCGGTGAGATGTCACTGAAATTACCTTGCATTATACTCAGCACTTCTAATTTAGTAAGGTTTGCAAGCGGAGATAGATCTCTTATATCTTCGCTAAAAAACAACTCCAGTTCTCTTAGGTTTACAAGCCTGCCTATTTCGACCAAATCAGAGTCATCACACTCCCACAAAGTCAATTCATTTGTTTTCTCAATGTCATATTCTTTTCCCTTAATTACAACAGTTTTCATATCTTTGCGTCCTTTCTGATTTAAATATACTATATTTCGCCAAAAAAGTAAAGTACAATTTTCAACTCCTTCTATATTTATTATAAGTCAACAGAACGCAAATGTACAGTGCAAATTTATATCACGTGATTTTGCACAATAAACTAAATTATAATTTAGCTAATCTGTCAAATAACACAAAGGTACTTTTGACAGCAAATCACTTTAAAAAAATTACCGTTCAATAAAGTCATTTATCAGATCATATGCATGAATTTCAGAAGCATTTTGTTTGTTAAGCAAATCTACGAATTTTTCAACTTCGCTTTTGTAAGTTGAAATATCGTTAATTTCAACAGTTGCTCCTTTAATGCCGTATGTTTTTATTAACCTTCCATCAATTGTAGTTTCCGATTCAATAATTGTAAACATATTTACCTCCAAAATTATTTATATAGCTGATGATTTACCAACTATTTCCATAATTATAACATAATTCACCATAAAATACCAGAAAATATTTTTTCGGTTTTCAAATTTTTTTAATGATCTTATCTGAAAATAAGATAAATTTCTCGTGTGTTGAATAACTTTTCAATTTTAAAATTTTTTAATAAAAACTACTTGATTTTTTTTAAAAAGCGTGCTATAATAAATAAGTTGATTATCGAGGCGTGGCTCAGCTTGGTAGAGCGCTGCGTTCGGGACGCAGAGGTCGTGGGTTCGAATCCCGTCGCCTCGACCAGAGTCGCCCGCGACCTGCGGGGAATAAAAATAAAGGCTGATCACTGGTGGTCAGCCTTTATATTTTTTGCAAAAATAATTTATATTATATACGCAGAGATTATCCTCTGACGTCTTAGCTGTTCTAACTCAAATTTCTTTTTGAGTTTCCTCGCAAACTATGTCTAAATTATCACTAAATAATATTTCTCTGCTAATTCCAAATGTTTGCAGATCACACTTTAATCTTGCTTTTGCCGATGCAGGTATCCTAAATCTATTGACTACGCATTCATCATCTTTTTTAATAGGTTTTATAATAGGCTTAAACACTCTTGCTTTAAATTTCTCATCATACCCTATTGCATTTGGAAAAAGTATATACTGACCCATTTGAATCTGCTGACGCATTGAATGAAAGGGAGCGTAAATAAAAATTGGCTCTGAACATAATTCAATCAAATTATACCGGAAGTTAAAATCTTTGTCGAGTACTCTATAACCCATACTATATGCCGTTTTGCAATAATCATTTAGTTCCATTTGACATGCAGGTGGTATTATCTTATAAGTGCTTGCAATTATTTCCTCAATTGGCGAATTATCTATTTGATAAGTCTTTCTTCTAAATATAAAAAATTCACCGTCTTCATTCTGATCCCCACCGCAAGCAAAATATAACGCAACCAGCGGATTTTCTGTTACATCAAGCAAACGTGTATATACTCCATGATGTTGCAGTAATGCCAAAAGTTCGATTGATGACATATCTTTTCTGAAAATATCAGGTCTTTTGTTTTTAAATATTTCAATTAAATTTCTTTCCTTATCAAGCATTCCCGGATCGCTTGAATGACTTTTACCTCTGGCGATTGATGGAGATAATTCATAATTTGTACTTGATTGTCCTCGGTAAAGAAGTTGCAGTTTGAAATAAGACAGTAACTGTTCGTCGTCATTCAGTCTTTTAGCTAATCCAGCGATTTCTTTTTTATTTTCATCAAGTATCTCATTCACAAAATCAGATAAAGTAGTAATTACTTTGCACATTTTTGCCTCTTTTCCCGTCGCACCTTAGTAAATGTGACGTTATAAATTCTTCAGATTTTTCAATTTGCATAAGAACAGCAAAGTTTTTGTTATATGTCTTGTTTAAAACATTGCTTATTAGTTTCTCTCTATTTACTCAATTACAACAATGTACTCTGCATTTTTAGCAGTTTGATTTTTATTTATTTTCAGACATAATCCCTATTGCTTGCACAACATATAGTGTATTTCTACCTATTGTAACACACATTTGCGTTTTTGTCAATGGCATTATGTCATTTATTTATGACATTTAAATTCAAAAATTATGATATTGATTAAAAGGTTTTATGACATTTTAAAACTTAGTACAATATAAAAACGAGCTATTGTGCCAAAAACACAATAGCTCGTTTCAACGTTTTAATGACTAAATATATTTTTGTCTGCACCAATATATCAGGGTATTAGCAAATTATATTTTATTCTGTATATAAAACATATTATCTTTCTCATTCACGTAAACATCTACCCAATTCGGCAAATCTCTTAGATTTTTATATTTCCCTTTATCATCAACATTTGGCATTGTCAAAACAAATCCGTTTTCAATTTTTTCATAAGATATATTTTCTAAAGTTAGAGATTCTTTACTTTTAATAGGCTCAATCGTATCAGCTATCGCTAAAATATAGGCAATTTTATTTTCTTCATTTATTTTCGAAGGCATCAAATATTCTTTTTTCTCTGCTTCGTCAGTAAATGCCCCTTTCACTGCATCAAGTGTGATTACTGACTCGTTATCATACTTGTTATGCAGGTCTAAACTCTCTCAGTTCATCATTTTTTATCATTGTTATCCTCCATTCTTTTAAAACTTTCTGTCGTTATATGGTGTGCTTTCTACTCCACTATTTTGCAGTCTGTTAACCATTTTGTCGAGCTTACATTTCCACATTTTCTTGAACCAGAATGTTTAAACAAACCATATCACATATGTGGGACTAACCTTATAATATAGCTTAATAAAAGCACGTCCTTATCATGTTTCAGCTAATGTGTAGTCACGATAGTGCCTTAATATCCACACCACCTCAAGACAATCATAACTTCCATAAACACAAGTAACAATGTAACACCCGCTTTTACCCATTCTACTCGTTTCCTTTGGTGGATATCCCATTTTTCTTCTGTGACGGTATCTTTCTATATATATTCCATAATTATTCCTCTTTCCAATTGATTTTTGTATATTATATAAAAATGACAAAATATTTTATTTCTTTATTGTACCACAATTTAAATAATTAATAGATTACCATATAGACAAAGCACTTTAATGCAACCAATCATCCCTCGCATATAAAGTAAAATATTACATCATCAGAACAGCATTATTTACCTCTCAACATTACTTAATAATGTGTGTCTTTAATATTATTCTCTTTTCTTTATTTCCAAACATCATTATCATCATCAAAAGCCTCATGATCTAATCAAAGAATATTTAAACAATTCATCGTTTTCTAATGGTCTATCTTCAATGACTATGGTATCTCCTATAGTCCACTTCTCCTTAATTAACACTTTCACAAGTGGATTCACAATACAAGTTTCAACCATGTTGCTAATACCACGACCACCATTCGACAAATCTCCTTGGGCTTTATTGAGAAGATATTTCTTAAACGGCGTATTTATCTCAAGCTTAATACCTTTTTTGTGTTCCAAATTGTCTGATATGGCACTAAGTTTAAGATTAAGGATCTCCTCCACAGCTTTCTCTCTAATAAAATCAAATATTATAAAGTTATCCCCAATTCGATTTAATAGTTCTGGGCGTTGAATAGTATACTTAAAATAGTCTTTAATAGTAGCGAGCAACTCTTTTTGGATAGTATTATAATCCATCTCTGGCGTTATAGTTTGATATCGCTTCCCTGTCTCGACATCCTGTCCCACAACACCTAGATTGCTTGTAAATATAATGATAGCCTCCGAAAAATACATAGTTTCACCAGCGGAATCAGTAATGCGACCATCCTCAAGAATCTGAAGAAATTTATCTAGGATAGACGGGTGTGCCTTATCAATTTCATCAAACAACAATACACAAAACGGTTTTGACTTGATGGCATTTGTCAACTGTCCTCCATTGCTATAACCTATATATCCAGGAGGTGCTCCAAGCAACTTCTGATCAGAATGTGGTTGCTGATATTCGCTCATGTCAAATCTAGTTACAAAACTTTCATCCCCGAAGATAAATTCAGCTATTGTTTTAGCCAACTCAGTTTTTCCTGTGCCTGTTGGTCCAGCAAAAAATAAAACGCCTTTAGGACGACTGTTAGATCCTCCTTGTATCCCTGACATTCCCAAGCAAGCACGACTCAATACACTACCCACTTTTCTAATTGCTTTCTCTTGACCTTTTACTCTCCTTGTCAAAAACTCCTCTGCATGCTTGACTTTTTCAGAATCCAACTTGTCCCACTGACTTTCTGTTTCACCGTATCGGAACATTTTTACTGCCTCACGAATTTGAAATACTGTATACTTCTTTTTATGGCACAGCGAGAAAATACCAAACAATTCAACAAGCGTCATACCATCTGTAAGTGCCGTAAACTCATCTTGCACTTTTTTTCTTTCAGTCGGTGTCAAATCCTTTGCTCCAGTAACTGTATCAATTCTAGCATCTATTACTGATGCTCTGACCTCTTTATCAGGGCGGGAAATAGTTAGAATTCTAACATATGGGTTATTAAGGTAGAACCAAGTCGGTATGTCATTAACCTTTTCAACTACCAAAAACAACAGATTTGTTAAGGGTTGTTTATCATGCATACTCAATGCTTGTGTTGGTGTTCTTGATGCAAGCATAAGCCTTGTAAAATACTCTGTTTCTTCATCGGATAAATTGTCAGGAGATACAGCAATTGTATTTGCCAAGTCCACCACAACAGCAGTAGGTCGGATGGTATGAACTGCCCCCAAAAAGTTAAACAAAGTTAAAAAAGAAGAATTGTGAAAAGCGACTAAGAGCGATCTTGGTCGCTTTTGTTACGCAACACTTAATCGATATTCAACAGGAGACATTCCATCAAGCTTAAGCTTGATGCGCTTTGTGTTGTACCACTCAATATATGCCTTAAGTTCGGATATAAAATGTTCTACAGATGTAAACTCCTGCAAGTAAAGCAGTTCAGACTTGAGCAGTCCAAAAAAGTTCTCAGCACAGGCATTATCAAGGCAATTGCCTTTTCTTGACATACTCTGTCTTATACCCTTGTCTCTAAGCATTTGTTGGTAATACTTATGCTGATACTGCCACCCTTGATCCGAATGCAGAATAAGGTTAGTGTTGTCAGGAATTTTTGCAAACGCTTGATTGAGCATATCTGTAACTAGTTTTAAACTTGGGTGATAGCTAAGATTGTAAGCTACAACCTCGCCGTTAAAAAGGTCAATAATCGGCGAAAGATACAGCTTCATGCCAAACAGGGCAAACTCTGTAACATCTGTTACCCACTTCTGATTAGGCTTGTCCGCATTGAAATCACGTTCAAGCAGATTGGGCGCAATTTTACCGATTTCACCTTTGTATGAGTGGTATTTCTTCATGCGTACACAACAAAATATTCCCATTTCATGCATTAAACGCTGTATTGTTTTATGATTAACAAGATGTGTTTTTCTTAACTCTTTCGTTATACGCCGATAGCCATATCGCCCTTTGCTCTCGTCATATATTCTGCGGATTTCTGTTTTAATTTCAGTATATTTATCCGACTTTGGTTTTTCAAACTGCTTGCTGTAATAGTAGTAAGTGCTGCGGGGAATTTCGGCAATTTCAATGAGCAGACCTACTTTATGTTTATGCCTCAGCTCCCATATCACTTGCGCTTTTTCGCTTGCCGTTCCCTTTCGGCAACCAAGGCATTCAATTTTTTTAAGTAATCATTCTCTGCGCGAAGGCGCTGAACCTCAGCTATGAGATCTTCTTCAACTTCCTTTTTCAGCTTTGGTGGACGACCTGTTGATTTGCGTCCACGGCGTTCAACATAGAATCCTTCTTTGCCTTCTTCAAGGTATATTCGTTCCCACTTAGCAACCGCATTATGGGCTGATATGTCAAATTGTCTCGCTGCTTCCCTATGACTTAATCTCTCCTTATGCATTGTTTCCACAACCATGATTTTAAACTCTGGTGTGTATCTCTTATATGTTTTTTCTTTAGGCATAAAAATGACCCCTTTCGTTAGACTTCGTTTCGGTATATTTATATTATACCACATTGTCTAACAAAAGGGGGGGCATTTCATGCGAGGGGTGACCGCTTATATTGTCGCTTCAGCACAAAAGAAAGAGCCGATTTTGTTTGAAATCGGCTCAAAAATCACAATTGTTCATATAAAGCAATTATGGTTGTAAACTTACCCACAATTATTTTGATATTCCCTGCAGCTGTTGCAAACACTCTTGCTGCTCTTCCTTAGAAAGTGCTGTAAACATTTCTACAACACCATTTATTTTCTGTTTCTTAACTTTTTCGGTAATTAAGTCGGAAAGGATATTGATTTGTTCCAGATCATCATCAGTTAAAAAATCAGGAAGATCTGATTTTGTATTTTGCCACTGAACGCACTGCGAAACCGTCATTGTTTCAATTGTCTCCCTGATATTCAATACATTTTTTCTTAACCATTCACGGCGTTTTTGAGCCTGACTTTCTTTTAATGCTTCAATATACTCAGCCATGTATCTATCACATACAGTGCCCTTCCATTTACTATTATATTCTTCTTCAAGACTTTCGATAACAGAATTATCTACTTGAATAACATTCGCTTTAACTTTGTTAAATTCTTGAATAAGGTTCTGAGCATTTTTCAGCGTGATTACAGTTGCTTCATCAGGGTTAAGGCTAATTGATTTTGCAATATGTTCTGAAAGAACAAGCTCATTTTTGTTAGGCGCTTGGATCTGAGATAAAACCTCTTTAATTTGATTTTCAAGATGAGTTTTCTGTGTATTGACTTTTGCTTGACACTCATGAAGATTATGAATAAACTCATCTCGTATGGAACTGTTCATATAATCTGCAGATGAAAACGTGTCAATCCAACCCAATAACTGTGCTGAAATTTCTTCGCATTTTGGAAAATCAAAGGTTTGAACAGAATTATCAATCACAGATATAAAACGACGCGCATCTGCTATAGTAGCAGCATACTTCTGTTCAAGTTCAGCCTCATATAAAACTATTTCTATACGGGATTTTAAGATATTTGCATATTCCTTCTTACCGAGGTCCTGAAGTTTTTTTGCAGTCTGCTGGTATTTCTTTTTAAACTCACTGGATTGTGAATAAGCGCATTTCAGCTTTGACACAAACTGCGAGAAGTTTTCATCAAGTATCTTGGCTGCCTCAGTCAGTATCTTTTCTACACGAGAAACGTATGTCGGGCTGTATAGATAGTCTGAATATTCATCTATATTGCTGTCAACTTTAGGCTTTTGAACACTTGAAAGCACTGAAACTATCTGTATAAGGCTGAATGTGTTTTTGCACTGTTCAACAGTATTTTCTGCCTTAGTTAATGAACCGTATTTTGTGGTATTGTATTTAACACCCTGCTGAAGTTTCATTTCACAAGCGGCAATCTCCGCTTTAATTAAGTCGGTATTCTCAGATACTTCAACAAGTGCCTTTAATTGTTTTTCATATTCCGAGCAGTTTTCGGTGTAAACTAATACTTTTATTTCCTTTATTAAATCAGCAAGTGCCTCGTCATCTGTCTGAGTTCTTATAACAATACGAAGTTTTAAAAGATTTTCAAGCATCTTTTTTTCACTTTGCAGATAGCTGTCAATAAACTGCTGTTTAGTCATCTGCGAAGTTCCGTCAAATATACTTATCTTTCTTGTGTTCAGAGAAAGGACATAAATGATAAAAAGAAATAAGGAATAATTATTAAGGCCATAAGGCGCAAAACGATATTTGCCAAACAGTTCGCCGATTGTATGCTGACAGTCTGCCGAAAAATTTCCCATGACTTCCTGATATATTTTCTTTACTTTAGAATTTCTTGGTTCACAGAGATTACAGTTTGCATCAAATACTTGCCAAGATGTAGAAGCTGTAGACGTATGCAGTGCTGTAACAATGCGTCTTTTCTCTATCGGATCAAGTCCCTGATATGACTGTTTATTGCATATTGCACCGGAAAACATATTTCGAGACATGGCAAGCAATGTTTTTTTAGCCAAAGGAGTCGTTTTCTTTTCAAATTCAGCGAAAGAAAATGGTATAACATCGGGATAGCATTTTTTAAACTTATTAAAGCAGTATTGATTAATTCTTTCCGTCAAGATCTCAATTCCATTATCGGTAAGTATCTTCCTTTCACCTGCCATACGTGAAAATTCAGATGAAATAGTTCGTATGATTGAACGGCTTTCTTTATCAAAAAAGCGAGAATATATCTTTTTTTCATATTCGGTAAATTTACGCAGCGCAGCGCGCCGTTTCAAATTCCGCATCCAATTCTCCTCACTGTCCTGTAATAAACAGAATACAATCGGAAAATTCTGAAATTCAAATAATTTAATCAGATCTATTGCTTTTAAAATATATGCTTCAGATGTTTTATCGCAATACAAATAAACAAGAATCCCGCGATACTTCTCTCCATCAACAGCATCTTTTACCTTTGTGAGGAGAGAACGGCAAAACATCTCACTGATTGTTGATATATTCAGTAACATTTGGTCGAATTGCCACTCCGGAGAAGAAATATTATTTTCCTGACTGAATGCAGTTGATACAGGAACATTCAGTCTGAGTTCGCTTAATAATTCCTCGTCCAGTTCTTCAATAGGATCATAATCCCGAAGTAAGCTCATCTTCTTAATTATGTGAGAAGTATACTCCTGCTTTCCATGAGCTTCTTCGTTAAGTTCAAATCTGTTAATATCCGCATTGTATGTGATAACACAATATTCATTTTCAAGTCCTGCAACAGCAGAATTTGTGTCTTCTTCTGTCAGACCCGAACATAATTTCAAACAATTCAGAACGCTATTGCGGTCATTGAATTTAAATTTTAGAATATTGCAAATCAATACAGCGCGAAGAATTTTTACAGCACTGTCGGTTATCTTACCGCTCAGTTTTGTAATGACAGTCTGATATGTAAGGCAATTTTGACTTGCTACAAAGCCTTTTTCCTCAGAACCCAGCATTTCATCGAATAAATTTGTGCCGATTATATCTGTGGGATAAATGTACGGCAGCCATCTTCCGCTTACCTCTTCTTCCCCAATTGCTTCAAACATTTCAGCAGTATAAGCAATAGTAGAACGCTGCTGCATCCATGAAGATGTATTTGCCAAAAACCAAACTGTTATAGGATGCATTGGATAACAACCCTTAGCAATGACATCAAAATACATATTCTGATTTACCCATACATTTCTCTTGTCAATTTCAGGCGCCGCCCAGTTGCAGAGATTTTTAAATGTATTCTTAGAAAAATGTGAGTATACATCATCAATGTTTCTTTCCACTATACTCTTGAAAGCATCTTCATTTTTCTTTTCGATCAAATTTGCAAGTATGGTTTCAAAATTCGATGACAAATAAAACTTTTCACTGTTTTCGTATCTCCCGACATATCTGGAAATATTAGAGCCAACGTTTTCTACTCGTCTTATGTATGAATTCAGATCGTTTTGAATGAAAGCATCAAAAACAATTCTTCCACCTGCATTCTGAACTGTCTCAAATATCTGTTGTAATGATGAATCTCCCGCAACAAGGGGATTATTGGCTGTAAACTCAATATATCTGCCAAATTCGTCAAAAAGAATGTAGATACGGTCAAGTATAGGAGTTTCAATACAGTATTTCTTTACAAGAAGATTTAACACATCTGCAGCAGACACATCAGATTCAGCATGGATATATGTACCCATAAACTCATTGTAAACCTCATTGACAGCGTTGAATACAGCCTTATCAGCATTTTCGAGAGATTTAATTATTACTTCGGGAGATAGTGAACTATTCAGGCCAGCATCCGCAAGATAATGCGCATACCGTTCTTTATGAGTTTCAAATGTATTGGTGCAGAAGTTTATCGCCTGTTTGTACTGTGTCGTAAGCTCATCGAATATATCTGCGGATAGGTTATGCTGTGCAAGTGATTTCTTTGCAGAAGCAAGTACCTCCATGTTCAGATTGAAATCTCGCATACCGTTAAGTACAATAACAAGGTTTTTATGAAGATATGTTCTGATTTCTTCACCTATCTGTCTGTCAGCTGCAAAAATATTTTTCAAAACCAACTGTCGAAGTTCTTCGTCATGTCCTGAGAGAAGCGATGCCAGTGCTACTGATAAATGGGATTTGCCTGTTCCATAGCCTGCAATCGTCATACAAAAACGGTTACTTTCAGTTTCTGAGGCTCTTTTAGCCAGTTTCAATGCATAAGTTGCTGTATCTTTTAACTTGTAATTTGTATTCTGAAACTCCTTCTTATCAACTCCATGATACTTAGGTCCGTGAAAAACATAGCTGTCTGCTATTGCTTTGACTCTACTGTCATCATAGAACCAGTTAGCCTGAACTGCACCGCCGAAATACTTGTCCTTATTAAACTTCAGTATATCTTTTATCCGCATCGTGATTTCCTCAATTCAACAATTCATATAGGCGTGGACATAAATCAACAGCGTCTGCATTTCTTATTACGGTATAAGGAGCCAACTGCTTGTTCAGTCTTATCAATTGCTTTTCCTCCATCTGTTCAAGAGCATACAACATTTCGTCATCATCAAAACCAAATCGTTTATTCCATTTCATACCTATAATCTGATCCGCTGTAACTTCCTGCGTTTTAGAATATTTTTTATCCCATGTGCTAAAAAGAGTGTAGGCATAAACATAAAGGCGTTCATCTTTGTAGTATGAACTGTTTATTCGTATGCCTTCTGAAAAATCAAGCAACTCAAGTATCGCGAAAAATCCGTCAGCGCTGTATGACTTTTTTAGTGCGCCAAGGTCAGTCTTTACCATAAAGAAGTCGTTATATTTCTTTTTCATGGTTTCTTCGCTCATGGTTTCATTAAGCATAAGCGGCAAACCGTTGTATATAAATGACCACAGAAATGCTCCGTCAACATCTTCACATATATTGTAATGACATATCAACCTCGAAATATCCTCGAACAGATATTTGTCATTTTTAAAAACAGTTTTTCCGAGATCAGTCAATTCAAGCGTATACTTACCCTTTAAAAGAGTAAATTTCGTAAGCCCCATATACTGAGCATACAGTATATGAGGAACTACTTTACCGCTTATTTTTCCGGTTGGAATGCCTGTTTCTTCACTGATTTCTTCTTTTGTGCCGGTATAATTATCTTTAGCAAGCTCAAGTATCTTTGTGATATAAGAATCCTGCGGAGAAAAGGTCTTATGAAAATTCACACTGTCATAAGAATATGTCCTATCATTCATTATCCAATCTCTCCTGCATACTCGGAACTTTAATCGCCTTAGGAACATATACTGTCCAACTGTTATTTTTGATCATACTTCCCGATGAAACACATTCGCCCTTTTTTAACTTTTTAAGACGCACTGCCCAATCCTTCTTGCCTTGAGGCGTTGCATCAAGGATCTTTGCAATAGTATCCACACCGTCATCAGGAGGACAAAAATACAATTTTTGTCCTGACTGTTGTAATCTCTGAATTTCATCATCTGATAACTGCGGTTTCATGAATTGAGTTGCATACCATCCCGAAATGCCAAACTTTCTGCCCTCGGTAAGTATCTTTGCACTGGGAGAATTTTCCCCGTGGTCAAGGTTTTGCGCCTCGTCCATAACTAAAATAAACGGTTTGGTTTCATCGCCAGTCTTCGTACAGAAACTCCATATATCCCACAGCATCAACTCTGTCAAGAGTACCTGTACATCTCTGGTATATCCTGTAAGCTGCATTACAAACACGATACCTTTATCTGAGTCCCTAATATTTTCCCAGCCAAAATTATCATCTGCAACAAACGGATTCATATCAATAAAAGGCTGTATTTTGCTTAATACTGTTTTTGAATAGTTATTGTCAAGAGATTCCAATTCAGCAGCAAGTTCTTGAAAACTCATATTATCGCCATGTTTTCTCATTCCGTTCAGCACTGCTGAATATACTGCGCTTTTCTGCTGATCGCCGAATTTGTAAACACTTCCCATGATACCTGCAATTTTACTTGCTACATCAATATCTTCTTCCGGGACAAAAATATCTTCATCAATTTGGATATCTCCTTTTTTAAAGGGATTGATGGGTATCTTTTTCGATTTTACCACTCGTTGGTCAATCCTGTCCGAAAGTTCCTGCTTGAAAATCGGATCAAGCTTACTGTTTGTAAAGCCTCCGGTATAATCAAAAACTACAGAAGAGATACCCTGACGGACAGCGCTCATAAGAAGTCCTTGTATACAATAAGTCTTACCGCACCCGGAGTTGCCATTTATAAGAAGATGGCGATTGTTAAGGTTCTTGTTGCCAAATTCCCAGTAAATTTTTTCGCCGCTCCTCATATCACTTCCGAGCCATATACGCACATCAGCGATGCTCTTTTTCTCAGTAACTTTATCGGTTGCAGTAGTTGTATCGGTGTCGTTTACTGTAAGTTCCGTATCATTTTCAGTAGCCGTTGTGCTTTCACTAACAGAAGATGTATCAGATGTGTTTTTATTCGTGGTGCTGACTTCGGGTATCTCTTCATGTTCCTCCGAATTGTCAACCTCCTCGGCATCTGTAGGCTGATCTATCTCAACATATTCCACCGTTTCGCCGTCTTCATGCGGCAGAAGCATCTTCTGAATGGAAATCTGACCATAAGTATAAACGTTTATGTCAAAACCGTCTTCATTATTATGATCAATATCATCATCTTCGCCCTTTAGATCAAAAGCAAACACTTCGCCATGCCACGAAATATTAAATTCGCCGTTTAAAATATTATATATCTTAGAGTTGACGATAGGATAGATAGGATCGTTATCCTCAAGACTAAGTTTAGAAAATACGATGGCACGGTAAAGCTGAGTAAACCAATACCTTCTGTCAATCCCGTTGTTATGCTCATCCCAGTAATGCGAGAACGAATTAAGCGCAGCTGATACCTGTGTCTTTGCCTCGTCATGGTATCCCGCAACGTTTACGCTCATCTTGCACTCAATTATTTTTATGGAAATGTCTATCGGTTTATCTGCTTTTGCAAGATTATCATTTTTGGGTATCTCAATAAGCATAAAATCAGGGCGTGTTTCGTTGTTCTTGAACCAGTGCTGATAATTATCAAGATTTATAAGACTTCTCAGCACATACTTGCTGTTCTCATGCCGGTCTATTCCCAATATTCTGACTGTTAGCGCATAAGCAAGGAAATTGTGTATCTCATAGTCATAAGGATTAAGAGCCTTTAGGATTCTGCTTCCATCAAAAGATTCCGTCAATTTGACGCAATATTCAGCAGAGGCATCCGCTCTTGTCATGCTCCAGTTTGTAAATTTGCTTATCAAACGCTGTTTAAGCATCTGCTTGATATCTTCAAGAATATCATAACGTGCAGAAACAGTTACGTTATACTCTCCAAAACAACCTTCACCCGTCGTAAATCCGATGATCTTTCTACCATCAGCGTTCAAAAGTTCCCTGTCAATAGCTCTGTCCTCACAAACTACCCAGCGGCAACTGTCGTGAGCTATTTTCAGCAGTGCATTCTGCTTACTTTGAAGTTCAAGCACCTGCATTACCTTATACTGCGAATCAACAGAGTTTGGTTGCATTACCTTGTTGACAAGCTGTGTATATGCCTTTGATACAATGAACTGTAGCTGAGAAATGTTTACCTTTCTCTTGTAGTCATGAGATGAGGAAATAGTATCGGGGATAAATGTCATTGGGAACTGACAGTTAACTTGATATTCAAGTTCTTCCTTATCACTGGAAAGATATTGATTAAACTCAATGTTTTCGGTCTTAAGAATATCATAAATAAAACAAACATCTTGATTATGCAACAATTCCGGCAGTTCGCTCTCAAACTTATCGCGGGAAATATACTGTAAATATGTTTTAATGGTTACAGTACGCTCTTTATTCATGTAGTTATTAAGCCAGTATTTCAGATAACTGCTGACATTCTTTGAACCGCCGAAGCATATAACCTTCAAGTATATGGTAGCATTGACTTTTTTCTTTTCAAGCTCAGTCGTTACCTTATTGATACCTTCAACCACATACTGAACCTCAGTAGGCGAAATGAAGGCAACATTCAATCCGTCTGTCCTTGAAGGAAAAGTACGGACATAGTTCATTATATGGTGAAAAATTATATTTGATTGTTCGGAAACATCAGCATTGCTGTCACTTTCTTCAGGAATCAACTCTATATTGCTTATATAATTCTTCTTTTTATCTCCGTGATAAACAGCATAAAAACCCCAGACATTTTTACAGATAAGTTTATCACTTCCGCACGGTATCATATCAACGCCCTGCGTTATAGCAGCAAGTTTGCTGAAATCCTTGAATTTATTTTCAATCTCAGAAAATTTCATCGTGTCATAGTGTCCAATAAGATCACGAAAACTGAAAATAATATAGTCGTTCCTTGCAATGATTTTTTCAAGCATAGCTGGATTGTAGGCAGGCACAATAACTTCAGATGATTTTGCACTGTCAAGAAAATCAGAGTCAGAAATAATATTGAAGATGTTAAGGATATAGCCTATCTTATTCCGTACAACGCCGGTATATCCCGAGTAATTCTTCGTAATAAATTCAAGCAAGTCGGTATAATTTGTGATAAGTTCATTCATTGAATCAATAGAACCGAAAAATCCTTTTTCAAGAATGTCATCTGTCCATTTGGAGAACGACTGGTGCAAAAGCGCAAACTCCTTTAAGAAACATTCTTTAAAAGTCTTGTTTACCACATTTGAATAGTTTGGAGGTGTTTCACATTGTATACTTTCAAGCTTTATAAAGAACTCGTCCTCACATTCGCTCGCAATAAGTTCGTCCATATTACTGCAAGTGGTAAGGAGCGGTGCTTCCGGAGAAATACCTGTGCAAAGATGCCTAAGGAGTGAAAAAGCGTTCTTCCAATTAGCATAAGGTGAAAAACTCCACTTCACTTCTGTTTTTGTCTTTTCGTCCTCGGACGCTCCTATATTATTTATTTCAAATTTAATCTCTGAATCAACGCCCCATTTATCAATAGTCTTCAGTTTAGGTTTTATATATTCAAAATTTTTGCTGCAAAACGGATCAGTATCATCACAGTAAGAAACAGTTATATTGCCGCTTGCTAATCCTTTTGTTTTGATATATTCAAGAAGACCACCCATATATGAGCAGATATTATCAAAATGAGCACTGAGTGATGTATCACCTGCCTCTGAAGAGGTACAATTAGATAAGCGAATATCCGTAATGGTAATCACAGTATTCAAAGGATCATGCTCGTACTTTTTCTTGAACTCAATCCAAGAGTAGATAAGCATCTCAAGATAAACAATAATCGGTTCTCCCTTAACCGTAAATGTTTTTTCCTTTTCAGTGGTAGGATCACTCTGGCTAATAGAGAGATCAAGAATTTTATATACAATGCCGAAATCAGTATTCATAAACTTCTTACGGTTATCATTGATATTCTTATTGTCAATAAATTCTTCCAGTGAAGTACAGAACTCGGTAAAATCGCTAAACCCTTCAAAAGGAGAATTTATATCGCTTATGTTTTCTTGCGCATATTTATCCAGTTTTCTGCTGAGTGCCGACTTTTTGGAAGAACTTATATTGAGTTCATTGTTTATAAACTGATAAGAATTAGAAATATATTTTAAGGGTTTCTTGGAAGGCTTCCTTATGTTCGACTTTATGGAAGGAATTCCCCAGAACGTCTTCAAAGAACCATAGATATGTTCGACCAGTTCATCAAGTGTATCTATACTGTGATTGTCAAGATCATCTACAAATAAACTGAGCTGCATAGCGTCTATGTTAATATGACGAAAAAGGTCTTTATAAATATTATTTATGCAGTCACGGCTCTTTTCTAAATCTGAGTGGAAATCACTCAGTAGGTCAATGAACCATATGCTGTAATCTTTTTTCAGATATTCAACTATATCGTTCATTGATATATGTGTAAAGTCTTTTATACTTCCTCTGTCAAGGGCTGTTTCTGCACCCATAAGCAAGAATAGAGTTGTTCCGTTATTTTGACCGGCTGCTTGGTTGCGAAAATAAGTCAAAGGTTCATTCTTTACATAGCCGTTATTCTCTAAATATTCAAGCGCAGGAAGCCATTCCTGTTTATCATTTTTCTTGAAATATATAAACTTGCTGTATTCCAGATTTGCAACAAAACTTAAATCCTTTTTCGATGAAAAGTGTTTGCATATCTCCATGTATATTACTGGAGTATCAAAATCTTCCAGCTTTAGAAGGTACGTTCTGCCGGAAACCTTCATCTGTTTTTCAATCAAAGAAATGATTTCGTTTATCAGCTTTTTCAACTTATTTCTCCTCGCTTTCATACGGGTTTTCAACAATGGAGGTTGCATCAGAAAGGTCGCGCAAGAAACCGCAATTTTTGAGCTTTTGAGCAAAGTCTGATTTGTTCATCTGCAAGAAAGTTACATTTGACCGATATGGTGCTTTATGCTCTGAAACTGCTCTTGCATAATGTTCAGGAGAAATCACTATCTCAAAATGCTCGTAAAGCATATCCAGGAAATTATCAAAGGTTACTTTTTTACCTACAGGTATAAGCGACATGATGAAAAATTTCAGTATTTCTTCAGGAAGCGTGAAACGCATATTCGGTCCTGTCATGGGAACTATCATGCCCATACTTTTGCCAAGCTTTCTTATGACTTTTACAGTGTCATCCAATGCATCTCCTCTCCTCTTGTTTTTCTTTTCCTCATCGTCGTCATGATAGAAATAAGCGATACCCTTGTCAATATATTTTATAAAACATTCTTCATTCAATGCAAAGCAATGTGAAGCAAGCTTTTTAATTTCTAAATGCTCTTTTTTGTCAGGATCAGAAGCATCTATAAGCCAGATTGAACCGTCTGTTTCACTTCCATTGGCAGCAACAGTAATCATCATACGAATAATTTGCAATACGATACCGTAGGAAAGCAGGTCTAACTTCTCCATAGGTTGAATACGGTTATCAAGGAAAGTTGTGAGTTCCGAAACCGTGTACCTATCTCTGTACTGATAACCGAGAGGAATAGCCCTCATTTTCTTCTTAACGGCGAAATCATCCGTATCCTTATCACTGAATTCCATTTCGTCTTCCCATTTTTTCTGTATATAACTGCTTATTATACTGAGCTGTGGAATCCCGGAAAGCATACGATTTAGTTGCTTTTCAAGAAGGAGCTTTTTATCTTTTTCACTATTGTTAAGCGCATGGAGTATATGCAAATAATATATCTCTCCGCCTCTTGCCATATATGTATAACTGTTAAAGTCAAAAGAATTGTCCGTAGACACACTCTCAATGGAGGCTTTTTTCCTGTGACCTTTTCTTGCAAGGGATTCAGGAAATAATACTTCCGGACAAACCGGCAGCAAATTCTTGTTAAACCACGAACGTCCTGCATTTTCTATACTGAAACCATAAAGAATATTTTGTAAAATATAAATAGACTCTTTATCCTCAATCTGTGTAGAATCAATCTCTATATTTCTTTTCATGATCTCAATACACTTTTCATATGCTTCACGATCAATAGATGACTTTGTATCAAGACGACTATTGCCAAAAAAGATAAAACGCTTTAATCCCATATTTGAAATCGGATTGTATTCAATCATATGGTTGTTGACCTTTTCGTCGATAATAAACATATCATTTGTCGGCTGAGAATCGTTGTCATCAATGCTTTTTTTAGCCATTGCAATTTGCAAAAATTCTGCCAGATATTCATAACGAGTTTGCTGAGGCTTTATTCTATGACCAAACAGCAGACTCTGTATAGAACAATCTTTTACATTGGTGTCTAAAGCTCCCATTGGGAAAAATTCGTTAAGCATATGTCCACCTACTTTCAGTTATCTTCAATCAAGAGTTTGTCATCAACAATAATTTTAAGCTCTATCGGCTTATCCGTATTATTTACTATTACAGAGAACTCCCCTTCTTCTGAATCATTTTCGGATAATTTCTTCAGCATTGCCTTAAGTTTAGACAAGCCGTGAGTTAATGTAGGGTTAGAAATAGTCGAAATCATTCCGTTTGCTATTTCGCCAAAATATATAGCCATAGGTAAAGAAAGTCTGAAAGAAATATCGGAACCAAGCTGAAGTTCAACTTCTTGTTTGGCAACACTATCCTCAAAAACAGTATCGGACGGTGTCCCCTTAACTCTAAAGTTTGATTTCTTAAAGCTGCCGGTAGTTATCATAACGCTCTGGAAATTATCATCATTTCTCCTTAAAGTCAGCGGAATGTCTTTTGCCATCTTAGATGAAGTACCTGTCATTTCAAGATAGAGTGCATCTGTTATTGTATTGCGGAGATCGTTAAACAATTTACTTGATGCGTCGCCGCTTTGTATTCTGATATACGAGTTGTAGCCTATGCCATATAATTCATCATAAAGCGGTAAATATTTGTTATCCTTCGGGTCGCTCTTTGGGTCACCAAAAAAAATAAAAACACGCCTTACCGCTCTACGGTACTCATAGTCCCTCGTATCAAACTCTCTGTCTTTATCATCAATGTTTAAATGGCGTTTGACAAACAGTCTGTGCTGATCACTAACAAGCTTTTCTATATCAACGGGAATATCCGAAAAATCTCCTTTTACAAACAACTTATAATCGACATCAAGTCCTTTTGCATCAAGTCTAAGCTCTTTCGCATATACAATGCCTTGTATCTGATCGGCATTGTTAATTTCTTCTATTCCTCTGTATCCAAAGAAAAGATTCGAGAACAAGTACTTAAATTTAATAGAATCCTTATCACTTCCTTTTATATCGTCACAAGAAAGATTACCCGTCAATGCAAAGCTCAATTGTGACAATATCTGACGAATGGTCATTCGCTTATCATTCTCGTAAAGATAGCGGTAGAAAGCCTCCGCTGCTGAGACTACTCTGTCCTGATACTTCCTTATTTGAATGACATTGAAATATATCGAACATTTACCGCATTTGGGACAGGATTCACACGGTTCCCAGAGTTCTGCTGAGATTAACTTGTTCATAATTTCTCTTGCAAAACTGACATTATCGACCCTCGCCATGTTTATCATTAAGAAACTACGATCACCAACAGAAATCATTTCATTGTTATTTTTGTCAAGCTGGTCAAGGAGTTTGGTTTGCAGACAAATTTTTTCATTTTCATCAAAAGGAACGCCCTGCATTTTACACTGTTCTTCTCTTATCATTTCGAGGCACTTTAATAGAGGTCCCGTGTTGGAAATAATAATAGACGAATTGCCGTTTAAAGGAGCGTCAAGAGCTTTTCGGCAAAATGCAATTTGCTTATCTTCAAGCAGTTCGCTCATATCCTTAACAGCATAAAGCCTTATCTCTCCATTATCATATTCTTTTTCGGGTGCAAGAGAAGCGTCTTCGCCAAGGAAACCCAATTCTTGCAAAATCTGAACAAGAATACCGGTTTTTCCATCACCGGCATGACCGGTGAGGACAATTGCAATATGCTCACCATTTCTTATTTTTTCAGATAAGTACTTTCCAAGATTTCTTTCTATTTGAATTTTCTTGAAAAAAGGTGAATTTACCTGCGATTCTGCAAGAGCAGCAATGGTATCGCCGCTTGCGTTATTCATTGAGTTCAGATAATCAACAAATTCGTTCATAAGCCATCCTCCTAATCCAGCTCTCGTAATGCGTCTATAAGACAATCTATGTCATCTTTCGTACTAAAATAGCCTAAACTTATGCGTACAGTACCGCCGGTTTGTTCGGTGCCGATAAGCTTGTGTATATATGGGGCACAATGATAACCGCTTCTAACTGCTATATCAAAATCATTATCAAGAATATCCGCCAGTTCTTCGGGGCGATAGTCAGAATGTGTGATGGAAATTATCGCTATGTGCTTATCTCTGTTTTCAGGCAGATATAGTGTGACAGAAGACAGTTCCGAGAGTTTTTGAACAGCATAATCTGTCAGTTCTTTTTTGTGGGCGTATATGTTTTTTATGCCTATACTGTTTATCCACGAAAGAGAGGCATTCAAAGCCGAAACAGATACTATGTCGTGACTTGCGGGTTCATACAAATCGGGCATTTTAGCAGGCATTTCAAGATTTAGTGAATCAGAGCCTGTACCTCCTGTAAAAAACGGTTTCAGTTTCAGGCTGCTATTATAAATAAATCCGCCTGTTCCAATATTGCCATACAAGTTTTTATGTCCTGCAAAAACAAGAAAGTCGATTTTTCGTGCAGATAAATCAATAGGAAGTAAACCCAGCGACTGTGAAGCGTCAAGTATATTCACAGCTCCGTATTCTTTAGACGCACTAAAAATATCATCAATCGGTAAAATATTGCCGGTTACATTGCTGATATGATTGGCTATAACAACATCGGGATGCTTTACTATAAATCTGTTGTGCATGGCGTCAGCATCAAGTTCCTGTGTTTTTCCATTAAACGGAATGACCTCTACGCTAAAGCCGTAAATGTCCGCAAGACGTTTTAACGGTCGTGCAACAGCATTATGTTCAAACGGCGTAATGTACACTGTGCTGTTAGAAGTGTATTCAAGACCATTGAGGATGATATTCATAGCAATAGTCGCAGAAGGCGACAATATTACATTATTCTCATCGCTTATATTTACAAGTTTTGCAAGTGCAGTTCTTGTATTATGTATTACCTCTGACGCCTGTCTTGCAGCCTTATACGTACCGCGTCCTGCATTTACAGCAAAGTTTTTCATGCACTCATTTACGGCGTTATATAAACATTCGGGCTTAGGAAATGTTGTCGCCGCATTGTCTAAGTAAATCATTCATGCACTTCCTTATAGTTGTTCTAATTCTTTTTTAAGCAGTTTTAAGAGAACCGCGACCCGCTCTTGCGCCGTTATTGCTTCCCCGTATTCTTCAAGCTGTGATTCTATATTGCTCATAGCCGTTTCAGCAATGCCTGAAATTTCTGTACCTTCAATATTATTTTCATACACTCTTCCGCCGTAATCAAGAGAAATAGTTACCGCTTTCTGATTTTCTTCAGCATTATCCCCTAAAACGAATCCATTCACGGTGTCAATATATGTTTTGAGATTGCTTAGGAAAGTATTGACGGTCTTATCATTCCAGTCTTCAATCGCAAGCATTGTAACATTCTTGGCTAATTTAGAAACAACATCATTATCATCATAAGTTGCGTTTTCCTTAATGAAACGTAGAAATCCATTCACTTCAAAAGAGAAAATATGTGTTCTTGTCGTTTCAGTCAATGAATTATACCAGTCTTTCATAATAGAAGAAAGACTTCCTTTTATATTCCTATTAAATATTTGTTTTACTTTTTCTATAAGATATACTTTGGTTTCGGATAAAAAAGAATTATACTCATCTGCAAATGAACGTAGTCCTTCTAATGTTCTTACGTAATCATTTGCATTATCAAAATACTTAGGTATATCTGTAAACAAAAATGCGTGAGGATTTATGTCATATTGCAAAAGTTGAGCTTTAAACTTTAACATTTTCTGAGAAACAATTGCAGTTTCATTTTCGCGATATATCACAGTATGGTCTCTGGTAAACTTTGACAACCCTCTGAACCATGTCTGAATCAGTTCACAGGCAAAAGCACATTTATTGCTTACTGTTGCCGGATCAATCTGCGAAAAAATTGAAATAATACCTTCAAGGTATAAATCTTTCTCTTTTGTACCTTTTTCAACATAAAGGGTATAACTTTCAGGCGTTGTTTCTATTTGTGACAAAGTATCTCCGTTTATTGGGATTTCTTTTCCTTTGAAGGAGAGGACCATTGAATCGAGGTTATTTCTCATACACCAAGCAAGGTAAACAGGGATAACCCCCGCTTTCATGCCAAAAGGGGATCCGCAAAAAATCTTGTAAATATCAGCAAAAGAAACAGGATTGTCCTCAGCTTCATTTATTATCCTATTGATAGCGTTAATAACCGTGTTAAGATTAGCATCGTCAGATACGTTGCTGTTGTTTAAATGTTTTACAATTATCAGCGAGCGAAGTATGCTTACTTCCGGACCGTAGCCTTTAATATCAGGGATATCATCTGTATGCGACAAAATCCAGTCAATAGTTATTGCTCTTGCTTTGCGGATTTGAGCTGATATTTTGTTTTTATTTATCATCTCATTGTTGATATTAGGCGTATTGGGGTATACTCGATCGCAGATATTAGAAAGCTCTCGATTTAAAAGCAAAGATTTTGTAATTTCATCAAGACATTGTTCTGAATTATAATATACAGCAGCCGGATTTAAAGAAGAATATAACCTGTCTGCAATCTCGCTTATTGTCTTAAAAAGATCATATTTATAAACAGCAAGTTCTTCTTTGAAATGGTCGTCAGTTTGCATAACCTGATTTTCAAGCAAGCAGGCAGCCCGATATTCATTCAAAAGGTCATTATTCCTCCATGCCTCAGTAACACATACAACAATGCTTTCATCCAAACCAAGTTCTTGCAAATGCTGTGCAACGTTATTAGTACTATTATTTGTATCAGAAATAAGATAAATCAAAAGTCCGTCTGCTGTTCCTTTTATCTCGCTGAAATCGCCATTGTATTTCCAAAAATCAGACGCTTCCATAAATTGCACCGCAAAATAGCGTTGAATGTGCATCCTGGCATTGTGCTGCCTTGGGAGAATGAACGGAGTTGAATAAACTTCTTTCAATGTCTGAGGACGGTCAAGTTTAACAAGTCCCTGCTCAATAAGATTGTGTATATTCTTCTTTATATCAATGCCGTTAGCGGTCAAAAACTCATAAATACCATCTCTGCGTCTTGTTATGATGTGCAAAGAAGTCAAGGAATCCACGGTATTGCGATAAATCTCATCACTAAAATTGGCAGCCGCTTTAAGGTTAATATCAGTTGCGCAAAAAATATCGTTTGAAATAATCTTAACAACAGCAAGTATCTTGATAAGCTTTATCTGCTCATCAGTTTCACATCTTTTAACAGCAGACTGAGTTTTTGCCCATATACTGTGTATTTTGGGATTGAACACTTCAATGCGAAACAATTCAGCAAAATAGTCATAAATCCAGTCTGGAGTAAGCAGCGCACATTCATTATCAATCGGATAAAGCTCTAAAAAACTTTGAAAAGATCTGTCCTCTGATTGAGAAAGAAATGTAAAAAGCGTTCTCTCGTTCTGACCGACCAGTTCGCTAATACGAATAAGTGAGAATACACTTAACGGGTGTATCGGGAAACATTTCTTTTCAATTATCTCAGTGTACATATCATCGGAGAGTTCGCTGAAAACTCCTGTCATCTGACATAATTGAGTTATACTTGACAGGTACTTTTTATGCTTATTGTAAAATTTATCAAATTGCTTACCGTGGGTGACGGCATTTGACACAAGTTCATATGACTGTTCTGATGACGCAACGAAATATACTTTTTTAAATCTCCCATCAACCGCTCTGAAATTGTCATTCTGTGAATAATCAAGAATTTCTTTGTGTGTAATACAACAAAAATGCATTTTATTGCTACGAACAGCCATTTCCGCAAAATCCTGAATCAGTTTCAAGTTTTGCATATTTGTCATTGCAGCCGATGATTCGAGGAACTTACTAAATTCATCGAATATTATATAAATACCGCCAAAGGACTTTTGCTCTATAAGTGCGTCACATACCTGCTCATACATCTTTACAACATCGGTGTTCTGCAGCGGATTAAAGTTTGCGCCATTGCTGACAGTCGGATAAATACTGCAAAAAGTTTGATAAGCAGAGGCAGCACACTTATTGAGCTGATCTTTAAAATCGAAAAATTTTATTTTTCGGCTGCGAAGTTCTTTTTTGAATAGTTTAATTGCATTTTCAAAATCTTTTTCCCAAGTATTTATCATTTTGAGTGCAGATTCAAAATACGTTTCAGGGAAAATATCATTCAGTTCATTTATTTCAAGCGCATCGCGGAGAGCTATAATAAACGACTGGTTAATATCGGTATGATTACTGTTTATGATTATAGGAAGATATGGTTTGTTCTTATCTCGAAAAAATTTTATTAGTTCACCTATTGAGCTGTCAGCAGTTTCAAGTTTTTTTGCAAGCTCTGTAGTTACTTTACTATCAGCCCTATGTGATATAAGAGCAGAGAACACAAGCAACAGATGTGATTTGCCGCGGCCATACGGACCAATAAGAACAGTGGCATTGTCCTCATTATTGCTATCATTGCAAACCGCGCTAAGATACCTTTTCAAAATCGAAAGCGACTGAGCAGTCGGGATATATCCGCTTATTTTATCCTCGTTATTCAAATCATACTGCAAATTAACAGAGGTTTGAAAATTGTTATCAGAACCAATAAATTTACTGTACTTCATTAGTTACACCTCTGCTTCATTCTGCATATAGTATGTTTCAAGTATTTCAGTCAAAGAAAGCTTGTTGATATAAACCATATCAAGACCTGCAGTTCTATTTAACTCGATATAACCTTCCTGACGCAATCTGTCAAGATATTCATTTATCCTATTCCTATCAAGATTGAAAATTTTGCCGACATTATTATCCTGAGTAAGCAGCGTATCTATATCTACGCCTTTTTTACCCTCAGGAAGGTTTTTTGTCATAACATACAAAACTGCAAGCCTATCAAGTTTGCTGTATAATGGTCTTACCTTCATATAGCTGCTTCTTTCTGCACCTTTTGCAATAAGACCAAGCTCAGAAAAAGGAGATATAAGGTTTTCATCAGGGTCAACAATGATTTCATCTGAAGATGTATACATCTTCAACAACACATTGCAATCAGAATCTATGGCGTTATACAGTTCATTGCCTTTATTATAAATTTTGCTGCACTCATTAACAATTTTATCTACCATTGAACCCTTTACAAAATCAGTCACGTTAAACCGATTAAAAAACAAATTCCAAACGGTATTAAATTCAATGTCAGCTGTAATATAATAATGGACGATCCATAAAGTAAATATATCTTCAAAGTATGGATCATACCTTTTTACCACTTCACCAAAATAAGGTGTCGGAACAAGACTATGTTTAGAATTTTTCTCTCTTCTTTCTTCAACTAAATGTGACGCAAGAAGCCAGTATTTGATTGATTTGACCATTTTGCTTCCGACGCCAAGGCTATCCATAGCGTATTCATCAGAAAAAATGTAACTGTTATCATCAAGCGCAAATAGACCTTTAGCAAGCCACCCTTCGCGTATGCCAAAAGACTCATTACCCTTGATTTTATATTTCATTTCTTCTATATTCATTTCCCTTTATAATCCTTTCCTCTTGGAAGCAAGATACGCCGCATATAGCAGCCTCCCTGATAGTGTGTAATACATTCTGCACATCTTACACATTTATTGCTGTCAATGCGATATATATAATCGCTTACTGTATCGGGAATTTTCTCAAGCGATATGGCTTCGTACTTACAAGCAGTTTCGCATGCATGACATCCCGTGCAGAGCTGATATTTAGTTATTTGCGATTTGAATTTCAGCTCGATTTCAACAGTTTTAGTACGTTTGGCTATTGGTTTCTTAAGGATTGTAATTCTTAGATTATTAGATCCTATTCGTCCCTGAAGCTTAATCAGAGGTTGGTTAGTTTTGAAATCAAGAACATACACCTCTCCCAATCGCTTGTTTCCCATATCGAAATTTAGTATTCCGAACGGCTTAAAGAACTCATAAAACTGTTCGGTAATAGGCTTGTTCAGCTCATAGTTAAAACTGCTCTCATCGGTTGCACACGGTTTAAATTCAATAGCCACATTTTTACTGCGCTCAATTCCTGCGCCTCCGGATCTGGCTTTCCAGCCTCCGTTGATCACGTATTCCATCGGATCAGTCTTCCCCATTTTTACAGCAAAATCATAGATTATTTTTGTGAACTTTTCGTTTAACTCAGGATAGTAAACCGATAAAAGGAACTGCGACCATCGACTGTTATTAGGACAGCACCAACAACCTACTCTGGAATATCCCAAACGATAAGCATCATTAAAATCAATGCCGGCTGAAAGAATATAAAGCCAAATATCATAATCAAGCCAATCTATAATCGGAGATGTAACTTTTTGCTTGCTTATTTTAGGACTGTCTTCTTCACGATTATAGTTGTTTCTGCTTTTTGACTCATTTCGTCTGATACCGTAAAAAGTTCGTATCGTCTTTTTGTTTTTAAAAGTGCTGTCTATCCGCTTACTAATAAAGCCTGTCTTGAAAATAGTACAGCACCATCGAAGTAATCTGCTTGGAGGACCAAATTCCCTGCACAGCTCGAAAAAATCTTGCTGATTGTTTCTTGACACAAGCATAGGGGTTTTGCGGTTTTCCTGCTTGAATCTCTTAATATATTCAATAGTATCGGGAAGTTCAAGCGTAGTATCTCCAAAAATATGTATAATGCTCGGATTACTCAGAGCAGTTCGTACAAGATGACTTGTAACGGTTGAATCTTTACCTCCTGAAAAAGAAACAAACATCGAAGTTTCATCATATCCTTCAGAAGCTCTTATAATATAGCTCATAGCCTCGGAAGTGATGTCGTCATATCTGATTTTATTGACTTCTGTAAATGTTCGCATATTCTCATTAAAAAAATCATATGTATTAGCAGATTTATACTCTTTAATAATCTTTCTGATTTTTTCGGGAACTTCATTTGATAGACTTTCAATGCTGAATTTAATTTTTTTACCGTCTACAAAATATATACCGTTTGAATTCCATACGGAATGGTTATAGAATTTCATCGGCTCTCCTAAAACAGCCTCCACAAGAAGACGTTCTTCGGGAAAAACAGGACGAGCATCAGTAACAAAATAAAAACCTCTGTTGCCACACTTAGGACATATCTCATGATAGGTAGGAACATTACAATGTTCACACCAGTAAAGCTTGGAGGTCATAGATGTTCTGCTTCCGCAAATATCACATTCCGATTTTGGCATTACGAGATTACATTTTTTGCACAAATATGTTATCATTTGCAACTTCCTTTTTTGGCAGTATTGCACATATTTTTACTAATCAAAAAACATTTATACAGGTTAATTATAACACTATAGCGTGTTTTTGTCAAGAAAAATGCAAGAAAAATTGTTATGTTGTAAATATATGTGATAAATAATACATAAAATCGGTCAGCCTGCGAGGGTTGACCGCTTATATTATCTATGAAGGAAGTCCTGTTACGCTCAAATTTCACCAAACTTTTTATATTAAATAATAAAAAATCGATATTATCAAGAAGTTTTTATATTTGAAAATGAAAAATTGCAAAATATTATAAAAATTTTTACTTGAAAATAAATTTTAACAATTTGTCTATGAACGTCATTACAAATATCTCAATAAAGAAAGCATCTGCTATTTTAGACAGATGCTTAATTTTATTGACATACGCTGCGGCAATTAGTTTGCCCTGTAATAGCAGGTGTTCTTCCCTTTCCCCTCGCGTTTCAGCTCGCCGGAAGCCACCAACTTACGCAGCGCACCCTCTATGGAACTTAGGCTGAGCGCAGGACAAAGTTCCCGGATGTCCTGCTTTGTAAATCGTCCGATTTTGTTTGCAGCAGCGCGTCTTACTGTTTCAAGTGCTGATAGTTTTATTTCAACTAAAGCCGCCCTGTCATCAAAATCCTTATATGCCGAAAGTATTGTTCCAAGCAGATATTTGATAAACGGAAGCGCGTCTTCGTTGCCATCATGCCAGCCGATTTGCGCCTTATTGAGCGCATCATAATATAAATCTTTATTCTTCGCAATCTTTGCCTCGAGCGAAATATATTTCCCGACAAAGAAACCGTTTCTGTATAAAAGCAGAGTTGTCAGCAGACGGCTCATTCTGCCGTTGCCGTCGTTGAACGGGTGAATACAAAGAAAGTCGTGAATGAAAACAGGAATCGCAATAAGCGGTTCAACTTCCATATTGCCGATTACACGGTTATATTCCGCGCAAATTCTATCCAGAGCCTCGGGCGTTTCATAAGGCTTGAGCGGCGTAAACAGAGTTTCCACGCGACCGTCCGAATGAGTTGCGCTGATATAATTTTGCACGTTTTTCGTTCTGCCCGCCATCGGATTGTTCATGTGGCTGTACAGAATTTTATGAAGCTGAAGAATGTAATTCTGCGTGATTGGAATTACGTCAAAACTCTCGTGGATAAGACTCAGGACATCGCGATAACCTACGATTTCCTGTTCGTCGCGATTTTTGGGCGTCGTTTTTTCCTCGACCAGTTGCCGTATGCGCGTGTTGGTCGTAACTATTCCCTCAATCGCGTTAGATGCCTCGGTACTCTGCACCTTTGCAATCTCGACCAACTTTTCAAGTTCTTCCGGACGCTGTTTCAGATACAGTTCATGCTTTCCGGCTTCCTTATAAATCGCGGCAATCAAACCGAGAATTTCCGAGTCCCACTTTTGGTCTTTTATAGCTGAGTAGTTAAACTCTCTCATTCCCTTCACCTCCGTGTGTTTCACTTAAATTATACCATAAAATAAGGGAAAAGTCAATGCTTTAGGAGAATATTCCCTTATTATTGTTAAAATTTTAAGGGGAAATATTCAGTGCGAGGGCTAAAGGGAATGCAAAACGAGTATAAAAAGGCAGTGCACGCCAACACCGCCTTATACATTACAGCCTGTCACTTAACAAAAAATCCGCCAGATGCACTATTTTCACGCCGTTGACATTGCCGCTGGCAAGGTCGTCAAGCGTCACCACATACTTGGGGTAATGGTCTTTTATATCCAAAAGATTGCCAATCTCACGGTCGGACTCCTCGGGCAGACTGCGGCACACCTGAACATATATCCGCTCGTCTCGCTGTACAGCAACAAAGTCTATCTCCCTTGTGTCAATTTTTCCGATATACACCTCGTAACCTCGTCTTAACAGCTCAAAATATACGATATTTTCAAGCATTGATGAAATTGACTTGGGATTATACCCCATTATGCAATATTTTAGAGAAGCGTCTGCAAGATAAAACTTCTCCTGAGTTTTCAGCACAGATTTCCCTTGCAGGTCATAACGCTGACAGCGGTATATCACAAAGGCTTTCTCCAGCCATTCAAGATAATTGTAAACCGCTTCTACCGACAACGAACGACCCTCGCTTTTCAAAAACTTAACGATAGCGTTCGCGGAAAACGGCTTGCCGACATTCTCAACAACATATTTTACAACATGGTTAAACAAGTCGTAGTTTGTTACATTATGACGTCTTGTAATATCATTTGTGATAACAGACGTGTAAATTCCCTCCACTATCTGATAAGCGGAACGGTCGTCAAAATTTCCAAGCGCGACTATCGGAAAACCGCCCGTTCTGATATATTCGTTCAGCAGCTCTTTAGTTGGTCTGCCGCTTGCCTTTTTGAAATCAAGATATTCGGCAAACGACAGCGTGAACACAGGTATAGAAATATATCTTCCGCTCAGATATGTGGAAATCTCGCCTGACATAAGTTTTGAGTTTGAGCCCGTGACGTATATATCAGTATTTGCATTTTCGAGCAAGCTGTTCACAGCTTTTTCCCAGCCCGCGATTTCCTGAACCTCGTCCAGCAGGATATAATACCGCTCCCCGTCGGTCATTTTATCTTTGACGGCGTTGTACATATCCCTGTCGGTCATACCCTCGTCCATATCCTCCGAGGTATACCGTGCGGATATTATGTGGTCGTCCGAAATGCCGCTGTTTTTCAGGTCATCGCGAAGCATATCCAGAATGGTTGATTTTCCGCAGCGGCGAATACCCGCCAGAATCTTCACCAGCGGCACGTCCCTATAAGTTTTGAGCATATCCATATAATGCGGTCTGACTATCATATAATCGCCCCCTTGTATATAGTATACCCAAAAAGTTCGGAAATGTCAAGAGTTTTTGCTTAGATTTCGGAAAAAGTTGTTTAGATTATGGGGTTTTGATTGAATTTGCGAAATTTTGCTCTTGTGATAGTAGTTTTGAGCGGAATTTTAGATGATACTTAATATTATTATGAACGTCATTATAAATACAATAAATACAAGGAAAATGGACGGCGCAATTATCTTAATAAAGAAAAGCATCTGCATTTTTTGGCAGATGCTTAATTATATCGACATAATTTTTTCCTTAATTTTACTCAAAATTTTAAATTTCAGCAAAATATTCTAAGTATACTTATAATAATCATTGACAATTATCAAGTTTTATGCTATAATAATAAAAAATATGATACGGAGTGATTTGTATGGCAATAACGACCAAAGAGGGAATTTTAAAGGTTCTTACTTCATATAACCCGTGGTGGAAAACCGGTGCTGTAAATATAAAACTCACAAAAAAATATAAAAGATTTGCATATTACGAGGCTATGAAAAGACTTAATGACGAGAAAATCCGCAGAAGTGTTATTCTTACAGGAACTCGCCGCGTCGGAAAGACAACTATACAGTTTCAGATGATCGATAAGCTTTTGCGTGACGGTATTCCTCCGCAAAAAATCGTATATGTTTCTTTGGATCATCCCATGCTGAAGCTGGCAGGCTTTAATGATGTCCTGGATTGCTATCATGAAAATGTTTATGCAGAGCAGGACGTTTACTATTTCTTTGATGAAGTACAGTACGGTCAGGATTGGGCAAGCTGGCTCAAAACCATTTATGATATGCAGCCTGACAGCAAGGTCGTTGCGACTGGCTCGGCAAGTCCTGCATTTATTCAAGGCTCAACGGAGAGCGGTGCAGGACGCTGGAGTGTTATCCATGTACCCACCATGTCATTTTATGAATACTGCGAACTTTTGGAAATAGACAAGCCCGAATTATCTGATAGGGATAATATTACTTGCTGGCTTAATAAAAGCCAACAAGAGAGAACAAATATTATGATACAGCTATCAAGCGTACAGAATTATTTTAACAGGTATTTACTATTCGGAGGATTTCCCGAACTTGCACTTGCAGATAATGATATTATGGCACAACAGATACTAAGGGAAGATGTTGTGGATAAGGTTTTGAAACGTGACTTACCGTCTCTGTACAATATCCGTAATTCAACCGAGCTTGAAAGAATATTCCTGTATCTTTGCAACGTGTCTTCGTCAGTGGTTTCCATAGAAGCTATTACCAAGGAATTGCAGGGCGTTTCCAGACCGACTGTCGAAAATTATATAAAATATCTTGAAAGTGCAAATCTGATATACCAAAGCTGGCCAGTTGGCATGGCGGGAAAGAAGATACTTAAAGCAAGTCCTAAAATATATATAGCCGACGCGGCTATACGAAATGCGGTTTTAATGGACGATACGATCCTTACAAATCCCGATGAAATGGGCAAGGTGGTAGAAACGGCTGTATATAAGCATGTTGCAGCGTTTTACTATCAGAAAGCAACCTCTGTCGGCTATTTCAGAGGCGGGAAAGATGATAAAGAAATCGATGTAGTAGTTGAGTATCCAAATGTAAAAAATATCCTGATAGAAGTAAAATACCGCAACAGCGCACCGATTTCGGATGACAGCGCGATTTGCCAACTTTGCGGCGAAAGTTCAGCAGCGATTGTTGTAACAAAGTCTGCCGAAGATTACGGTATTCACAATGCGCCAAACGGCGAAAAGCTTATCCGTATCCCTGCATTTGCGTTCTTGTATCTGTTAGGTCATGCGGAGAAAAACGGGTATGATGTTTTGGAGTAAAGGGGCTTTATCTTTTTAGCAACCTTGATTTGCCCGAAGAAATTTAGTTAAAGAAAAAATCCGCTCGTAGATTTCACTACTTTCACAAACAACACCGGGAATATTTGTACTAACTGCTGTTATATATTCAAAGTTAATAACGTTTATATCAATAATACGCAGGTTTACACATAGCTTGAAATCTGATAATGCGCAGGTTTAAAATTATAAAGCTTCTCAAAATAAGAAATTTTGTGTATTTATTCGTCAAAGTACAGTGCTTGCCCATCAATTAGTTCATATCCATCCTCACCGGAAAATGGAAACCCGCCTGTGCAGATAGTTCGGGATCTTAATTTTTTACGAAACATTTTGAGACTTTTGACAATCTTCTAAAAAAGAAAAAGCCTTACTTTTACATAAGGCTTTTTAAATAATAATCATCAATTACGCTTTCAAACCTGTTTTCTCCTCAAATTCCGGAACAGTCAAATTAGCTTCTTCTGCAGCCTGTGAAAGTGTAAGAATACCTTTTTTCACCAGACCAATCAGTGTTTCAAGTATGCCTTCTGCCTTTCCCTCTATTCTTCCTTCCTCCCTTTGCTCCGCAAGGGTTCTCAACTCGTTATATTCGGTAATACACATACGCTTCACCTCCGCTTTATTTGCCACGAGTAGCGTATCAAAGGCTTTAAGCTTTCAAACCTGTTTTCTCTTCAAATTCGGCAACGGTCATATTGGCTCTTTTTGCCGCATCAACTATGGTCAAAATACCATCCTTGACAAGATCAATCAGTGTATCAAGTATGCCTTCTGCTCTTCCTTCTGCTCTTCCTTCTACTCTTCCTTCTGCTCTTCCTTCCGCTATTCCCTCTGCCTTTCCCTCTATTCTTCCTTCCTCCCTTTGCTCCGCAAGAGTTCTCAACTCATCATACTCGGTAATACACATACGCTTCACCTCCGCTTTATTTGCAACGAGAAACGGCTTAATGAGCGACTCATCGGACAATTCCTCCAGCGCCTCATCTACCGCTTTTTCTAAATCTCCCGTTTTCTGCTGATTAGAACGAACATTGTCTACAAACCATGCATACTCTTTCAAAGGCTTACAGGCATCTAACAACGCCTTATTATGCCCGAAATTGATGTTTATCATCGTGACCTTAACTTCAATGTCAGAATCTCCGTCAAATGAATCCGTCAGACTGAGCACAATCTGGTCATCTTTGTCGTCAGTTCCGTTGTAAAAGCACACGCATTTCGGCGTCGGAGCCTTTTGCTGAACGGAACTGTATCTGTGATAGGTTCTGCTTTCTTCGACAAATTTGCTGTAAATCATTCCCGCATAAATCAGGAAACGCATGGGCATATTCGGGTTGAATGTGGACTGCTGTTCATAAAAATTCATTGTGTTGTCAACCAAGAACGATACATCGTTTTTCATGCTCATATACACGGCATTTTCAATCGTATTCAATTTTATTGCGCTAGCATCCGTATAATGCGAACCGTTCACGGCATTGTAAAGGCTCAATGTCCACTCCTTATTCTGCGGGTTTCCAAAAATGAACTTGAAAAGTCTGTCACGATATTCGCGATTTACTCCTGTATCAGCC
The DNA here is from genome assembly GCA_947600065.1 of uncultured Clostridia bacterium. Taxonomy (GTDB): domain Bacteria; phylum Bacillota; class Clostridia; order Oscillospirales; family Ruminococcaceae; genus CAG-115. Next base: position 5,896 of record CANQFZ010000002.1, on the reverse strand, counting down.
ATTGGAATCATACTCCTTTCTTCAATTATATTATACCACTTATTTTGCATACTGTCAAGAAAAATATCATCAATTTTTCAATGCCGTTATCGGCACAACAAACACTCCGTCCGGGCGTTTATACGCAGCGTTTGACATTCCGCAAATAACGCACAGAACGGACGGCGCTATGCCACCAACTTTCAGAATATCATCTCGAAGCGTTGTAAGAGTTTCGGCGGCTTTGTCGATTTGATTTGCGCCGAGTTTAATTTCAAATGCGCACCATTTGCCGTCGGGAAGTTCAATTACCGCGTCAACCTCTTTGTTGTTGTAGTCCTGATAATGGTAAAGGTTAGCTCCGAATGACTCAGCGTATATCTTCAAATCGCGTTCTGCTAATGCCTCAAACAAAAAACCGAATGTTTTCAGATCGCCGATAAGTTTTTCGGGCGTTGCCTTTAACAATGCGCAGGCAAGCGAGGGATCGCAGAAATGCCGCTTTACAGCTTGCTTTACACGCACCGATGAACGTATATTTGTAGAAAACGGCGGCTGATTGTCGAGCAGAAACAATCGGTCAAAAACATCAAGATACGTTGTTATAGTATCAGCGTCAATAACTTCATCATCGTTTTCTTTTATGTCATTCAGCAGTCTTGATTTCGTCACCGTGGTGCTTTCATTTCGTGCAAGCGAGCGCAGCAGCAGGCGCATTTTTATTGTATCATATTTTTTATCGATGCGCTGAGAATCGTCGTCAAGAATGGCGTCAAGATATGACTGCGGGAGAAGATGCATTCGGAGAAATTTTTGAAATTCATTCGGTGGTATTTTGTCAAAATTATCGGGAAATCTGATTCTGTAATTATATTGAAAAGTCAGCTGCTGCGAAAATACAGCTCAAAACGATTTTCGACAGCGAAGAAAATTTCGCATAATACTACGGTTTCAGTGTGTCGCGCGCGATTATGGGCGCACTTCGCCTCGACCAGAGTCGCCCGCGACCTGCGGGGAACATAAATAAAGGCTGATCACTGGGTGGTCAGCCTTTTGTTTTTGGATCAAAAAATAATTCTTTGCTACTTAAATTTAAAAGGAAACTTTAATATACAAGATATACATCTCAGAATTTTATATAAGCCTTGTGAGTTTAAAGCAAATGCTCATATATTTGTCTACAAACCCAATCCTGCTGCCTTTCATATCACGCATTCTTATTGTTTCTCCACTTTTTGATTTTTCGCATAAGACTGATAACTTCAACACACAAAATAGGAATTAACATTATTGTCGGAATGTAACTCAATACAGCGGGATACTGAATGAAAAAATTGATCATCGTTATAACACCGAATAAAACTGCCCAAATCAAGAAATAAACAAAAAATCTTATAATCCAATGCATCGAAGAACCCATAAACGAACCGTGAATACTACTGTTTCTGTACATCTTTCCGACAACATTAAAAGCAATATTACACGCTATTTCACCAACGGCTAACATAATAAAGAAAGACCACGCCGGATCAATCGGCAATCCCACATTAAAAGTTAAGATATTATATAATTCAGATATTGACATAATACATTCTCCTTTCAATCAAAAAATTTTGAAATTCTCTTGTTCACCGAACATTCTTCTGTTGTCATAATTATGGGAGTATCCTCCCGCATTCCATCAATTATCCATTCGCTCAATTTTAATTCCTCCCCCTCTTAAATCTTCCCAAGAGTTTTTCCGTTTAACTGCTCATCAAGCATCTTTGCATATTCGTTTACAACATTCTCAGGCGAGATAATCTCCATTTTGACACCAAACTGAAACACCCAGCCGAAAAACGCAGGACTTGTTTCTACAAGTACTTTTACCTTTAATCTGTCATTGTCGGCATGACGTATCTCTGTATTTTCGCCGAATTTGTCATAAACATATCTCAACACGGTTCTGTCAAATTCAAGAGTGACCGTTTCGGGCTCGCCGCTGAACATTCTGAAAACCTGTTCTTTATAATTTTTCATCTTGCTTTTTAGCAGGAGCGTTTCTTTGCAAACGTCCGTATCTTCAACTTCTACCGTGTCCATAAGGTCAACTCTGTAACTTAAACTTTTCTGATGATTTTGGTTGTACGTTACAAGATAATAATTGTCATCATCAAACACAAGACCAACGGGATCTTCAATATAACGTTTCTTTTCTTTGCGGTAAACTCTGTTCAGCTTTTCATCCAAGTCAAAATAGTAAAAGCTGACTTGTTTCTTTTTGCTGACCGCAAGTTCGATCTGTTCTATATTGTCAAAAATCTCACTGTTAGTGTGCTTGTGATTGTTATAAAATGTAATGTTTTCGCCGACAATTTCAAAGCGTCTGATTCCCGTAAATGCAAGCAATTTTTCCGTAAGCTCTTTTGCTTTTTCGGCAGTAACAAAATTCGCAGCCTGAACAGCGTCGATAAGTATTTTCACCTCTGCAAGCGACAGCGTCTTTTCGTCAACATAATACGCATTCTCCCTGCCAAATTCAGTTTTGACGATATTTGCTCCGCTTTCGATAAGCAGATCCATATCTTTATACAGCGTTCTTCTGTCGCAGGAAATTTCATTGTTGTTAAGGTAACTGATGATCCGGCTTGTTGTAACGGGTTTGTCTTTTGCTGACTCTGATTTCAGAAATTCCGTTAATTTAAGCAGCTTTATTTTTTGTTTATTTTCAGACATAATATCCCTCGCCTATCCAATATATAGTATCTTTCTTCTTATTCTAACATAATTTTACATTTTTGTCAATAGGTTTATGTCATTTATTTGTGACAATTAAATTCAAAAATTATGATATTTATTAAAAGGTTTTATGACATTTTTAAAACTTAGTACAATATAAAAACGAGCTATTGTGCCAAAAACACAATAGCTCGTTTCATCGTTTAATGTTATAAATTTTTTCTGCGCTTATATATCACAGGGTATTAACGGCAAATACAAGTCCTCTAAACGCATCAGAGATTCTTTTTGTCCGTCTTTATATTCATAGTCTATCGGAGCAGACAAAATAAGCCCGTGTCCCCAATTTATATCGTGGTTTTGTTTTTCAATTATATCTCTGACTAATTTTTCGGAGAGATAGAATCTGAAAATTTTATGAAATTTCCTCATATTCTTTTCTATTCTTTGGAAAAACCTCGCAGTAACTCCTCTTAGCGATACATATTTAAAATAATCGACAAAATATTCGAGAGAATTATCTGCGTTTATCTGAGGATCTCCGACAAGCTCTCGAGAATTATCGTAAATCAAACCCTCGTGCGACATAGCAAGATTTATAATCAACTTCTTATAAATCAAAAGAAATGGCAAAGACTTATCGGGAGAAAGTTTCCCTACCTCTTTATAATATAGGTCGGGGGTTTCTATATAAAGAAAATCTTTTTCGTTTTTATAATCATGCTCATATTTATAAACCACAAATTCCTCTCGCTTATCTCCGAAGATCTCGTCAAAATCCTCATCAAACAATTCCATAAAGTTTTCTATCTCACGATAGTCGGTTTTATTAGCTATAAAGGCATCGAATTGATCTTCGAGTTCGGTAAATCTTTTTCGGCTGAAAATAGGAGACAGACCGTTGTTTATTCGTCCCGAATTGGACACTTCCATCATGTGTTCTTTAAAATCCACAAGACCTTTTTGATCGATCATTTTAAAATCGCCTCCTCATAAAAAACCTCACATCATACTGCCAAATCAGATAACCTGTTATGCAAGTCCTGCAACTCATCGTAAATATCTCCGAGAGCGTCTACGTTGTTTTCAATTTCCTCATAGCGGTCGCTGTTCTGAAGATTTTCGGGCATATTGTCAAGTGCGTCTTCTTCTTCGTCTTTTACGTCCTCTACGACGTCTATTATCTCCGCGAGCTTTTTATTTGCCTCTTTTAATCGCTGTCGTCTGGTGTTGTTCATTCGAACTCCTTTCTTTATTTTTACAACCACCTCGGTCGTAGCTCTGAACCCGCGCTGTAAACCTATCCAAAAGCCTTTTGAAAATCATTTTACGATTTTTATGGTCGTAAAATTTTAAAAAAGCCGTTTATTTATGCGGGTTTACGGACGCGTCTCTTTAAAGAATATATAGAGAATAGAAATAAAAAACCAAGCCTTTAAGGCTTTGGTTTTGTCCAAAGGCTTGGGAATGTGAGTTTGATTTCGAGCATTGAATTTCCGATGTTTTTGAATTCGCAGGAGATGGCTCGGTTTATAAGCTGAACGTATTTTTGGTTTCTCTTGCCGAATAAAATATCGGTGCAATCGAAAGCGATAGAAATCGTATTGTTTTTATTTATCTCCGCAGAGAATGAAGTGCCGTCGAACTCTTCGGAAATATCGTCTATTACGGAACAATAGTCCTTTAATATATCGAACGATTCTTCGCTAAATACAAGCGGAGGGCAGAGCCTTTTATTGGCGGAGGATACGACCTCGGAAACCGTGGCAAAGCAATCAGTCATTTTGTTCTCCTTTTCTTATTTATCTTTCGTTTTGTCTAAGGGAATTACCATATCGTTGAACCCGAAATTCATTTGCGTCTTGCCGTTTGTGAGAGGAAAAACCTCGAATGTATCGGCGATGTTTATAAGTTTCACAAAGGTCTGAGGGTTTTTGATAATGATATTCGGGCTTATTACGGTTATACAGCCCATAGTCAGATACGGCTCGTTTATTTTCTGTGTGACGGTTGCTTTCTTATCGTCTTTTACAAGAAGTTTTACGGTTTCGTATACCTTTGAAAAATCGCACATCCTCTTAGGGTTTAACATAAGGTTGTTGTTGGTCTCGAAATCCCTTATTGTTTTGTCTATATAAGACAGGAAAATGTCCATATTTTTCATGGACTCTTCGACTTCATCGTCATCATCATCGTCGTCGCACTCTAAGTTTTCCTCTAAAAACTCCTCGAAATCGAAATCGTAAATTCCCTCTTCGTTTAAATAATCGACGAAATCGGAGAACAAGTCTTTATCTTCTGCCATATCAAACACCTCTTTCTTTTATGCTCTTTCCCACAACGGAGGGAATGTAAACGAAATTTCCATAAGCTCGTCTTCGAGCCAAGCGACATTCATAGACAAACATCTCCGGAAAACTGCGGCGGCTTTTGTTTTTGTGTCGTTGTCTATACGAAAATAGCTGCACTCGAACGACAGTTTCATAGTCATATCATCTTCATTTGCCTGAGCTGAAAAACCCTTGACGTCGTTTTCTTCAAACAAGGATTCTATTACTTTGCAATACTGCTTGAATATCTCGAAAGACTTTTCGTTCAGCTTATAAACGGGAGCGAAATCCTCGGTTCCCATTTCTACGACCTCGTTTATTACATCGACAATATTTATCATTTGATTTCCTTTCTTTAATCCTTGTTCGTATCCTTTATAACGGTTGCGGTATTTTGAAAATCAAAAACCATTTCTACGATGCCGTCGGTTCGAGGGAATACTTCAAGTCCGTCGGAGAGCAGCAAAGCCCCCGCGAAAGTATGCATACGCTTTATTTCGGCGGCAGGAGCGGTTATTGATATAGAACCCGTGCCCGCGAGTTCTTCGTTTATCTCAGACTCTATAGTGACGTTTTTAACGTCTTTGAAAATCTCTCTCAAACCATTTTCTACGGCAGCTATGTCTATTACCCTTTCTACGTTTATGATTTTTGGAATTTCGATGTACTTTTCAAAAATAGGGCGACAAGCTCTACGATAGCGTCGTCTTCTGCTTCGTCATCCGTCTCAAAACGCATATTGTCGAACTCCTCGTAATAATGATTGTTTTCGTCCATAAAAACCTCCCGTTTTATTTAATGAAATATATTTACCATAAAGCAAATGAAAAGAGGAAACAAACCCGCAGCGATCACAATGCATATAT
>CANQFZ010000001.1 GCA_947600065.1 uncultured Clostridia bacterium | reverse complement strand
GAAATTTGTTCATTGCTTAAAGAAAAATATCCCGGACAGGATTTTAATTGCAACTGGCTCTACCGTGATTTACTTCAACATGATGATGAGATACGTTCGTTCGGAATTGATTACGGGAAAACAAAAAGTAATGGTATCCGCAATATTTTTATCCGTTATAATCCCGAAAAGGACAGCAGTGGCGGTAAAATTTTGTATTCGGAAAATGCTGTCCCTGCCGACCCTGAAAATGTCGCAAATGCTGATTATAGCTTGATTGAGATTGAGGATGCGGATTTACCGTGCGAAGGAAATGCCGTCCCTGCTGTCCCTGTTGAGCAATCGCAGGGTGACGCGCTCATAACTATGGCGGCGGAAATGATGAGAAGAAGTCTTGCCAAGCAAGGGATAAACATTCCGGCGTTTAATTCCGAAACGTGAGGCGATTTGAGCAAGTTTTGACCGCAGAGTAGGGTAACAACTCGCCATGCGTGATAAGAGCGAAATTTGAGCCGTTTCTGCGCGAGTTTGGAAAACGGCTTTGCAAGCGGTGTGAGAGCAGTTCGGATTATGAAAATGATGCAAGTTAAAGGGACGGGGTCGTCCCGAATACAGCGGACGGGCAAAGCCCGCCGCAGAGCCAAATATTGAAAAAGAAAAGAGGGGTTGTAAAATGAATAATTCCGCAAATCAGGGGTTGTAAGAAAAATAGGCGCGGCAGCCATGCCGAATTCATAGGGGTTGCTACGGTAAACAGAATGATACTTCAAGGAGGTATTTATGAGAAAAATTATCGGTTATAAAATTAAAAAAGTAAATGGTCTTAACAGACCGATGTGCGAGAATATGCCCAAGATAAAGAAAATTAAGTTCACCGACCGCGAGATCGGCGGTGTGACATATCGGGTGTGGTCAGCGTTTAAGGACGAGGTAAATGCTGCCGACAGCCTTGAAAATCTTATGCTAAACAGGCTCGAAAGCGAGGAGAGCGAGGAGCAATCAGATCAGGAAGAATAGGAGTCCCCTACCCTTAAGATGTGATTTCCGCGAAAAAATCTTGACGGCAGAGAAAAAAACGCTGGACTTGTGCGGACGGTTGTGGTATACTGTCCGTTGCAAGACCAAGCGATCCGCTGCCGGGAAAGGAGTTATATGACAAGAAAACAGAATTACAAGGCAGCATTATATTGCAGGCTTTCAGTGGACGACGGCAACTTTGGCGGAAGCGTGAGTATCGAAACGCAAAAAGTTCTGCTGGAGCAATACTGCAAGGATCATTCGATAACGGACTACACATTCTACTGCGACGACGGATGCAGCGGCACTAACTTCGACAGAGACGCTTTCAGGCAAATGTACAAAGATATTCAAAACGGGAAAATCGACCTTGTAGTCGTCAAAGACCTCTCGCGGTTCGGAAGAAACTATGTTGAAACGGGAATGTATGTGCGGGAGTTTACAGACAACAACATTCGGTTTATCGCGGCAGACGACAATTATGATTCGCTGGTAAACGGCGACGATCTGCTCTTCCCTATAAAGAATGTCGTGAATGAAATGTACGCCCGTGATGTTTCCAAGAAAACGAAAGCGGCGAAAAAAGCCAAAGCCCGCGACGGACAATTCATCGGCTCAAAAGCACCGTTCGGTTATAAAATCGATCCTGCCGACCGTCATCATCTGATAGTTGACGAGCCTGCCGCGCAGGTTGTAAAGCGGATATTCAGGCTTGCTGCCGAGGGCATCGGCTACAACAAAATGGCTAAAATGTTCCGCGAGGAAAAGGTACTCACGCCTATCGCCTACTTCAACAAAAACAATCCCGACTACTTCAAAAGCGATTACTGGCGTAAGGAATTCGACTGGCACGTTACCTCAATACGCGCAATTCTGGACAACGAGGTCTATCTCGGACAGCTTGTATACGGCAAACGCCGCAACAAATCCATAAAGAGCAAGGAAAAGGTAAAGAACCCGCGCGAGGAATGGATAGTCGCCGAAAACTGCCACGAGCCTATCATCACAAAGGAGCTTTGGGACACGGTTCACAGGATATTAAGCGCGAAACACCGCCCCGCAAAAACAGGCGAAATACAGATGTTTGCGGGACTGCTCTACTGCGCGGATTGCGGACATTGTCTGACGTACTCTCAAAAACAGCGCAGGGACGGGACATATCACGGCTCGTATTCATGCCGGATGTACAAGACTCACGGAAAGGAATACTGCGCGTCGCACTATATTACATTCGATACTGTCTACAATATAGTGCTTGAAGATATTCGCAAAAATCTGTTCAGATACCGCGCAGACAGCAAGAAGTTCAGCGCGTTTCTCGGCGGAAAATATCAGTCAATGACCGACAAAACTCTTAAACAGCTTAACGGAGAATATGAACACAAACTCGCGCGCTGTACGGAGCTTGACAAGATACTCTGTAAGCTGTATGAGGACAACGCGCTTGGCAAAATACCCGACAGCCGTTATGAGCGTATGGCTAGCGAATACGAAACCGAACAGGCAGAAATCAGGCAGTCGCTCACGGAACTTTCAGTGCGGCTTGATAAGCTGAAAAGCAATTCCGACAATGCGGTTAAATTCATCAATGTGATACGCAAGTATACAAACGTTGAAAAGCTTGACGCAGCAATCCTCAACGAGCTGATTGACAAAATTGTGGTTCACCACAAGGAAAAATCCGATGACGGCAGAACATATCAGCAAATTGAGATATTTTACAGGTTTATCGGAAAACTGAACGCACCATAAAGCGAACATCAAAAATTGAATTTTATCTCTTTACCAACAACACATGGTCGGGGTTCGAGTCCGTTCACCAGCTCCACGCATTGAACCCCACCGTTTCACGGTGGGGTTCAACACTGCACATTTTTACTTTGAATTGCCCTTCCGGCAATTCAATTTTGCTAAAGCAAAACCGTAAAAATGCGCACTTCCCGAAAAGTGGTTTTAACTTATAGTTTGCCAAAATCTTTTTTGTAAAGGTTACACACAAGAACGAAGTCCTTGTCACAGCTTGTATAAAAAGCCTGATTTTTTATGTTCTCCTCCTGCTCCTCCGATACGCCCAAACAAATACTGCCAAGGCTACAACCAAATTCGCCGATGAGACAATAACCGCCGTCGTATTCATCCCGACCGTTTTGCCCTCGGCAAAGCATTTCCGTATCTGTTCCGAAAACAGCACTTTAGACGCTCTAGCTATCGTATTATTGAATGCCGAAAGCAGCGGCAGCAGCGGCACCAACATCAGCGGTATTGAAACAGAATGTGCGGCGGTCCGGGAAGGACTTAAAAGTCCTATTGCCCAGCCTATGATATCTGTCATAACACCGATTTTCCTACGCACCTCGTCACCTGCTTTCCGAGTGTCCGTTCCAAGAATTTCGGCATATCCGCCGGTCTGCGAAAGCTGTCCGGTAATGATATTGATAAGCGTTGTTTTGCCCGCGCCCGACGGTCCCAAAAGCCCGAAAATTTCGCCTTCGGATATATCGAGCGAAACGCCGTCAAGCATCGTTTTCTCTCCGAACTTTTTTTGTAAATTATCCGCAAAGATCGCTCTCATCTGTTTTTCTCCTTTAGTCTTTCCAGTGCCTCCGCCAATTTTTTGTTTTCGGCTTTTTCCTTTAAAGATGTAACAAACCAACTCGCCAGAAACGATATGACAAAGCACACAAAAAACATTGCCCAAGCTATCGGCGAATTGATCGGAAACCAACCAAAAACCGCGATAAACACGCCCACAAGAGCGATTACAGATGTCACCAAGCATACCGTGCGCCACACAAGCGGAAATTTCTTGAATATCAGATCCGTAAAAAACACAAATCTCGCGGCGATAATCAGCATATTCAGCGCGAAAAATTCCAGTGCGGTTTTTACCGAAAGCCCCGCCCCGCCAAGTTCAAACAATGTTGAAAATTCCTTTGCATTGTCTCCGAATAATACGCAGAAAATATTCATCACAAGCATTGAAATTCCGAAATGCATCATTACAAGGGATAGATAATCAAAAACAGTTTTCCTTTTCATTATTTCACACCAAGCCTTTCTTTAAGCCCGTCGGCGTACTGCCGCGACGCGATTATTTGCTCGCCGTTTAACATCGTTATGCGTATTCTCCTGTCAATATCTGCCTTTAAAGAACGCACCGTCCGCAGATTTACAAGACAGGATCTGCTTACCCGAAAAAAACCGCAATGTCCCAAATCCCTTTCCAGCTCGTAAAGCCGCATATCCGTTTCATAGACTTCGCCCGACGTGTAGACAAAGCATTTTCGGTCTACGCTTTCTATGTAAAGAGTCTCGGCGGCGTCCAAAAGAAAAATCTCGCCGTCCTTTTTTACGCTTAATTGATTGTTAAGCGTTCTAAGCGTTTCGATAATTTTTTCGACTTCGGGCGTAAGCTGCGGGCACAGCACGCACACCGTAAGTTCCTCTGCTTTTTCGTCAATATTTATTTCGATCTTCAAATCAGCACCTCCGCCCAGAGGATATATTGGAAACTAAGTTTATTGCAGCAGATTTTTTGGAGAAGTTCAAGCGAATTTGCGCAAGTTGCCGTATATGGAGCATAAAACGCCGAATTAGCGAACCGCACTTTTCCCCTTCTAGAGGTTAGAGTTTTAGACAAAAGGTTGTTTGCCTTATTAAAGAAAAAAGAGACAAGGGGCTAAACTTTTTACCTCTTATTTTTTACCATCTACTTCTCGCCTCAATTACCTCAAAAGCTAAATAATTTTAAATTATTTCATTATTCATATTGCCATAATAGGTAAATAGTATTATAATAATTTATAGCCGTTTTGAAAAGGAGGGATGTTATGACTTTACAACAACTGCACTATATTATTACGATCTCCGAAACGGGGTCTCTCAATAAAGCATCGGAAATTCTGTATGTGTCGCAGCCGTCGCTTACAAGCTCTGTAAAGGAGCTTGAAAAGGAGCTTGGGATAACGATCTTTTACCGCAGCGGCAGAGGCGTTACACCTACAAACGAGGGTACAGAGTTTTTGCTGTACGCAAGACAGTTGTATCAGCAGTATGAAGAGATCCTCCAGAAGTACGGAAAGCTTGGAAATCTCAAGAAGAAATTCGGCATTTCAACTCAGCATTATTCGTTTGCCGTAAAAAGCTTTGTAGAGATAGCAAAGAAATTCAACACCGCTGAATACGATTTTGCAATCAGAGAAACCAAGACCAAAGAGGTAATAGACGACGTTAATACAGGTAAAAGCGAGATCGGGATAATTTATCTCAGCGACTTCAACCGCGCGGTCATAATGAAGCTTCTGCATACAAAGGATCTTGATTTTCACGAGCTTGCCGTATGCGACGCGTATGTATATCTATGGCGGGAACACCCGCTCGCAAAGCGCAGTTCAATACGATTTGAGGAACTTAACGAATATCCTTGCCTGTCATTTGAACAGGGCGACAACGGGTCGTTCTATTTTGCGGAGGAGATCTTAGGCACAAAGGATTATGCAAGGACGATAAAAGCCAACGACCGAGCCACAATGTTAAATCTCATGATAGGACTGAACGGCTATACGCTGTGTTCGGGGATAATCTGCGAGGAATTAAACGGCACGGATTTTGTCGCAGTTCCGTTTGAATACGAAACGCCCGACGACGCCGACAAAATGGTCATAGGCTATATCACAAGGAAAAATATGCCTATAAGCGCAATGGGGAAGCTTTATATTGAGGAAATACGGGGTTATCTTGAAAAGTATAAGGCTATCGACAAGGTTTAAAAACACGCCCGGAGTTATAAATTAAATCTATAGCTCGGCATACCTATTATGTATTAGACAATCACTCCTGACTATGTTATACTATAATCATAACAAAAGCCGAGGGGGGGTGCAGATATTGTGTCAAAAAATGATGATGTGAAAAAAGATAACTATCTTGAAATTATAGACAGGCTGATACGGGAAACGAAATACGGTACCGTGACGGCTATAATTCAAGACGGAAGAGTAATTCAAGTAGAAAAAACAGATAAAATCAGATTAAACTGACCGGAAAACCGGAGGTTTTTACAGAACGTGTTCTGTAGAAAACTCGGGCTTTTTTATTTTTACAGGTAATTTTTATGCTCGTACTTAATGATGACGTTACAAGGGCGCTTCTTTCTCATGCGGAGTGTGAATACCCGAACGAATGCTGCGGCGTTTTGCTCGGAAAGCAAATAAGCAATAAGCGCTTTGCAGAACAAGCACTGCGTTTGGAAAATAAAAGCGCAAGAGATAAGTCGGCGTATTTTGCTTTAGATCCGCTTGTTATCCATAAGATAGAACTTTTTGCTTTTACTCATGACCTTATGATAGTAGGTTTTTATCATTCGCATCCGGACTGCGCCGCAGTCCTCTCAAAAACTGACGAGCGGTATATGCTTTACGATCATTCATATCCCATTGTTTCGGCAAACGAGGGTGCAGACGGGCTATATTTTAAGATAGCGAGCTTTGAAAAAATTATCGGTACAAATATCTGTAAGGAAGAACAACTCTTAACAGAAAGCAGGAAACAGCATGAAGAACACGTTGTATATTTCGGCGACTCTGCGCATATTCGCAGAGCATAAAGCCGAAGTCGAGGTCGAGGGAAATACTGTCCGCGAGGCGCTTTGCGACTTGCGCGAAAAATATCCCGAATGTGAGAAAATTTTTGAGGATAACGGCAATATTAAGCCGTTTGTCAGCGTTTTTGTAAATGATACGCGAGTACATAACGATGCGGATTTAAAAGACGGCGACCGCATTTTGCTGCTGCCTGTGATCGCGGGAGGCGCGCCCGCAGTGAGCGTTATCTCCGACGAACGGCGCAAAGCGGTGACGCTTGACGACAAGGAAATTGAACGCTATAACAAACACCTTATGCTGCGGGATATCGGAGTAAAAGGGCAAAAGCGCATTAAAGCAGCGAAAGTTCTCATTATAGGATTGGGGGCGCTCGGCACTCCCGTCGTGCAGTATCTGGCTGCGGCGGGAGTGGGAACGCTCGGTATAGCCGACTTTGACGAGGTTTCGCTTGGAAATCTGCAAAGTCAGGTCATACACACGACGAAAGACGTGAACCGACCAAAAACCGCGTCCGCAAGGGATAAGATAAAAGCCATAAATCCTAATGTCAAGATAGAAACAATAAACGAGCGCATAACCGCCGACAACATAGCGGGGATAATAGACGGATATGATGTAATAGTCGACTGTACGGACAATTATCAGTCGCGCTATCTTATTAACGACGCGTGCGTACTTTGCAAAAAGCCGCTTGTGTTCGGGGCGATTTATCAATTTGAGGGACAGGTAAGCGTTTTCGACGTGCAAAACGGAAGTCCGTGTTTTCGGTGTCAGTTCCCTGCCCCGCCGCCCGCGGGATTAGTTCCTACTTGCTCGGCAGGCGGGACGATAAGCCCCCTTTCGGGAATTATCGGCAGTATACAGGCAAACGAGGTCTTAAAACTGCTTATAGGCGGCGGTGAAACTTTAGCGGGAAAGCTGTTTGTCATGGACACTTGGAATTTTCGCACGTCGGTCTTGAATATATGCAAGGACGAAAATTGCCCTGTCTGCGGGAAATCGCCGTCTATCACAGAAATAACCGAATTTGACTACGAAGATTTCTGCGGACTGAAACCGTGCGAGGAAGAAAATTCCGTTGAAACTATCGAGCCCGCGGAACTAAAGGCGAGAATGGACAGCGGCGAGCCGCTTACTATAATTGACATCAGAGAACCGCACGAGAGAGCAATTCGCCGTTTCCCGAATGCCGTTGTTATTCCGATAGGACAGCTTGCAAGACGGCAAAAGGAACTAAACCCCGATATAGACACCGTTTTTATCTGCACGGAGGGAAAGCGCAGTATCCTGGCGATAAATACGCTGAAAGACGCGGGATATGAGGGGCGAATGTTAAGTCTGAGCGGCGGTGTGAATGCGGCAAAGGAACTATTTTTTGCAAATGAGAAAGCATAGCTTTCAAATAAAAAATTATTTAAGGAGAATAAAACAATGGCAAATGAAGAACAAGCAATCAAGGCATTAGGCGCACGCGCCGCCTATAATCTGGCGGACGTAAACAAAACAAAGCCACAGTACGGCGCAATTACCCCGAAATGGCTGACAAAGCTACTGGAATTTAAGGGCTTGCCGACGGGAATTTACCGCGTTAACAAGGTCGTTGAGGGAGATACTCCGCTTGACGTTTTGTGCAGTCAGACAAAGAAGTCCGACATTATCCCCGACGGTTACATACAATACGAGGAAGAACCGCGCGAATACCGTTTAAATTCCATTTCAACGATCATTAACGTTAATACCGCCATAGAGGACGTTTACAGCGCGCCCTACGATCAAGTAAAAGAACAGCTTGCGCTCGGCATTGAGAGCCTGCGCGAACGTCAGGAAAGCCAGCTTATCAATAACGATGATTACGGCTTGCTCAAAAATGTTGCAAATTCGCAGAGGATACAGCCCGTTCAAAGCAACGGCGCGCCCACTCCCGACGACCTTGACGAGCTTATCACAAAGGTATGGAAAGAACCGTCATTCTTCCTCGCTCACCCGCGTGCTATAGCGGCGTTTGAAAGAGAATGCACGAAACGCGGAGTTCCGCCCGTAACAACAAACATCGCGGGCGGCACTTTCGTAGTATGGAGAGGAATACCGATAATCCCTACCGATAAGCTGCTTGTAGACGGGCTGAAAAATCCCAAGAGCCAAAGCGGAAAGACCAACATTCTTCTGCTGCGCACGGGAGAGGCTAAGCGCGGCGTTATCGGACTTTATCAGGCGGGTATGAAAAACGAACAGTCGAGAGGTCTGTCGGTGCGCTTTAGGGGCATTGACGACAAAGGCGTGGCGTCCTATCTGCTGAGCCTTTACTGCTCTGCGGCGATCTTAGCGGACGACGCCATTGCGGTATTGGAAGATGTTGAGGTGGGCGAGTATCATGACTACGAATAATTTTGATGTTTTCGATTATTCGGGCTTGCCTTCGGAACACGAACTCCAAACGCTTGCTAACGACCTATTTGGCGATCTGGGCGGGAGCATTTTTGAACCCGATGTGTGCGCCGACGGCATTCAAAAACTCGTGACAACGGGCGACGCGGGGATCATCAATACCGCCGCGAACAAAGCCGTTTCCTTGCTTGGAACAAGCGATTATGAGAACATTCTCGGACAGCTCGGAAAAGAGCTGAATTTCGACAGCCTTTCGGGTGTAAGCAGCGAGTTTCCCGCTTTCACCGACATAGGCGGAGCTTTTCGCGAGCTTGAAAATGTGACCACAGATTATACGAGCAAGGACGCGGATAACGCGGGGTTTTCTCCAAAGGTAGTATCGCAGGCGCAGGCTGATGATAACAACAGCATAAACGTCCGCACAACAGCGAATGACAACAACGTAATCCCGCAAAAGGATAACAAAGGCGTGAATTTTGAAACCGTGGGCGGTCAGAAAAACAACACGAGGATAGTTGTCGGAACGAAAACGCTTGAACAGATCCGCGAGGACTTCCCTATTCTTCGCGAAAAGGTAAACGGAAATCCGCTTATATGGCTCGACAACGGCGCTACTACTCAGCGCCCGAAAGCCGTTATAGACAGGCTGAGTTATTATTACGAGCATGAAAACTCAAACGTCCACAGAGGAGCGCATACGTTGGCGGCACGTTCTACGGACGCATATGAAAAGGCTCGTCAGACCGTCGCGGACTTTATCGGTGCGCCGTCAAAGGATAACATCATATTTGTAAGAGGCACGACCGAGGGTATAAATCTCGTGGCGCAGGCTTATGTAAAGCCGCTTTTAGAGCCGGGCGATGAGATAATTGTTTCGCTTTTGGAGCATCACGCGAATATCGTTCCGTGGCAGCTCATTGCACAGGAAACTGGCGCGGTAATAAAGGTAATTCCCGTTGACGATTCGGGGCAGCTTAAACTTTCCGAATACGAAAAGCTGTTTACCAAACGCACAAAGTTTGTGTCCGTAACGCACGTTTCAAACGTATTAGGCACGATAACGCCCGTAGCCGAGCTTATTGCAATTGCGCACAGGCACGGAGTTCGGATAATGATAGACGGGGCGCAGTCTGTGGCACATATCCCCGTGAACGTTTCCGCGCTTGACGCTGACTTTTTCGTATTCTCGGGACATAAAATATACGCTCCCACGGGAATAGGCGCGCTCTATGGCAAAAAGGACGTTCTCGAAGCCGCAAAGCCCTATCACGGCGGCGGCAATATGATAAAGGACGTTACGTTTGAAAGAACGATATACAATCCCGCGCCGAATAAATTTGAGGCGGGAACAGGCAGTATCGGCGACGCGGTGGGTTTAGGTGCGGCGCTCGAATATCTTAGCTCGATCGGTATGCCCGCCGTCAGCGCATATGAACACGAACTTGTAAGTTACGGAATGAAAGAATTAGCAAAGATAAACAGACTTCATCTTGTCGGAACTGCTCCTTCTAAATCAAGCGCGCTTTCTTTCGTAATAGACGGCGTGTCAAATGATACCGTAGGGCAAATTCTCGATCAAAACGGGATCGCCGTGCGCGTGGGTCATCACTGCGCACAGCCTATTCTTCGGCACTACGGGCTTGAGGGCGTTGTGCGCCCTACTTTGGCACTGTATAACACTTTTGAAGACATTGATACTTTGGCAAGAGTGTTAAGATCAATATAAAGACGGTACTTGATATGGAATTTTGTACAAAATTATTGCACGGCAAATCGGCAGGGAGATCTCAAAACGGCGCAACTCTCCCGCCGATAAGCCAGGTATGCGCGTTCTCATATGAAAGCGCGGAAGAACTCGAAAAGGTGTTCGCGGGTAAAGCGGCGGGCTTTGCCTACACAAGAATCTCAAATCCTACGGTTGACGCTTTTGAAAAGCGCATTTGCGAGCTTGAGGGTGGACGCGCCGCGACCGCCTGTTCATCGGGAATGGCGGCTATATCATCGGCACTTTTGAATATCTTAAGCACGGGCGATGAGATAATTGCAGGCGCAGGGCTGTTCGGCGGAACGGTAGATTTGTTCCGCGACCTTAAAGAATACGGCATTACAACTAAGTTTGTAACGCATATGACTATTGACGAGATAAAAAAGCACATCACCGACAAAACAAAGGTGATCTTCGGCGAGATAATCGGAAATCCTTGTCTTGACGTTATGGATATTCGCAGCGTATCGGAGCTTGCTCACGAAAATAATATTCCGCTTTTAGTAGACGCTACTACCGCCACGCCGTATCTTATCCGCTCAATTGAATACGGCGCGGACATTGTTATTCATTCATCTTCAAAATACATAAACGGCTGTGGAAACTCAATAAGCGGAATAATCGTAGACAGCGGGAATTTTAAGTGGGATCTTGATAAATATCCCGTACTTGCGCCTTATAAAAAATACGGTAGACTTGCGTTTACCGCGCGACTTAAAAACGACACATGGCGAAACATCGGCGGCTGTCTTTCTCCGATGAATGCATATCTGAATTTATTAGGTGTTGAAACGCTTGCACTAAGAGTGGAACGCATCTGTGAAAACGCTCTGACGCTCGCAAAGGAGCTGGAGAAAATAATCGGCGTAAAGGTAAACTACCCTGCTCTCCCAAACAACCCGTATTATCCATTAGTCCAAAAGCAATTCGGCGGTAAGGGCGGCGGGATAGTGACACTAAGAGCGGGTTCAAAGAAGAAAGCCTATGCGCTTATGAACGCCCTGAAATATGCGATGAATGCAACAAATATCGGAGACACAAAAACTCTCGTCATTCACCCCGCGTCAACCATATATCTGAACAGCACCGAAGAGCAGAAAATAAACGCGGGCGTGTATGACGATACTATCCGCATAAGCGTGGGAATTGAGGACGCCCGCGACCTTATAGAGGATTTTACACAAGCGATAGAGAGCGTAAATAGAAAGGAATGATAAAAATGTCCGAATACAATATAACCGACACGATAAACATAACCGATGTAAACTGCCCCGTCACGTTTGTAAAGACAAAGGTAGCTCTTGACGAGCTGGACGAGGGGGATATTCTTAAAGTCCACATGAACAGCGGCGAGCCCGCGCAAAACGTGCCGAGAAGTCTTAAAGAGGAATGTCACGAGATCCTGGAGTTTACCCAAAACGAAGACGGGACATATGATCTTTTAGTCAGAAAGGTAGGCGATTAACTTGGCTCAAAGAATAGGAAACGACGATTTTGCCGAAAAGGTCTTAAAGTTTTCGGGGCTTTCCGTTGTGGAATTTTACACGGATACCTGCGTTCCCTGCAAGCGAATGTCGCCGATACTGTCTGAACTCAGCGAGCAATACTCCGACGAAGTTTTCATTGCGAAAGTAAATGCGGCGTATGAACCCGACCTTTGCGAGAAATACGACATTGCCGCTACGCCGACGTTTTTGCTGTTTAAAAACGGCGGTGAGGTCGGACGGTTTATTGGCGCGCAAAAAAAGGAAGAACTTAAACGCCTTATTGACGAAAACAAATAGGAGGTATGAGATGAAAATAATAGTTGCGGGCGAAACAAAGGAATTTAACGAAGGCTTGACTATAGCCGAGCTCATCAAACAGGAAAACATCGAAAATCCCGATTATATCACGGTATCGGTAAATGACGAGTTTGCAGATAACGAAAACTTTTCATCAATTGAATTACACGACGGAGATGTCGTGGAATTTTTGTATTTTATGGGAGGAGGAAGCTATGGCATTCTCTAACGAACAGTTGGAAAGATATTCGCGGCAAATCATCTTAAAGGAAGTAGGCGTTAAAGGACAGAAAAAGCTCCTTAACGCAAAAGTGCTGATAATCGGGGCGGGCGGTCTGGGCGCGCCCTGCGCTATGTATCTCGCCGCCGCAGGCGTAGGAACTATAGGAATTGCAGACGCGGACGAGGTAGATCTGTCGAATTTACAGCGGCAGATCATTCACGCGACAGAGGACGTCGGAAAGCCCAAAGTGCAGTCCGCAAAGGAAACTATAAACAAAATGAACCCCGATGTCACGGTCAATACCTACCACGAGTTTGTGTCCTCGGAAAACATAATGGAAATAATCCGCGACTATGATTTCATTATAGACGGCACGGATAATTTCCCCGCGAAATTTTTAATAAACGACGCGTGCGTTATGGCAAAGAAACCGTTTTGCCATGCAGGAATAATCCGCTTTCAAGGTCAGCTTATGACCTACGTTCCAGGACAAGGTCCCTGCTATAGATGCGTGTTTAAAGAGCCTCCGCCAAAGGACGCTGTGCCTACCTGCAAGCAGGCGGGAGTTATCGGCGCTATGGGCGGCATTATCGGCAGTCTTCAGGCAATGGAAGCAATAAAGTACATAACGGGTACGGGCGAATTGCTTACGGGATATTTGCTGACGTTTAACGCGCTAAAACCGGAGTTCCGTAAAATTAAACTCCCCAAGCCGAACGGAAAATGCGCGGTGTGCGGCGACAATCCCACGATAACCGAACTTGTGGATTACGAGCAGGCAGAATGTAACGGCGTGTGAGGAAAACTTATGATAATAATATCAAAGGACGATTTTTATAAAATAGTAGACCGCGCTCTGTCCGAACTTCCGAACGAGGCTTGTGGGCTTATTGCAGGCAGAACAGAGGGAAATGACAAAATTATCGAAAAGGTGTACTTGCTAAACAATATTGACAAGTCGAACGAGCATTTTTCGCTCGACCCAAAGGAGCAATTAGCCGCCGTTCGTGATATGCGCGAGCGCGGGCTTTTGCCGCTCGGAAACTGGCATTCTCACCCCTCTTCCCCGTCAAGACCGTCCGAAGAGGACAAGCGCCTAGCCTATGACAAAACGGCGAGTTATCTTATATTGTCGCTTATGGACAAGGAAAATCCCGTGCTCAATTCTTTTCACATTGACGGCACTGAAACACAGCGTGAGGAATTAGTTATAGAGGAAAGAGAGCCATGAAAGATCTTGCGATAATAGGCAGCGGACCTGCGGGGCTGTCTGCGGCTTTGTACGCTAAAAGAGCAAATCTCGACGTTATCGTTATAGAGAAGGAATATCTCGGTACGGGGCAGATCGCCGAAAGCGCACAGGTGGATAATTACTTAGGACTTTGCGGTATAAGCGGATTTGACCTCGGCGAGAAATTCAGAGAACACGCGGAAAATTTCGGTACGGAGTTTTTCGAGGGCGAGGCTGTCAGCCTTGAACAGAAAAACGGCGTTTGGATAACCACGCTCCAAAGCGGAGATGTCATAGAAACAAAAGCCGTTATCTATGCCGCGGGGGCGACTCATAAAAGGCTGAATGTAAGCGGAGAAGAAAAGTTTGTCGGTAAGGGCGTTTCATATTGCGCCATATGCGACGGCGCTTTGTATCGCGGCAGGACGCTAGCCGTTATCGGCGGCGGCGACACGGCTCTTGACGACGCGCTGTATTTATCCGACATTGCAAAAAAGGTGTATCTAATTCATAGAAGAAACGAATTCAGAGGTTCAAAGAAAAGCGTTCTTAAAATAAGATCGCGCGAAAACATTGAGATAATAACCCCCGCGAATGTGACCGAAATTACGGGCGAAAACCGCGTAAGCTCAATATTGCTCGACAGCGGGCGCAGGCTTTTTCTCGACGGAGTTTTTATAGCGATAGGTATGTCTCCCGCGTCCGATCTAGTGCGGAATATCGTCGATCTGGACGAAAACGGATATATCAAAGCAGATGAAACGGGAATAACAAAAGCGGCAGGATTGTTTTGCGCGGGTGATATCAGGACAAAAAAGCTGAGGCAAGTAATAACGGCGGCGTCGGACGGAGCAAATGCCGCAATGTCAGCGGCGGAATATCTGAAAGAAAATTCATAGCGGGATTTAAAAACGGCGGTATTGCACAAGCAATGCCGCTTTTATTTATACAAGAAATCTATAACTCAATATATAAGTTTTGTATTAGACAAAAAATACAAAGTGCGGTATAATAATTTTGCAGGAAAGGAAGATGACAAATATTGAAATTAAGAAATTACTTTGAAATGCTCATAAGATCTAATTTCAGATTTGGGCGATGTTGAATTAAATATTTGATATGTTTAAAAATCAAAATTACAGACTGTCGATAAAGAGAGGGAGTGCATTTTTCAAAAATGGATTTTTTATTAAGCATTAACCGGATAGCGCTGTTTGCGCTTTCAATAGTAGGTCTGTTATTTGTGCTGCTGCATTTTCTTTCAAAGAAAACAAACCGCACGATCGTAACGCTTATTGCTCTTGTGTTCGGCGCGATAGTCGGGATAGTTTTCGCGTCCGAAAACAATTCATATCTTGTATGGGTGGGGCTTATAGGCGATATTTATGTAAACGTGATAACCGCGCTTGCCGCGCCGATCATCATAGTTTCTATAATTTCGAGCTTTGTGTCGCTCAAAAGCAAACAAGCCGTGAGATCAATAGGAGTTCGCTCCGTGTTCTGGCTGTTAGCATCGGCGGCGGGAGCAATTGTTCTGAGCCTTGCGGCAGGCTCGGTCTTCGGACTTTGGGATAAATCGACGGTGTTTGACGGCATAGCAACTGTAAGCGATTCTACAGTCGAGGCATACGGCGGCTTAAAGCAATCGTTTGACCAAACCTTGCTTGGTTTGTTCCCGTCGAACATCATAAGCGATATAGCAAACAACAATATCGTCGCGATAATCATAATCGCCGCGGCAATTGCTTTGGCTTATATCGGGGTGTCTTCAAGCGAGGGAGAAGAAAAGGTCGTTTCGTTCAAAAATCTTGTAGAAGCAACAAAGAAGATCATTTTCAAAATACTTAGGTTTGTTATCGACCTTACGCCTTATGCGGTTCTCTGCCTGATAGCGTCAAGCGCCGCCGCAATATTCTCGGACATAGACACTATTCTGCAATTGCTGCTCTTAGTCGGTATAATCTATGCAGTAGCGTTTTTCCACGCGTATATATTTAACGGCGTGCTTATTAAATTTGCAGCAAAGCTAAATCCCGTTAAATTCTTCAAGAAAATTTTCAGCGCACAGGCGACGGCGTTTACAACTCAGAGCAGTATAGGAACGCTTCCCGTGACAATTGACGCGCTGGAAAACAAAGTCGGCGTAAGCGAGGAAGTAGCAAACTTCACTGCCCCGCTCGGCACTACGATAGGAATGCCCGGCTGCACCTGCGTATGGCCCGTTCTGCTCGTGATGTTCTTTGTAAACGCAACGGGGCTTGACTGGGGAATAAGCAATTACATTTTGCTCGCCGTAGTAACGCTTGTGCTGTCGCTCGGAAGCGCGGGGCTCGTCCTTTTTTGGTTCGGGCGCGTCCTCTCGTAGTAACGCTTGTGCTGTCGCTCGGAAGCGCGGGGGTTCCCGGAATTGCTATCGTTTCATCCGTAGCTGTGTTCAGCGCGCTGGATCTGCCTATTGCAGCTGTGGTCCTGCTTATACCGATAAACACTATATCGGATATGGCGAGAACACTTAACAATGCGACCTGCGCGGCAGTATCGGCGGCTATTGTTGCCCGCAAAGAGGGGCAGCTTGACGACAGTGTTTTTGATAAAGAGGAGGAGAATAAGACATGGCAGGCAAAACCAAAACAAGTACGGCAGTAAAATTCACGATAGTATTGGTAATTCCGGCAGCTTTATTTTTAGTGCTGAGCATTGTTTCCGTAAACCTTTCGGTGAGCAGAACGGTAAATGCTATCGACACGATAGGCACGGTTGAATTTTCCGACGACAGCAAGGGAAAGATAGACCTTGCGCTGAAATATTACGGGGAGCTTGACCCTAATCTTTCCCTGCAAAGCAAGGTCACAAACGCCGATGAATTATCCGAAGCAAAATTCGAGTACGTTCGGCTTGCGATAAAAGCCGCGTATCTTGCCGATAAAAACGGCGAGGACGAGGCAACGATAAAAGAATATATCGAGCTTGCCCGCAAAAGCTTTGACGAATACTGCTCTACGGGCGAATGTAAAAATGTCAGCAATTACGATGATCTGACGGCTCTTGAAAGTAAATATACAAACGGCGGCGCGAACGCTTCGCAGAATACAGGCAGTCCCGAACCCGCAGAAGAAATAGAGCTTTGCTGACAGATAAAAATTATTTTGGAGGAATTATAATGTCAAAAATAAGATCACAAAAGCAGTCCGCATCACGGCTTGCGATACTGTTTTGGGCAATAGCGGCGCTGGTGCTTGCCGCTGCGTTCCCGCTCGTTTCTGCGGCGGCTGACGGGTCGTCAAGTTCAGATTACGATGCGGGAAAAGCCTATTACAACGCCGATTATGCTAATCTCGGAGATGAAAATTCGGTTTTCCAGAGCATTACATGGGAAGAGGCTGTTTACCTTTTCCAACAGGAGGGCAACTATCTTATACTGTTCGGCGGCTCGTGGTGCCCCAACACAACGGCGGTAATTGATTACATAAACGACGCGGCAAAAGCGGCGGGCGTTGATACTGTTTACAATCTTGATTTCCGTCTTGACGGCACGAACAGCGACACGCATATCCGCGAAACAAACGGTTCGGACAAAAGCGGCGCGGCTTACAATTACCTTTACGGCGAATTAGTAACGCGCTATCTTACGAATTTAAACGACTGGGTAGAGTATAAGGCTGACAGCGAAAGCGCGCTTACCTATACAAATTCCGAGGGCAAGGACGTTACTGTTCCGAAAGTCCAGGTGCCGTTCCTTTTCCTCTATAACAAGGACAACACCGTCAATAACGCGGGTGAAAGTGTAGAAGGCGAAAAATATCCGATAGTATACGGCTTTGAAAAAATGCTGTACCGTGACGCAAACGGCGGCAAGGATCTGTTTACAAACAGCAAAACTCAGGACGACACAACTCGTGTGACCGATTATGAAGAACAGCTTAACAATGCGATCTTCAGCCACATCGGAACAGGGAGCGACAAGGTTCAGCTGTCCTCGTTTACGGACGCAGATTATATCCGTCTAGCTTACAATGAAAAATCGGGCAGGACGCTTTTTGAAAAAGACGATAAAATAAACATTCAGACGCTTACTTATAAACAGCTTCAATGGCTGTTAAATCAAAGCGGGGATTATCTCATCTTGTTCGGCGGTTCGTGGTGCGGAAATACGCAGGCGGTCATTGACCTTATCAATGATTACGCTGTCGAAAACAATGTGACCATCTATAATTTTGATACCAAGTTTGACGGCGGGTACGCAAAGAAATTCTGGGGTTATGAGGGAGATATTCATATCCGTGACAGCGAAAATGTATTCGCAAATTTGTACGTTGACCTTGTAAACGAGTATCTTGGCAATATTGAAACCGAATACACGATCGAAAGCGGAAACTATATTTACTATCTTTCCGACCCCGCCGATGAAAATACAAAGGTCATAGCAAACAAACTTCAAGTTCCGTATTTCTTCGCATACAACAAAGACGTCGTTGACGAAAACGGGCATGACGCTCCCATTCTCGGATATGTCGAGAAAATGTATGTGCTTGATGAAACAAGCGAAGATTACATAGGAAGCGACAAAAATCACGAGGATTATACAACGGCAACCGAAAGCGTTATAAACAGCTATAAAACATCGGGCGCTGCTCCGAATGAAACCGTAACTGACAGCACAAATTCCGACAGCACAGCTTCTTCAGCGGACAGTTCTTCCGACAGCAACGCGCAGACCGAGACCGAAACTCAGGATGATAATCTCCTGCCGAAGATAATAGTTGCAATTGTAGGCGTAGTTATTGTCGTAGGCGTTGTGATATTCATTGCAGTAAATAAGAAAAAATCAGGTCACGGCGGCGATGACAACGGCTGCTGCTAAGCGCCTGTAGGCAGTTGACAGTGTACAGTTTAAAGTATGCAGTAATGGAATCTGCCTTCGAAGGATAATATTTAGATCGTTCTATAATTAAAAGAGCGTAAGCCTGCGATAGGTTTACGCTCTTTCCTCTTTTCACAATTTACTGAATATTGTACTCTGTACACTGTCAACTGCCTACAGCCGCTTATTTTTTTATGTTATTTTGAAAATGGAAAATTATTTAATAAAAAAGCTATTGACAAAATATAATTCTTGTTATATAATATATGTTATACAACAATAAATTCTTTTCAAAACCATTCAGTCCGATAGTGATCTTAATTTTATCCGCGAAGCGGATACCATTACTGCATACTTTAAACTGTACACTGTATACTGCGGTCGTAATCGACTACGTCAGAATTTGAAAGTTGTTTATTGCTTATATCATCTATCCTGTATCCGGAGGGGAGCATTATGCCGCCGAAAACTAAAATAACAAAAGAGATGATTATAGAGGCAGCTTTTGAGATTGCCCGAACCGAGGGCGCGGAAAACATAAACGCCCGCTCGGTCTCAAAAAAGCTGAATTGTTCCACACAGCCTGTTATGTACCATTTTGCTACTATCGAAGAATTAAAAAAAGCCGCCTATGAAAAAACAGGTGAATATCACACGGAGTATCTGCTTAATAATCAGCAAAATCAAAATAACGTTATGCTCGGAATAGGGCTTAACTATATACTGTTTGCTGTAGAAGAACCTCATTTATTCCGCTTTCTGTTTCAGTCGGGTTTTGCCAAAGAAAACAGTATACTTGAAGTGATAAATTCACATGAGCTTACGCCCATTCTTTCGGTTATGCAGGGAGCTATGAAACTAAACGCAGAGCAGACGAAAAATGTTTTTATTACGCTTGCAATGTTCGTACACGGATATGCGAGCCTTATTGCCAACAATTCTTTTGAATTTGATGAAGAACTTGCGGCGACACATCTAAAGCAGGTATTTAAAGGTGCAATTCTAGCTATACAGGAGGACGAAAAATGAATAAAACAAAATTACATTCCGCAGTGATTGTCCTCGTCATTGTGATGATAGTTTTATCATTTACAAACCTGCTCAATTTGCAGATAAACGGCGAGCCGCTGAAGCTTGCGGGAATATCCGTTATCGTGGGAGTAATAGCCTATTTTACCACCCGTAAAACAAACGAAAACAAAAACGAAGGATTTAACATCAAAACGTTTATCGGTTCGCTGAAAAGCAAAACGGTCATTCTGCTTATACTGCTGACGCTTTTGATGAACGTGATATGCTATGTTGTGGCAAAATTATGGATACCTGATTATATTGAGCATGTGCTGGGGAGAACGGGTGATTTTTTGGATTTGGCAAATCTGCCGATAATGCTCTTGGAACTCATTGTTTTTGCGCTCGGAGAGGAAATAGCCTGGCGAGCGTTTTTCCAGAAACAGACTTCAAAAGTAATGCCGTTTATACCGTCGCTTATTCTCGCGTCATTTTTATTCTCTCTCGGACATTTCAATTTCGGAGAGCCGATAATTGTTTTTTTTGACCTGCTTTTTGTCTTTATAGACGCAATTATTTACGGGATTATATTCAAAAAGACCGACAACGCATGGTGTTGCTTTCTAGCGCATTTTCTGGCGAACTTACTAAGTACGATTTTATATAGCCTGTAGGCATCTAGAAGCTAGAGTTCAAACCCTTTTAGAGACAAGAGATAAGAGGTAAGAGCTTGAACTCTTACCTCTTACTTCTAACCTCTAGAAAGGTACGCCGTTTGTTTTCTGCTTGATCATCTGAACGATCTCTCAAAAATTCCCGCAACGTCTTCGTCCGTCATTTCGCAGGGATTTGCCGCGTACAGACCGCCCATGGTTTCTCTTGCATTTTTGGCGAGCGTCATACATTCTTCTTTTGTAAATCCATAGTCGCTCATTTTAAGATCGTCAACGCCGCAGTCTTTTTGAAGCTGAACCAGTGCGTCAATAAAATCCTGCGGAGAGGTCGGATTTTCAACGCCCATAGCCTTTGCCATTTTAATGAACCTATCGTCGCAGGCGTGTTTGTCAACAAAAAACTGAGCAAACTCTTTTGATATCATAATAAGTCCCGCGCCATGCTGAAGATTACGGTGATATGCGCTCATTGCGTGTTCCATGGAATGCTGGGCAGTTGTGGAAGTGAGCTGCATAGTGATACCCGCCATTGTACTGCCGTAAGCAACGTGTTCACGCGCCTCGAGGTCATTTCCGTTTTTGACGGCACGCGGCAGATATTTTGCAATATTCTCAATTGCGGACAATGCAATAGCTTCCGACATAATATTAAGTGAAGTCGACATCATAACCTCGGTGTTGTGAAACAGCGCATCAAAGCCTTGATAAGCCGTGTATTTCGGCGGAACTGTCGTCATTTACGTCGGGTCAACAACCGCAAGATAAGGCTTGCCGACACCCGGTATGCCGAAACCGATTTTTTCATGAGTATCTTCCTTGCAGATAACGCCCCATTCGTTCATTTCAGAACCTGTTCCCGAAGATGTTGCAATCGTCACAACCGGCAAGGGCTGATTTACAAGCGGCAGTGCTTTTCCCGTGCCGCCAACGACATAATCCCACAAATGACCGGGATTTGTAGCCATTGTAGCAACTGCAACTGACGAGTCCAGAACCGCTCCCCCGCCGAGCGCGACTATGAAATCACAGCCGTTTTGCTTTGCAAATTCTGCGGCTTCTTCCACCACTTCAACAAGCGGATTTTCCATAATTTTCGCAAACTCCGCATAATCAACGTCCGCTTTTTTAAGTTCTTCAACTGTCTTGTCATAAGAGCCGTTTTTGTGGACGGATTGTCCTTTCGACAACAACAGCAGAGCCTTTTTTCCCGGCAGTTTTTCGTTGTGCAGTTCTCCGAGTTTTCCAACTCCGAAAAGCAGTTTTGTAGGATTGTTGAACACAAAATTCATCATAATAATGTCCTCCTGAAATTATTTACTCAATTCAAACTCCCGTATTGCTCGTCGTCAACAGGCTCCAGCCACTCGTTTGAGCCATTCTCTCCCGGAACTTCAATCGCTAAATGCGAAAACCAACTGTCGGGAGCAGCGCCGTGCCAGTGCTTTACGCCGACGGGAATATTTATGCAGTCGCCCGGTTTCATTTCAATTGCGGGCTTTCCCCACTCCTGATAATACCCGCGTCCGCCTATGCAGATAAGTATCTGCCCGCCGCCCTTGTCGGCATTGTGAACGTGCCAGTTGTTGCGGCATTTCGGCTCAAACGTGACATTAAAGATACCGACCTGCTCTTTTGAAATCGGAGCGAGATAGCTCTGCCCTGTAAAATACTGCGCAAAGCCGTCATTCGGCGCGCCGATCGGGAACAGTATAGTGTTCTGATACTTGTCTTTATCCGAAAGCTCCTCGTCTTTCCAGACGTCCTTTGCCATGCGGAACACTGCCCAAGCTTTCGGCCAGCCTGCGTAAAACGCAACATGCGTTATTATTGCAGCAATTTCCGCGCGCGATACGCCGTGCGCCTTTGCATTTTCGAGATGATATACGAGAGAACTGTCCGTAATACCCGAGCTCATCAGCGCAACGACAGTAATTATACAGCGCGTTTTCAAGTCAATGTCCGTGTTGTTCCAGTTTTCTCCGAAAAGCACATCATCATTAAAATGTGCAAAGTCGGGAGCGAAACCGCCAAGTTGATCTCTGCCTGCTGTTTGTGTTATTTTTTCCATAAAAACTCCTCCTTTTAGATGTAAGAAATTAGAGGTAAGAGGTAAGAATTTTAAACCATGACCTCTTATTCCTTTTATACGTTATATTCCCCTAACAGCTTTTTCACGCAGTTAAAAGTTATCTCGTAAATTGTCATAAATGCATAATTTACGCCCGCTTTTTCCATTGCCGTCCGCTGTTTTTCTGTAACGAAAGTGTACGGATAAATGCCGAACATAAACGGGAAAAACGTATACAAAAATCCCTGTTTGTCCTCGACGGGCATTTCGGGAAAATACTGCTCGAGACAGTTCATCACCGCTCTCAGTGAGCTTCCGTATGCGACTTTAAATTCCGCAAGCCTTTCGGGACGGCTGTTACTCTCCATGTCATAATGGTTCATGGACATAATTTTAAGCAATTGCGCGCGGTTTGCAAGGGATTTTGCGAGTTTATCCGCAAACTCGTCTTTTGTAAGCGCGGGAAATTTACGCATAATTTTATTTAATTCGGCGTTCCAGAGTTCGTATTCACGCTGTAAAAGCGCTAAGAAAATTTCCTCTTTCGTCTGAAAATAATTGTAGATAGATGTGCGCGTAAAGCTCGTTTTTTCGCTTATATCTTTAAGCGTTATCTCCTTGAAACTATGTGTTTTATACAGCTTTTCGCAGGCATTGATTATTTCTTCTTTGCGTGCGTTTGTAAGTTCGGGTGAACCTTTAGGCATTTTCCGACCTCCTTGTTCTGACATTATGTCACTATTGATAGTATAACACTATCCTGACACAGTGTCAATATCATTTGCAAATTTTCATTTAACTTTCACATTGTGTTTTTTCGATGTTTGATTATTAAAGAACCAGCGCACTTTGAATAATGTTTTTTCCGCTTTTTTAAAATAAGTTAAGGGGGAAAACTAGTTTTCCCCCTTTTTCGCTTATATAGTTCTTATTCCTCGTAAACAGAAGCAAGCTGTCCGCAGGCAGCTTTAAGCTCAGCTCCAAACTCCTTTCGCTTTGTTGCGACAACGCCGTTTTCCTTCAGAACTCGGCAAAAGTTGTCCAAAACTTCCGCCGAAGGCTTTTTAAACTCGGTGTCGGTGTCATTGTAAGGGATAAGGTTTACGTAGAAATCTCTGCCGCGAATAAGCTCGGAAAGCTCTTTGGCGTGGGTCTCACTGTCGTTTATCCCTGCCAAAAGGATATATTCAAGAGTAACACGCTTGTTTGTCTTTTTTGAATAATATTCCGCCGCGTCAAGAACATCTTTTATGGGATAAATCTTGTTTACCGGCATAAGCATTGATCTCAGCTTATCATTCGGCGCATGCAGGCTTATTGCAAGGCTGACGGGCGCTTTAATATCCGCAAACGCTCGTATCTTCGGAACAATGCCGCAGGTCGAAACCGTGACCTTTCTTCTTGAAACAGCAAGCCCCTTGTCCTCGGTTATTATGCTGCAAAAATCAGCGACAGCGGAAAAATTGTCGAACGGCTCGCCAATGCCCATAACGGAAACGCCGTCTATCCTGCATGAAAACTCTCTTGAGATAGCAATAAGCTGTCCGACGATCTCGCCTGCAGAAAGGTTTCTTTGTTTTTTGAGCATACCGCTCCTACAGAACTTACAGCCCATATTGCAGCCTACCTGAGTTGAAACGCAAACGCAATTTCCAAATCTCCGGCGCATAAGTACTGTTTCGCAGAAATTGCCGTCAGAAAGTTTTAGCAAAAGCTTTGCGGCGTCCCCACCGTCTAATTTTCGTACTACCTCGGGCACTTCAAGCTTAAACGCCGACAATTTCTTTACAACGCGCTCGCTGAATCCAAACTGCCCAAAATCCTTATAGCCCTTGCGGTATATCCCGTCAAAGAGCAAAAGCGCCTTTGAGGGATTTTCGTCGTTTTCGGCGAGAAATTTTTTTAATTTGTCAACAGTCAGATCATAAAAGTTCATTATTGTTCCCAACTCTCCAACCCTCCAACCCTCTAACCTTCTAACCATCTTTGTTAAAGCTTTTATCAACTTTTTTTATTATAGCACATCTTAATGTATTTTGTCAACATAGAAGTAAGAGATAAGAGCTTAAAAAAATAAAGGCTGTTATATACGCATTATGACCGAATGGTCTTATGCATGTATAACAGCCGTAAGGTTGAATATTATTTTTAAGTTTTATTTTCATCTTCTTTCTTTGCAAGAGCCGCAAGCGGAGCAAATATCGACCTTATTATGAATATTGCGCTGTCTTCCATTTCAGCATAAAGGCTTTCGAGGTCTTCTACGTCATCATAGTCCTCGGGATTTAAAAGGCTTGCTTCGTGGCGGAAAAGTGCCTGAGCGGCGTGCAGCATTTCGCCGATAGTAACGTCGGGATTAGGCTCATCGGGCGTTTCGCAGTCGGGATAAAAATACTTCATATATATCCTTTGCTGCGGGTCAAGCTTTGTGAACTCATAGAGCTCGTCAAAATTGTCAAAGTCCTTGCGCCCGCAAAGCTGCGCGGCAACCTTCAGGTAATCCTTTAGTTTTGTTCCCATAAAGACCGAAAGTGCAGACTTTGCTCTAAGCATATAGTTGATGTTTTTAATGCTGATTTTATTGTTCATCATTTACACCCCCGAACGAATCTATCATATACCCTTCGTGCAGCGCCGCAAGACAGCCCCAAAGCCTGCGAAGGATATATAAGCTGTAATCATTGTTTTCAATATTCGCGATAAGTTCCCCAAGATTATCGGGGAGCCTGTCGTTTTCACAGGTCAAGGTCTTCTCCATATAGTCAATGAACTCCTCAAAGTTTGCCTGAAAGGAGTTCTTGTCGCTGAACAAAAATTCAAGCGGCGCGCTTGAAAGTATCCTCATAGCGTTTGATATTGTCTCGTGGTCGCTTGTCGCGGAGGATGTGCGCTGTTTAAGCATTTCCAAATTCATTATAGCTGTCATTCCTTTCTTCAAATTCATTATTTTTCATAAGAGCGTTTCTTTCCCAAATCGCTGTCATCGGCTTAATCAGCGTCAGGTCGAGGATATTCATCGCAGCTTTGACGGCGTTTTGGTTTAGTTTAGATGTAAGTGCATCGTCCATAGTGTGTAAAATTTTATGAGCATTATAAATCATCTCGCCGACTGTTATGTTCATATTGGGCTCTAAGGATTTATCAACAGCGCTGGAGAAACCGTTATAATAATGCGTCTCGGGGTCAATCCTTAAGTATTCCCTAAAGCGGCTCATAAGCCCTCTGTAGGTATTATCTCCGAGCATATCGGCTAAAGCTTCATAATAATCGCTAAGGCGAATGCTCATAAACAGCGACTGGGTTATCTGAGCATTTTGGTGGTCAAGTAATTTGTTTTTATCAATTTTCATACTATAAATCTCCTTAATTATTTTTCTTATTATCGGGCGTTACTAAAAACCCGAGTGATAGCCGCGACAGGTAGTCGTAATAGAAAATCGGCTTATTACAATAATCATAGTTCGCATAATAATTGCTAAATCTGAAAAGAAGCTCTGAAAAAGTCTCGGGCAAATGTTCTTCTCCCAGAAAATCCCTATAATACCCCAGTGCCCTTTCGCGCAGAGGAATCTTTTGGTCTGAGCCATGTGGGGTCACGGAAATATATGGGGAATACATTTCCTCGGTAGGAAGGCGAGCCATCAGATTTACGACATTTCTTATTGTATCCTTGTCAGTAATTGCTCGGGCGCCGTTTGTGTAGTCGGCTTTAAAATCGTTTAAATTCATGATATAAACCTCTTTTACATTAAATTTTCAGCAGTCGTATACTCACTCTCGAAAGCCGCTGCGAAGCTGTCGGAGCGTTGTTAAAGCTTTTGTATCACACCTTTCTAAAGCGTTTTAGAGTTAATTTTTTTTCACAGCCGTAAGCGTGAAGGTAAGCTGATGAAGGCTGACAATATACACTTATGTACTTATGCGCTGCCAACCTTCATCATCAAACCGAGAGGAAGGTAAAAAATTGAGCAAAACAGAAGGCCTATGACCTTCAAAAGAAAAAAATTGCGTGGCAAAGGATTTTGCCGCGCATAATTCAGTTAATTATTTTAAATATAGTTAATTAGATTAAATAATCTTAATACATAACAGATTAATAAAAAAGAGGTTCGTGGTACTCAGAGTTCGCTTGTGGAGAGCTGAGATTTCAGATACAAAGTGTTTAGAGTAGAATAGAATGTATATGCACAAGCACCCGAGTACCACAATTGCGCGAATATAGCGCGCCAAATCATCGAAGGCACATCACTCCTTTATATGCCTTCTTTAGATATGAAAGAGAGGTGGTTATCGTGAGAATTGCGGAAACAACAAACCCACAATCCTCAAAAGAAAAATATGCGCGGCAAAGGCTTTTGCCGCGCATAATTCAGTTAATTATTTTAAATAAAGGTAATTAGATTTAAATATAAATAATTAGATTTAATAAAGTTAATTAGTCTTAAATAAAACACCCAACGGGCAATGTGCTTGCTTAACTTGTGCAGCAAGACGCGAAGCGTTTTTTTGATTTGTGCGAAGCACATTGTAAATTTCTAACTGATTTACATAACCTTAGGGCACGGGCTTTTATTAGTTTGTAGTGAAAATTAAACAACCCGTAATATAGCTTTATAAAGGCGTTTATGCCTTTATGCTTCAATAATTTCGCGTAGGCTTTTTCCTCACTTTTGCGGGATTTACGGCTGTTTTTGCCTTGGGCTTTGGCGAGGGCTTTTTATCAATTTGCACAGTGTATTCGTCGCCGTTTACGGTGTATTTGCCAATCAGCTTTTCGCGCCGATAATAGTGACTTAAAATCGGAATGAGAACCCTTTTATGCACTTCGCTTTTTTTACATTCAACAAAAACGCTCGGCTCAAATCCGTCCTCCATTGCCGCAGAAAGACAAGTGCCGTCTTCGTCTTCGGAAAGCCTTAGAACAACGCTCTTTCGCTTTGCCTTTTTAGCGGACATTATTTGCCATAAGACAAAGTGATTTATCATCAGATTTTCAAGCGTATTGGGAATGACCTTTTCGCCCAGCTTTTCGGACTTTATGTTCATAAGGCGCGATTTCATCTTTACCAGGTCTTTGTCCTTGTCGGCATTGTCATAAAGCGCTGACTCGGGAATAAAAACGCGCTTTTGTTCGCCGTTTATTCTTTGATATTCCAGACGGGTACCAAGAAAGGAGTCGGCATTTGTTTTCTGCTCCTTGTTATTAAACTCTATCATTGCTCTCGGATATCCCAGCGTGTTAATCCTTTCTTTTATAGTCTCCGGGATATTTTTAGACGGAGCTTTTTCACCGTCTCCCGAAAGCAACGCCCAAACAAGCTTTTCCTCTATATCCTGATTATATTTCTTGTATTTTTCAAGCGTATAAAATGCACCTGCTATCATAAGGTCTAAATAGTCGAGCTTTATCTTGCTCTCGCTTTTGAACGTAAAGCATTCGTTCGGCTCGTCAAATTCATAGTCATGCATTAAAATCTTTTTCGCCGCCGCGCTTTCGCAGAAGTAAAATTCTTTCGGCAGGTCTTTTATGGGCTTTTCTGTCTCTCCTAACTCAACCCCGACAATACGCCCTCGTTCTTCAATTTCTCTATAGTCGGGAATATATTCCCGCTTTTTATAATATTCCAGAATACGCATAACCTTTTCTGCGGTTGCCTTCTTTTGTTCTTCATCGCGATTTTCATATTCCAGAATGTCATACATTGCCTTGCGGCGCTTGTCGCGGTTTTCAAAGCGAATGACGTCAAACTGCTTTTTGTTCGTTTCATTTGTACTTTCTGTTCCGTCCTTGCGATATTCGCGAAGGGCTTTCAGCCGACCCGAGCGATATTGCGGCAAAAGGTGAACACGCCAAGCAATAAACGTCGAAAGCTTTATATTTTCTAGATTATTTTCGAGCGGCTTCAGCTTCTTGCTCTTTATTCTGAGCCATGATGTATCTATAGCGAAAAATTCTCCGTTGCATATTTCCGCATACTTATAGAGCGGCGGAGTGGAGCTGTAGACAAATTTGTTCTTATTGTCAATTTCGAGCTCAAGAAAATGCCCGTTTATTTCCTGAGAGACGTTTCCTTCTATGTCAACAAAAGACCCTTTCTTGCGCTTTATAGTGATCTCGGTTTCGCAAAGCCTTTTTATGCGCGCATGTATCTCGGCAATTTCTCTTTTATTGCAAAGCGACTTTTCATTTCCCAAAAGTAAATGACAAACGTCCTCGGCGGTTATGGTCTTCATACCGTTAAAGCCGTAGGTGTAAACCGCGTTTGCTATCATCAAGTCCAAATGGTCTACTTTTGAGCTGAGAGTGATTTCGTCATAAGCGTCCTCATAGGCGGTGTTTATTATAGGCTCGCCGACGGCATATTCTCCGCGTTCTATATTATAAGCGGGCGGGCAGACGTTTATAAAAAGCTCGTCGGGAAAACGGAAAGGCTTTCCGTGCGCTTTGTTTCTTGCGTCGATTTTATTTTGCAAATTGCTGAAATCAATGTATTTATTTTCATTTACAAAATAATCCGCGACAAGCTCTTTTATTTTGCTGTTATCTTTAACGCTCGAGATAATTTTCATAAACGCGTTAAACCTTTGCTTTGAAAGGTTTTTTTCAAGCTCGTCCTCTTCGCGCTCGAGCATTGCCCTGATACGCTCTGCGTCGGGCTCGTAGATATAAAGCACAGCCTTTGCCTGTCTGCCGTCTCTGCCTGCGCGACCAAATTCCTGCGCATAATTTTCAATATCATGCGGTATCTCAAAAAAGATTATCTGCGAGATATCTCCCTTGTCAATGCCCATTCCGAAAGCGTTTGTCGCAATCATAATTTTATGCTCGGGTTTGGCGGATTTTTGCTCGGTTTTTTTCGACTTTTTCTTTGGGTCGTAATCGTCTTCGCAGAATGCGTTTTGGTTTTTCATTCTGTCTTCACTTTCCATAGCTCCGTGATATCTGAGTATCTCATAGCGACTATCGTTTTCGAGCTCTTCCTTCAGCTTACAATACAGAGCATTTACCGTATCGACAAACGAGCAGAAAACGATAGTTGACTTTGTATCTGCTTTTAAATCTTTTGCTTTTAAGTCTTTTGTTTTCGCATTGCTTTTGGGCAGAATATTCAGGTCTTTTATAAGTTGGTTATATTTGTCTTTTATTCTTGTTTCAATCGGCAGCGATTCGTCATTTGTTTTAGGACTTGCTTCTATTTTAATTTTAGAAAGCTCTATATTGTCGCGCATAAAAAGCGATTTCTTGTCCTTTTCGCTGAGATCGCTGTAGGTTATAAATAATTTTTCATCTCTCATTCGCAGAACGCTTTTTACGGTATTGATCATTGACGGCGTAAGCGTTGCAGAAAGCGCAACAACCTGCGGTTGTTTTCCTATTCTGTCAAAAAAACGTCCTATGTTCTGATAATCCCGTCTGAACGAATTGCCCCAAAGCGCAATACAATGCGCCTCATCAATAACGACCATCTGTATTTTAGACAAAACATCTCTCGCAAACCGCACGAACTTCGGCATTTGAAGCGTTTCGGGCGACACCAAAATCAACCGACATTCAGCATACTTTTTTGACAGCTTGTTGATGTTCCAAGACGACACATAAAGAGCAGGCACTTTAGCGTTTCTCTCCTGATCTCTAAGCAGGGAGATAAGCGGGCTTACTACAATAACCGTTCCTTTTCTTACTGCCGCAGGAAATTCGAAGCACGCGGATTTTCCGCTGCCTGTCGGCATTATAGCGATACCGTCATAAATGTTAATAACATTTTCTATTGCATAACATTGGGCAGAACTTTTATAGTCTTTATAGCCCATGACCTTGCAGAAGATTTCTTTTATAACGTCCTCTGTTACATAATCCGGATCAATTGAATATATCGCATTGAGAATGCCCCATGCGATGTCCCCTTTGGCGTCCCATTCGAGTTCGCCGGCTTCTTTTAATCTTTTTAATTCTTTCGAATCAAGCTCCAACAATTCTTTGTAATTCATCTTTGCACTCCCCTTTAGGTTATTATAGCATATTTTCCCCCAAAAAGCAAGGCGGCATTTGAGGTTTTGTAAAAGACCGCTTTATATGCGGCATGAGGTCGCTTTCGAGTGAAAATTTCGCATAACAAAGCCGTTTGTTTTGCCCGATAAGACCGCAAAAATCGTCTATTAGTTTGTACTATAAACTAACAAAAAAACGCCGCACTAGGGTTTTGTGAAATCAGTTTAAACGCTTCGCGTGCTTCGCTTAGGCAAAAAACGCTTCGCGTGCGCTTCGCGCTATCAAAAAACGCTTCGCGTTACAGCTTACAGATATCGTATTTAAAACTAATTAACTTTAAATAAGATGTTGCTACCGGGTGCGGCGCGGCAAAAGCCTTTGCCACGCGTGCATTTCTTTTGAGGATCGCAGGGACAGCGACCCACGTTTATATGTAGCAACACCTTGATACAACGACTATTTAAAACTAATTAACTCTACTTAAACTTAATTATCTCTATTTAGAACTAATTATCTCTATTTAAAACTAATTAACTTTAAATAAGATGTTGCTGCCGGGTGCGGCGCGGCAAAAGCCTTTGCCACGCGTGCATTTCTTTTGAGGATCGCAGGGACAGCGACCCACGCCTACGGCAGGTATCGCTATGAGAGCAAAACTACTTAAACATAATTAACTCTATTTAAAACTAATTAACTATACCTATTTGATACTAATTACCTCTATTTAATTCTAATTAACTGAGTTTGCGCGTCAAAAACCTTTGACACGCAAGAGTTTTTTATGATAGAAAGAGATGCTCTAGCGATACGCCGGAGATGGCAATTATTTTCTCAAATAATTGCTGTTTTTCTTTTGAAAAGACGTCGATAGCCAAAGTGATGTGATATTGATACTCAGATCTAATACCGATACAAATAAGTTCATATCAAAGTATAAAGTCGATATCCACATTCAAGTCCTGACAATCGTTATATTAAAATTATCACGATGTCATATCACTAAAGCTGTTGATGTTTATACCTCCGTATGTGACTTTATCCGCGCGTTTTCTGCCATAAATTCGCGCGGAGAAAGTCAAAGTAAGAAGTGAATCGAAGAATAACGGGTCGTTCTTCGATTCCCAAAGGCCGACCCACATTATCTTTAAAGGAGATAAAACATATGATTACACGTATTTTAAAGGAAACCTATCAGGGTTTCCAAGCTCTCGACTTGAACGATGAAATGTTCAAGAAACGCGTCGTCTTTTTCAACGGCGAAGTTAATCCCGACTCTGCTGTCGAGCTTATTACACAGCTTCTGACGCTCGAAGCAGACGCTCCCGGCGAGCCTATCACGCTATGCATAAACAGCTGCGGCGGCTGTGTCGACTCGGGGCTGGCTATCTGCGATACAATACGCGGACTGAGCTCGCCTGTAAACACCGTTTGTATGGGCTTGACAGCGAGCATGGGAGCAGTCATCTTCCTTCAGGGAGCGCAGCGAACAATGCTTCCGCATTCGCGCTTTATGATCCACGACCCCAGCTATGGCGGCGGAGATCTGGCGGGTAGAAAGCCGCTGACCCTGCAAGAAGATTTCGAAAACCTTATGGCAGTCAGACAAGAACTTGCCGAGCTTATATCCGAGCGCACAGGTCAGTCTATAGAAGCCGTTCTTGAAAAGACAAAGAACGATTGCTATATGACCGCCAAAGAGGCTCTTGAGTTCGGCGCTGCTACTAAAATCGGGGTCTTTAAGCTTCCCGATACAAACACAAAGGAGAACGCATAATGATTAAAACTAATTATCAAAATCTTAAGAAAGAAGGACAGACCGATATGAATTATCAAAACAAAACCGTTAGATGCTTTGGAGCGGGTATCAAGGTGGGAAGCAATTCCCGCCTGACCCACCTCAACAACAACGACCTGGTTGTAGGCGTTTCGGGCGGTGGAAAAACGGGATCTTATGTTATCCCTTACATCATGAACAGCGATGAAAGCTTCATTGTCGCTGACACTAAATCAAACCTCTATAGCATGTGCAAGGACGACCTCGAACGCCGCGGCTACAAGGTCTACAACATCGACCTGATAAATCCTGCGAACGGCGAAGGCTACGACCCGCTCCGCTTTATAGGAAAGATAAAAAGGAACGGCGTTGAGGTGTACAACGACAAAGAAATCCTCTCAATTACCAACACCCTGATACCTCAGTTGGACGCGAAAGATCCGTTCTGGTCGGAGCAGGCGCGCCAGTTTACGTCCTGCCTCATAAGCTATGTTCTTGAATGCTTCGACGAAGAAGACAAGAACCTTGCTACCGTCTTAGACGTCTTCAATTACTCGACTGCCAATTTAATCTCAGAGCGTAAGATTCCGTTCTTAGAAGAGCTTTGCGTAAACAAGCCCGAGTCGCTCGCTGCGCGCCGCTATGCTATGATAAAGGGCTCCTTTAGCGCAGACAAAACCTGGTCGTCGGTTATTATGTTCGTCGAAACTCCGCTTTCGGTGTTTGAGTTTGACGCGGCGAGAGAAATGGTCACAAAGCCCTCTACCTTTAGATTTGAAAACATGGGCTTTGAGAAAACTGCAGTGTTCCTAAACGTATCCGATTCCGACCGTTCGCTCGACAGACTTATAAACGTCTTCTATACCCAAGCCTTCCAAACGCTTCTCAAAACCGCCGATAAGCAGCCTAATTCTCGGCTTAAAATACCCGTTAGAATTGTCCTCGATGACTTTGCTACCAACTGTAAAATCGAGGATTTCGACAAGATTATAAGCGTTATTAGAAGCCGCGATATATCGACAAGCATCATACTTCAGTCGATTTCTCAGCTCGATGCAGGCTATGGTGAAGCTAATAGAAAGACCATAGTAAACAACTGCGACAACGTTCTATATCTCGGTGGAATGGACTATGATACCATTCACTTCATTGCTCAGAGAGCTAATATCTCGCCCATAGAGGTTATGGGTCTCGGGCTTGACAAGGCGTTCTTCATTCAAAGAGGCATGACTTATGCAAAGAAAGTCGATAAGCTTCCACCCTACTCAATTCTGCCCAAAAGATCCTCGCGCAGACAGGGCACAAATGAGGCTCAGACCGAGGTATGATAAGAAATAATAAAACTACCATTGCCCGTCGAAAGGCGGGCAAAAAGGGGGCATATATGCCCCAAAATAAAAATTCAATAGAAAGGGAAATACCTATATGGAAAAATATTATTCTTTTAATCAGTTTTTAAAGGCTAATGCTGCCGATGTTGTTAATTATCTCATCAAGAAAGGCTATGACTGCGTCTTTGACGGCAATAAAGAGAAGATGGAATATAAGTTCCCAAAGCTTAATTCGCTCTCTATAAACACAAATAAAGCGAATAAACCATTGTTCTGTTTTCGCAAGCTCAAAACAGGCGGTTCGGGCTCGGTGAGCTGCCTTGTGCATGCGCTGGGAATAAGCTATGAGGAAGCCATGTTTGAGCTCTTAAACGGCGAAGCGCCCGAATCAAAAGAGCCTTATACGCCCGATTTATCCATTGGTGCCTGGAAGCTCGACAGAGCTATTGAAAACAATGGGAGCATGCCGCCTCACGGAGAAAACACAAAGCGCGTTTACGCCTATCTTATCAAAGACTGTGGAATATCCGCACGGACAGTCAGAAGGCTGATAAAAGAGGACTACCTTTATCAGGACGATAAAGGCAACGCCGTCTTTGTTATAAAGCGCAAGGGCAAGGATATCGGCGGCGATATCCGAGGAACGATAAAGGGCGTAAAATACACCGTCCGCGTTAGCAATACCCTTGACGGCTATTTCGAATACCCCCTGTCAAAGGCTCCCAAAACCGCGTTCGTATTTAAGAACGTCATAGACCTAATGCGCTTTCTGGATGCAAACAGAGACCTTGAGGACTGCACTCTGGTCGCAATGGACGGGCTTGTAGACGGCGTTTTGGAAAGCCTCAATGCGAGAAAACTTGACATAGTTCTTTGCCTCGAAGACAAAGAAGATGATAAAAAGTTCTCCGCCAGACATTCGGAGGCAACCGAAATGCCGCTTGATGAAGTCACTGCTTGCTGATAACGACCCCGCTTTTCCGTTTAGGAGAAGCGGGGTTTTTTATTAGCTATATTTGTTGAATTTATAAGCATTGCAGAAGAGATAATACGTTTACCGATTTCCGCGAGAATGACCTGTTCGCATACCTTCAACCAGAAATTATTTTCCCGTCCGAGATCTCAATTATCCTGTTGCACTGCTCTGCGATACCTTTGTCATGCGTTACTATAACAACGGTTTTTCCCTCATCGTTGAGTTGCTTGAAAACGTTCATGATCTCGGCGGCGGTCTTACTGTCAAGTGAACCCGTAGGCTCGTCCGCGAGGATAATGCTAGGCTCGTTTACGATAGCTCTTGCAATGGCAACACGCTGTTTTTCACCGCCGGAAAGTGTTCTTGTTTCCTTTTCAGAAAGCCTTTCAATACCCATTTTCTTTAGCGCAGCAAGTGCCATTTTCTTTTTATCCTTTGCTTTTATCGGATAAAGCGGGAGCATTACGTTGTCAAGCGCTGTGTAATCTTCAATAAGCGCGAAATCCTGTTTTACAAAGCCTATATTTTTAGCGCGGTATTTTGCTGCGGTATTTTCGGGAGTTTTTGCAATATTTTTTTGGTTCAGAATATAATCCCCAAATGTAAATTTATCGAGTAGGGCTATTATGTGCAAAAGGGTTGACTTGCCCGAACCGGATTTTCCTATGACCGCGCAAAATTCCCCGTCCTCAATTTTCAGCGTTACGTCATTAAGAGCCGTAAATTCGTTGTGCTTTTTAGGATTGTAGACCTTTGTTATATTCCTTAAATCAATCATTATTTAGCCCTCCTCAGATATTCAATAGGCGAAGTATTCCTGCTCTTTATGGCGGGGATAATCATTGACGCTAAGATCAAAATCAGCGACAGTATGACTGTTACGATAACGTTTGCGGCTGAAAGATTTGCCGAAACGACAAGTTCCACCTGCAAAAACGACATTATGAAATAAACTCCGACACTCAATATTGCCGCGACAACAAAAATTATCAGCATGCTTATAAAATGCGCGAATAATATCTGCCGTCTGCTGTACCCGCATATCCAAAGCACCCCGCCGCGCTTTTCGTTGTATTTATTGAGGATCATGGAAATGTTGACCGTGCCGATTATTACTACAAGCAAAACGCAGACCACAACAGGAATGAAGTCTGCAAAGTCCCTCCATAAAGCGTTTTGCGAATTTTCGAGAACAGCTTTCCCCTCATGCACTCCTCCCGCTTCCTGTCTGAGTTTGGATATGTTTTCATCATAGTTTTGGGAGAAGTGAATTATAAATACGGGCGTGCATGCTGTCGATAAATCTATTTCGTCAAAAACGCTTTTTCTTACGATTATAAAACCATTGTAATCACGATATTCGTCCGAGCTTACGTATAGGTCATTGATTGTAAAATCAATTCCCGTGCTGAAATAATTCATCATAGGAACATATGTATCAGACGTAAGCATTCCCGAAATTTTTATGCTGAAATCGCGGTATT
Organism: uncultured Clostridia bacterium; assembly: GCA_947600065.1. Lineage (GTDB taxonomy): Bacteria > Bacillota > Clostridia > Oscillospirales > Ruminococcaceae > CAG-115. The sequence continues at coordinate 127,218 of CANQFZ010000001.1, read as the reverse complement.
CATTTTCGCCGATACGGCGGGTGAAATTAAATTCGCTGCCGGTAAAACCGAAACTTGCAACAGCTTCCGAAAAATCCCCCGACATAAGCGGCAAAGCAAGATTGTCATATATCTCGTCTGAAACGCCTGCTATAACAGTGCCTGTTTCAACGTCAGTCAACATAACCGTATCGTAAATTTCGTAATCATCTGTAATGTCCTTAAGCAATAATTCACGGGATTGTCCGATATTTTGCGCAAGTCCGGCGGCTTTGTTTTCGATCCATTTACTGTCCCACACGACTGCCGAATTGTCGTTTAGTATTTTTTCGTATCCCGTTGTAAGCATCTGTCGGTCAGCCAGCGTTGAAACGAGGAAATTTGTCGTAAGGAAAAGTGCGGCAATTTCAATAATGATAAGCAAAAAAGTCAGTTTGTTTTTGCCGAAAGAAGAAAATGATAATTTTAAATAACTCATGATTTCACCTCACATTTCCCTCAATTCATCGCTCACCGATTTGTTCAGCGACGGCAATATGTAAACGGCGAACAGTACGGAAGTTACCGCAACAAATCCAAGCACAAAAACTGCGTAAAAACCAAAGTCGAACATCACCGTAACTACCGAATAGCTTTGCTTTATCAGCGGAGTTAAAGCGGCGAATATCACGCAAGATAAAACTGCGCATATTGCCGAAAGAGAAATGATTTCGGCAAACGGGAACAACATTGCCTTGAATTTTCCGTAACCGCAAAGTCTGAACACGGCGTATTCGGATTTTCGTTCATCTGCCATGATCTTAAAAATCGCGAGAATATTAAATGAAGAAATAAGTATAAGCGCAGACATAACAACAATGTTTGATATCTCTTTCCGTTTTTCAAGCAAATCTTTTATATGCGGGGGATCGTCTATTGTAATTTCAATATCGGGCGAGACTGTTTCTTTAAACAAAGCGTTAAATTCATTGACCTGATTTTGCATAGGAATTTCCGTGAATTCAAAATCAACAGCGGCAAGTTTCAAATAATCGGGTTCAGTACCAAATAATATTTCAGCATCATTATATTCGGTTGTTCCTAAAATCAAATATTCATCGTCATTTTTTCCAACCATCAGATGATCTTTGTCCGAATAAACATATTCTCCGTTTTGGCTGTGCATTGAACCCATACCTAAAATAATGACCTTTTCTTTATCAAGATATTGCTGTTCTGCCGGAAGTATATTTTGAGGGTATGACCAATCGGGCTTGCCGCTTTCGGTAAAATAATATATCAGATCCTCATAAGCAGGAAAATAATGCACGTTTATCATGTAACTATTCTTTTCCCACCCTTTTAACATTATTTCCACGTTATTTATTTTAATAGGTGATTGTTCGCAGAATTTATATATCCTTTCGCGCATATCCGTTGTGTACGGAAGATTTGCAAAATCCTCGGCAATAAATGCTTCATCTTCTTCGGAGAGATTGTTCGTAGTTATATGCACAGTGTCTAATTTTGAAAATGAAAAGAAAAATGACATTGCCCTTTTCTTTTCATCTTCAGATGAATAATTCATCAGCACGCAAGAAGCAAAAAGCGAAATCACTAAAATCAAAACCTCGCAAATCGCAATAACGGCATATTTCACGGGGTATTTCTTAATTGAGTTTAAGATGTACCTTAAAAACATTATTTCGCCCTCCTTAAATATTCAATAGGTGTAGTTTTCTTGCTCTTTATTGCAGGGATCATCATTGACGCTAAAATCAAGATCAATGATAGAGCTACAGTTGCGATTATGTTTGCAGCCGAAAGATTTGCCGAAACGACAAGTTCAATTTGCAAAAGCGACATTATGAAAAATGCTCCGACGCTTAAAATCGCCGCGACAACAAAAATAATCAGCATATTCACAAAGTGCGCGAACAATATTTGTTTTCTGCTAAAGCCGCATATCCAGAGCACGCCTCCGCGCTTTTCGTTGTATTTGTTCAGGATTATGGAAATGCTCATTGTGCCGATTATTACCACCAGCAAAATGCAGACCACAACGGGAATGAAATCCGCCAAGTCCTCCCACAAAGCCTTCTGCGAGTTATTGAGGATCGCTTTGCCCTCTTGAACGCCTGCTTTTTCTCTGAGCTTTGCTATGTTTTCATCAAAGTTTTCGGGGAAGTGAACGAGAAAGCACATATCGCAAGAAAAGTCCATATCTGTATTAAAGCTGCTTGTTCTTGCAATGATAAAACTGTTATTTTCTCCAGGATCGGAATACAGGTCGCTCGCAGTAAAATCGTTAGATGTGCTGAATGAATTTGAGATAGGAAGATAAGTGTCTTTAGTAAGATTGCCCGATATCTTTATTTCACTTATACAGCCGTTTTTATTTACCGTAACGCTCTCGTCGGGAAGACCGAAGCACGCTACCGCTTCGGAATAATCCCCCGAAACAAGCGGCAGAGCAAGATTATTATAAATTTCGTCCGAAACCGCTATAACAACGACTTCTTCTCCGTCCGAGCGCTTTCCGTATTCTTTTGCGGAAAAGTATAATTCATATTCGTCGGTTATGTCGGACAATATCTGTTCGCGCGATTCTTTATAACTGCCGACAAGACCCTGCGCCCTTTTTACCGTGTAATTTATATCGCACACAACAGCCGTATTATCGCTTAAAACCTTTTCATATCCCTTTGTGAGCATCTGCCTGTCAGCGAGCGTGGATATCATAAAATTTACCGTCAGAAAAAGTACGGCAATAACAATAACCATAAAAACAAAAGTGAGCTTGTTTTTACTGAAAGATGAAAAAGATAATTTTAAATATCCCATTTGTTTCACCTCACATTTCCCGAAGTTCATCGCTCACCGATCTGTTTAACGACGGGGCAATATAAACAGCAAACATAATAGCCGTTATTGCTATAAATCCTACAGTAAAGATCGCAAAAAAACCGAAGTCAAACAACACCGCAACCGCAGGGAAATTCTTCTTTAAAAGCGGAATGAAAAGCGAGAAAATAACGCACGACAAAACCGAGCAGACCGCCGAAATGGAAATTATCTCAACAAACGGAAAAGCCAATGCCTTAAATTTCCCGTAGCCGCAAAGCCTTAAAACGGCATATTCGTTTCTGTGCTCGTCTGTCATATACTTAAAGATCGCAAGGATAATAAATGCGGATATTACGAGCAGAGCCAACGTCATTATAATGATAGAAACGCTTTTGCGTATCTCAAGCAAGCCGTCGTTGCTTGGGAGCCAGGTGTTTGCAATATTTATATCGGGAGCGACTATTTCTTTAAACAGGGCTTCTGTTTCTTTTTTCTGTTCATCTGTCACTAAGTCCTTTGAGATAAGAGCGACAGAGCAAACCTTTGAATTATCCGGCTCGCTTCCCCATAAAATGCTGAAACAATCGTTTATGGGATTATTCCCGACAACAAGATATTCGTCGTCATTTTTTCCGAAAAGTACATGACTTTCATCGGAATAGGCAAACGGATCTCGTCCCAGCCATGTCGGGAGCATTCCGAGAACAACGACCTTTTCATGATTTAAATACTGTTCTTCGGTAGGATATGTACCTGCGGACATTGACATTGATTTCTCATAGAAATCCACAAGGTCGTCGTATGTGACAAAGTAATAATCAGTAACGGTATAATTATATTTATTGTCGGCAAGTCTTATAGACACATACGACAATTCAACAGGCGAGCGTCTGCAAAATTCATATATCCTTTCTCTTAGACTTTCCGCATCGGGACATTTGTCAATTTTTTCGGCGTATTTAGGGTCGTTGGGGCTTAAACCTTCGGCATCGGGAAATGAAAAAGTAAATCCCTTTGCATTTTCCACGGCATAGTTCTTTTCGATAACATAATTCATTACCGTACAGCTTGCAAAAAGAGAAATAAGCAACAACACTATCTCACACAGTGCCATTACAATATACTTCAATTTGTGCTTTTTAAAATTATTAGATATGTACTTTAAAAACATATATCTCGCCCCTTATGAATGAACATTTAAATAAAAATTTCCGAGACATTCTTCTTCGTATGGTTCTCTGGGATAGCCCTTTCCGGTAAAGGCCGAGATCTTATAATCAATTAAAACGGAATACAGCTTTCCGTAATAATTTCCTTTGACTTTTAATTTTTCGTTTTCAATAAAGCGATCGAATTGATATCCTTTGTCGCTTGACGTTATCATGTTTATCTGCCTTGTATTTATGCTGTAAGTGTCACCGTGAGGGAAATATTCCGTTTCGGCTCCCTTGAATTTTACAAGGAGATTACATTCTCCCATAAGGGATTTTTCAAATGCTGAAACATTACTTGAATAAAATTCTCCGCTTGATGATAATTCGGCATTTAAACCATCTTCGTTCTTAATGAAATTCGGGATAATGAAAACTATAAAGTAACAACCTAAGCCGCACAGTAAGATGAACACCAATATTATCTGTAGCCTGCTGATTCTTTTCTCTCTCATAGTCTTATCCTTTCATGCCGCTTGTTTTTAAGAATTTGTTTTGTGATCATTTGAATTTTACATTCCCCCTCAAACAGCTCAATAAAATATACCCGACAGCTTGTACTAAAAGTGTTATATGTATTATTCTTATTAGTACATGTACATTATAACACCATTATTTATGTTTGTCAATAGGAAAATAAAAAAAATTTTGAAATAAAATAATATTTCAAATTAGGGAAATTCAAAGTAAAAAATTTAAACATGTCTAATCCTTACAAAGCGGTTTTCGTGTTGTATTTCGTGTTGTATGATGGTTTTAAACCTGTTTTCATTGAATGTATTTCCGAGCCGGTGATTGAATTTTCGGATTATTGGAACAGAGAAAATCCGCACTGCTAAGCTGTTTGGCGGCGTGGTACAGATTTTACGGTTTTGAGCTTTTAGAAGTAAGAAATAAGAAGTAAGAGGTAAGAACTCGGCGAACAACCGTTCGGTACAAATTCTTACCTCTTACCTCTAACTTCTAGCCTCTAGTTGTCTAACCTTTACAAAAAAGATTTTTTGTAAGTTGGAATTTAAAACCACTTTTCGGGTAGTAGCACATTTTTACGGTTTTGCGAAGCAAAATTGAAATTCCATTAGGGAATTTCAAAGTAAAAATGTGCAGCGTTGAAGCCCACCTTTACGGTGGGCTTCAATGCGTGGTGGAGCCGAGGGGAATTGAACCCGTTGGAAATATGTTAAAAACGGCTTTATTATGCGAGTTTTTTATTTTTGTGTTGCATTTTGTGTTGCATAAATTTTTTGTCCTGCTCCCGCAACATTTCCGCGAACTCTGCCATTGCCGAAGGAAAAACGTGCTGATATACTTTCTCAATCATATTGAGTGAGTTATGCCCCATAAGCTCAGCAATGTACTTTTGCGGTATTCCCAAAAGCAAGCACCGGCTCGCGAAATGGTGGCGGAGCGCATGGAAATTGCAATGAGCGTCTATTTTGTGTTTTGCTCGAAATTTTCCCCAAGCCGAAGAAATAGAAGTAGAAGTCATTGAGCAAATTCTGCTCCCGTCTGCCTTGCTTATCAGAATGTCGTGTATTTCTGCGCTTATCGGAATACTTCTAAAGCCCGAATATGATTTCGGTTTTTTGAGTACTGCGCCGTCAAGCCCGTCTACTCGCGCCTGCTTAATCTCGATATGGTCGGGATAGACGCAGGATACATCAAGCCCGCTTATTTCGGACGCACGAAGCCCGCACTGCGTTGCAAGGATAAAAGGTATTTCAATATTTGTACCCTCGGTCAGCGGATAAATTTGCTCGATTTCCTGCGCGTCGGGGACATAAATGTCGGATTTTGATTTTTGCGGCAATGTTGTTTTCAAATGCAAGTCGGGGCGCTCCGATTTGAGGACATCTGCTATTAAGCCGTGAGCGTTACGGCAAGTTTTCGCGCTGTAGCTCTTTGCGAAATCATTAAAAGCAATCTGGATAATTTCTTGATTTATATCCTTGATTTTTACCGCAAACAGACGCGGCAGGTAATTTTTCAAAATCACATAATAGCCGCGGACGGTGGACGGAGAGAGGATATTTTCTTTTGATTTTATATACCGCTCTGTTGCCGCTCGGAGCGTCATTTCTGAGCGGTTAACTTCTATGTGCAGTTGGTTATATTGCGCCGCGAGAAACTCTGCTTCTTTTTTACTGTCAGCCGTAAATGATTTATACTTTCTTTTGCCTTGCTCATCAGCTCCCGTGTACAGCAGCACACGCCATTTCCCAGACGGCAATTTCTTTGCAGAAGCCATTGTTTTTCAACTCCTAATTCTATGTAGTGAGTTTCTGTTCATCAGTTTCATCTGTATGCTCTGATTTATTGGTGTATTTTTGCGGAATATAATTTATTAAGCCGTCGATATGCTCATATAAATCTTTTTTGATAGACGCCCCCAACGGATTTAAAAGAAAATCTATGCCCTCTCGCCTTGCTTGTTTTGCGGCAGGAACGAAATCACTGTCGCCTGAAATAAGAATTATCTGGTCAACCTGCTTTTTTACTGATAAAGTTGTAATGTCAACGCCTATCTTCATGTCTACGCCTTTTTGTGTTATATTTAAAGCAAAATCCCGTTCTGTCAAATCGTTTATGCTTATTGCTCCTCTTATCAGTTTTTTCTGAACATCGGGCTTTAACAAATATGTACTGTCATTTTCGCTAAGTCTGCCAAGACGCAAGGCTACTTTCCTTTTGCTTTTAAGCGTTTCTAAAAACTTTTTTTGCCATTTGTAATCATTTGAATTACCGAGATTTATGCTTTTGTTAAGAAGCGGATGATATACATTTTTATCAATAGGTGGGCAATCATAATAAAATATGCGATAAAGATTTCGCTGTTCAAATTTGTCCGCATTAAGTAATGAACGACAATGGGAAATAAGTTCCTCAACCCGTTCTTCGGGTGAAATATAGCCTTGATAAAATACAGCTCGCCGCCTGTAAAAACCACCGTCAACGAGTATAGCTGTTGTGACTGTGCGCTTAATACTTACCAAATCAGTGCTATTCATAAAACCTCCAAAAATAAAAATACTCCCGACCTCGTAACACCCCTTATGGTGGGGGAACTACTATCGGGAATACACTGTCTGATATAGTGTAGTCTTAACTACATTTATATTATACTCCCAATAGCTGTAATTGTCAATAAAAAAACAATCAATTTGTGGATATGTTACAAAAAATCGACCAAATTTTATAGAATTTCGAACAAATATTCATACAACACAGGAACTTTTTTCTGATGCCATTTTCTCACCCTCTTAAAATCCGTTTTTGCAATCAATTGCAAAAATTACTTATAAAGTTCAACCTCTGCTGAGCATTTATCTTCATCATCAAAATCTATTTTTGTCAAAACTCCAATGATTTTCTTTTTATCTTCTGCAAATTCTTCAGCATTTTTCGGCAACGTGCCGATTTCGCAGCCGCCGCACCATACGATATATTTTTCTTCTGCCACATCATATTCTGCAGTAACACTATCACCCACAGAGAAAATCCTGATGTTGTCCTCTCTCAGCTCTCCTATGCTGTCCTTCTGTCGCAGTCCTGTAAGTTTAAAGGTTTCTTTCTGCATTTCAGCGAGCGGCTTATAAAATCCGATTTTATACTTGATTTTATTATGCGAAATATCGACGGAGCTTATATATCCCAAAAGCGAAGTCCCATTTTTTAACCAACGGTTCGCCATTTCCTGCGTCTGACCTCTGTATATATAACCGAGCCTGCGGTTGTCTTGAAAAACGGCGACAGCTTGATTGTCGTGCTCGTTTTCCGGTTCTTGCTTGAAAGTTATTTCCCCACCAAGTTTTACGTTAAGTTCAGCGGCTGTCGTGTTTATCAAGTACAATTCATTTTCATACTCATATTGTAACCCGTATCCGTCTGTAAAATTTGGAAATGACGGCATTGGAACATACTGACGTGGCGCAGATACGGAAACAGAAGTTGGTGTAGAAGTGTTTTTTTGAGCAGGCTGCGAAGTTGTTCTGACCGAAGCCATTGCTTGATTGGGAAGAAAATTGTCTTTGCAAATCAAGACTACATCAACAATCCAACCTATCCCGAACAGTCCGAATGTAAAAAGATAAAGAATACCAGATTTTATTTTGCCTGCATAAAAACGGTGTATACCCAAATAGCCTAAGAATATGCATAAAATCAACGCAGTAGTCTTAGATTTCATTTTATATTTCTCCTTTGTTTAGTTTAAGCCGCTCAGTAGAGCGGCTTATTTGCATTTTCTAAGCCAGATCAGATTTACCACATACTTTTTTGTATCGGTCAAGTTGCGTCATATCAACAGCATATTGCAGCAGCCTTTCCTGCCCTTCGGCATTAAAGCTCCGGTAAGCATTCAAGAGTTTTTCTTCGTCAGGCTCGAGTTGCAGGGCAATGTCTTTCGAGCGGATTTCCCCGCTTACCAGATAAGCAATATCAATGTTTAATGCTATACACATCGGAATAGCTGTCCCAAGTCTAACGCCGCCTATACCGCGCGTGAAAATGTTGTTGATAGTGGACGGCGGGACGTCTATTGCAATTGCAAATGCACGAACGCTTTTAAATCTGCTTAAAATCAGTTCTTTTAACTGTTCCTCAACTGTCATTTTTTATCACCTCTCTATAAAGTATTATACAACAAAATTTACAATGTGTCAAGTTGAATTTACTCAATTGAAAATATTTTTTTCAAAAAGTACTTGACAATTTACTCAACTGAATGTATAATACCGTTATATAAACTCAATTGAGTTTATAGAAAGGAGTGAAAATATTATGACAAAAATTGTATATCCGAATTTAAGCGCCGAATTAGCGCGCAGGCAAATGACGCTTGAAAAACTTGCCGAGCTTATGAATTTAAGTGCGTCGTGTATGTCGCTTAAGCTCACGGGCAAGCGCAAAATCTCACTTGCTGAAGCGCGAAAAATTAAAGCTATTCTCGGCGTAGATGTGCCGCTTGATGAACTTTTTGATACGCTTGTGGTATCAAAATAATTTAGGAGGCTAAAAATGGAACTTACAACATTTAACAACTCGGATTTCGGCTCGATACGGGGAACGTCAATTGACGGAGAACCGTGGTTCGTGGGCAAAGATGTGGCGGAGAAACTCGGCTACAGCAACGTACGAGATGCTATAGCAAGACACGTTGACAGCGAAGATAAGGGGGTCGCAAAACACGACACCCTTGGAGGAACGCAGGAATTAACGATTATCAACGAGAGCGGACTTTACAGCCTAATTCTTTCAAGCAAGCTGCCGAATGCCAAAAAGTTTAAGCATTGGGTAACTTCTGAAGTTCTTCCGTCAATCCGCAAACACAAAGCATATGCGGCAGAAGAGTTATTGCAAAATCCCGACCTTGCAATAGCGGCGTTTAAGGCTCTCAAAGAGGAACGCGAAAAGCGTATTGCTCTTGAAAATCAAGCCGAGCAGGACAAACCTAAGATTGTTTTCGCAAACGCTGTGGAGGCGGCAAAAACCTCAATTCTAATAGGCGACCTTGCTAAGTTGCTCAAACAGAACGGAGTTGACACAGGTCAGAAACGTCTGTTTGAGCAGTTAAGGCAAGAAGGCTATCTGATGAAAGGCGGCAGTTCACATAACATGCCCACACAACGTGCTATGGATATGGGACTTTTCGAGGTAAAAGAAACGACTATAAACAATCCTGACGGTTCGATCAGAATTAACAGAACAACAAAAGTTACAGGCAAGGGGCAGGAGTATTTTATAAATAAATTTCTGTCTGCAAATCTATTAAAGAGGTGATTTAAATGTCAAAAGTAAAGCAATCTGAAACTGCAAAGATGATGCAAATAGTACAGCGGAACATTGAATCCCGCTGCGCTTACTTCGGTCTTAAAACAGACAAGGAAATTTCCGCCAAGCTTAATATTCCAAAGTCAACGTATGCCGACCGCAGGAACAATCCGCGCGTCTGGACTCTCGAACAACTTGTTATGTTGTCAATTGCACTAAAATGCAGCCCACAATGGTTATTTACAGATCATAGTGGAGAAATGGAGTAAGTGCCTAAAAAGATAAACAACAAAGAAAATCTCGGAGGTGGAATTATGGAGAAACTTCGCATAGCGGTCGTCGCTGTACTTATTACGGTCGGGCTGTTGCTTGTTATCGGCTCTATCGGCAACGGCGACTACTACGGCTATCTTACGTCAGCGGATTTTGTACATATCGCGGTAGGCTTAGTGATGGTAGGAGCGGGAGTTGCGGTGCAGGCTGTAGCGGAGAGGAGAAACTAATGAAGGACGAATATAAAAGCCGCGTGTACACTGAACGCCCTTCTTATGCCGACTTAGATGCACCTGACAAGTTCCAAGCAATTATAGGCATTATCGCAACTCGTCTAAAGCAGCACCCTAACGCTATTTGCTCCTATTCGGGCGGTTCGGACAGCGATATACTTATCGACTTAATTGAGCGGACGCGCAAATGGTTTCCTTCGGTGCCGCCCGTCAGATACATATTTTTCAATACGGGCTTGGAGATGAAAGCTACCAGAGACCACGTTAAAGAAACCGCTCGGAAATACGGTGTTGAAATCGAGGAGGCTCGCCCAAAAGTTAATATTGTTGAAGCTACTCGCAAATACGGCATACCTTTTGTATCTAAGATTATGTCCGAGGGCTTATCCGGTTGGCAGAGCAAAAATATTCCGTTGTCAATTGCCGAAGAATATGAAAGCGCCGAGGACAAACGCGCTAAACGTGCAGAACTTAAAGCTCGTTATCCCGGCTGCGAGGCTATTATAAATTTCTTGTGCTGTTGTAATTCGGCAGGAGAACCGCGACCGAATATTCAGCTTGTTATTAACTCGTCGAAATATATGCGGGATTTTATAGCCGAGTATCCGCCTGATTTTCAAATCAGTGCTAAGTGTTGTGATTACTGTAAAAAGCAGTTGGCACATCAAGTTCAAAAAGATTATGATTTGATTATAACAGGCGAGCGGCGAGCTGAAGGCGGTATGCGTTCCGTTCCGCGCGGAGTCGACTTTGAAAATGACGGCAACACAATGTGTTTCTATACGCAAGGTGATAAGTTCCGTTTTCGCCCGCTTTTTTATATAACTGATAAGGACAAGGCATGGTATAAGGATCATTACAGGATAAGATACAGCGACGCTTACGAGGTTTACGGGTTAAAACGGACAGGGTGCTGCGGGTGTCCTATATCTTACAAGGCTATTTCAGATTTGGAGAAAATTCGCCCTTATGAGCCTAACGTGGTTCGAGCGGCATGGAATATCTTCGGCAAGTCTTACGAGTATCGGCAGAAATATGTTGAATACAAAGAGCGCAGGAAAGCCGAAGAGCGGGAAATGTCGGATTTACAATTACATTTGGAGTAGGTGAAAATTAAATGAAAATAACAAACAAAAACATGTACATCAACATCATTGTCAGAAAGGCAACGGCAGAGGGCTTGTCATACGGCAAATATGTTGCAAAGCAGTACGAAAAACGGCTTAAAAGAAAGATTGCGCCAAAGGAGTGCATATCACTTAACGAGCGGAAAAAGCTGGGCATTCCGAAGCCGATTTACAGCGGATCGTCAACGCTTGATTACGGCGCAATGCTTGACTACCCCGACTATTTAGCCGATGTTCTGAACAAAAACATTCGGCAGGAAAACGCGTAAGGCAATATTTAACAAAACATGTACCGGCTTTTTCGGTCGGACAAATATAACAAAAAAATAATATTTTAGGAGGATTTTACAATGGCAGAATTTATTGAAAAAGAATTGGATTGGGACGACGAGATATCTCACGAAAGTGATTTTATCCTTCTTCCCGAAGGCGACTACAATTTTAAGGTAACGGGATTTGAACGCGCCCGTCACGAGGGAAGCGCAAAGCTCCCTCCCTGCAACAAGGCGATCATAACGCTTGAGATAAACAGCACGAGCGGTAAGGCTTACATAAAGCACAACCTCTTTTTGCACACCAAATGCGAGGGACTTATCTCAGCGTTCTTTATCGGCATAGGTCAGAAAAAACACGGCGAGCCTCTGCGAATGAACTGGAGCAAAGTTATCGGAGCAACGGGCAGATGTAAAATAGGTATCCGCGAATGGACAAACAATGCGGGTGAGAAAATGCAGTCGAACGAAGTGAAGAAGTTCTACGAGCCGAATAATTCAGCACAACAGACGAGTTCGGGAAACTTCGGCGGGGTTTTCACTCCCGGTAAGTTTTAAGGGGAGGAACTATGGAACTCAGACCTTATCAGCTTAAAGCAAAACAAGCTGTTTTTGAGCAGTGGGAGCAAGGCAACAAAAGCACCTTGCTCGTGCTGCCCACGGGGACAGGAAAGACGATAGTATTCGCTAAGGTCTCGGAAGAATGTGTAAGAAAAGGCGAGAGAGTGCTTATCCTTGCGCACAGGGGCGAGCTTTTACAGCAAGCTGCAGCAAAGATACTGTCGTCCTGCGGGCTTTCCTGCGCGGTAGAAAAGGCTGACGAGACCTGCCTTAACTCGTGGGAAAGAATTGTTGTAGGCAGTGTTCAGACGCTTATGCGCGACAGCCGTTTGAACCGTTTCCCTGCCGACTATTTCGGGACGATAATTATTGACGAGGCTCACCATGCAATAAGCGAAAGCTATCAGAAAATACTGCGGCATTTCAGCAAAGCAAAGATTTTAGGCGTTACGGCTACTCCTGACAGAGGAGATATGAAAAACTTAGGCTCGGTTTTCAATTCGCTTGCATATGAATACTCTCTCCCTGCGGCTATACGCGAGGGGTATCTGTCGCCGATAAAAGCGCTCACAATACCGCTTAAACTTGATATGACGGGCGTTTCGACGCAGGCGGGAGATTATAAAGCAAGCGACATTGACACGGCTCTTGGCCCGTATCTTTACAGAATTGCCGACGAGATGAAGAACGTATGCTTAGACCGCAAGACCGTAGTTTTCCTGCCGCTTATAAAAACCTCGCAAAAGTTCAGGGACATTCTTGCGGAGCGCGGTTTCAGACCTGCCGAGATAAACGGCAATTCCGAGGACAGAGCCGAGATACTTTCGGATTTTGAAAGCGGAAAATATAATGTATTGTGTAATTCAATGCTCCTTACAGAGGGTTGGGACTGTCCGAGCGTTGACTGTGTAGTAGTACTCAGACCGACAAAAGTCCGCTCGCTTTATTGTCAAATGGTAGGACGCGGAACAAGGCTCGCTCCGAACAAGGAGTATCTCCTGTTGCTGGATTTCTTGTGGCATACTCAGCGGCACGAACTTTGCAGACCTGCACACCTTATCTGCGAAAGCGCGGAAGTTGCCGAAAAAATGACGGAGAACCTCGAAAAGGCAGGAGCGGCTATCGACATAGAAACAGCCGAAAAACAAGCCGCCGAGGACGTTGTACAACAGCGCGAGAGGGCGCTTGCAAATGAGCTTATGCAAATGCGCAAGAGAAAACGCGCTCTCGTAGATCCGCTTCAGTTTGAAATGTCGATAGGCGCGGCAGACCTTTCGGGGTATGTTCCGTCGTTCGGCTGGGAGATGATGCCGCCTACCGATAAACAGCGCGAGGCTCTCGAAAAATGCGGGATATTTACGGACGAGCTTGAAAATGCGGGAAAAGCCGCGCTCTTGCTCAACAGGCTGTATAAGCGCCGTCAAGAGGGACTTTCAACGCCGAAACAGATAAGACTGCTCGAAAACAAAGGCTTTAAGCGTGTGGGAGAATGGTCGTTTGAAGCGGCGTCAAATCTTATCACGAGAATTGCCGCGAACGGCTGGCGGGTGCCGTACTCAATTAACCCTGCCGAATATAAACCTACAACATAATAAAGGAGCATGAAAAATGAACATAACAAAAGGTAAAATCGTATCAGCGAAAAAGGTAGTTATCTACGGTCCCGAGGGCATAGGAAAATCGACGCTCGCCGCGCAGTTCCCCGAACCTCTTTTTATCGACACCGAGGGCAGTACAAAGGAGCTTGACGTGGCAAGAATGGACAAGCCGTCCTCGTGGGCGTTCCTTAACGAGCAGATAGACTTTGTTATAAAGAACAAACCCTGCAAGACGCTTGTCATAGATACCGTTGACTGGGCTGAAACGCTTTGTATCAAGGACTTGTGCGAACGCAACGGCAAAAAGGGCATTGAAGATTTCGGATACGGCAAAGGCTATGTTTATGAAAAAGAGGACTTCGGAAAGTTTTTGAACAAACTGACTGACGTAATAAGCGCGGGGATAAATGTTGTCCTGACTGCTCACGCCTGCATAAGAAAGTTTGAACAGCCCGACGAACTCGGCAGTTATGACCGCTATGAAATGAAACTTGGTCAGAAAACGGGCAGTGCAATTTCCCCTCTTGTAAAGGAATGGGCGGATATGGTGCTGTTTGCGAACTATAAAACGCTCTCGGTAGCCGCCGACAAAGACGGAAAAAAGCACAAGGCTCAGGGCGGCAGGCGCGTTATGTTCACCTCACATCACCCCTGCTGGGACGCGAAAAACCGCTATGGCCTTCCCGAAGAGATACCTATGGAATACGGACAGATACGGCATATATTTGAACAGGAAACAGCAGAGCCGACCTCAGATATCGCTGAAACGGCGAAAACAGAAGAAGTTGTCGAAACGCCCGCAGAGCAGGAAAATAACGAGCTTAGCGGTTCTCTTCCGAGGGCTTTAAGCGACCTTATGACAGAAAACGGCGTTGACGAAGCGGAGATAAGAAACGTAGTATCTCAAAAAGGCTATTTCCCCGCGGATATGCCGATAAATGACTATCCCGAAGAATTTGTAAACGGAGTGCTTATAGGCGCTTGGGAGCAGGTTTTTGACTGCGTAAAGGCTATGCGGGATTATCCGTTTTAATTAAACTAATTAAACTGAAAGGAGTATAAAAATGGTAAAAATAAATCAACTTGAACTTGAAAATGTAAAGCGCATAAAAGCCGTTGTGCTTGTGCCGACGGAGAACGGCTTAACGGTTATAGGCGGACGGAACGGACAGGGTAAGACCTCCGTTCTGGACGCGATAGCGTGGGCGCTGGGCGGGGACAGATACAAGCCCTCAAAGCCCGAAAGAGACGGCTCGGCTATTCCCCCGCACCTGAAAGTCGAGCTTTCAAACGGCATTATAGTCGAGCGGTATGGCGACAGCTCAAAACTTAAAGTAACGGACAAAAGCGGTAAAAAGGGCGGTCAGCAGTTGCTGAACGAATTTATAGAAACGCTTGCGCTCGACCTGCCGAAATTTATGTCGGCAAAGTCCTCGGAAAAAGCAGATATACTGCTGAAGATAATAGGCGTTAAAGACGAGCTGCTTAAACTTGAAACCGAGGAACAGCGGCTTTATAATCAGCGCCTTGAAGTCGGAAGAATTGCGGACAGGAAGGAAAAATATGCGCTCGAAATGCCGAGCTTTGCAAATGCTCCCGAAAAAATAATGTCGGTGTCAGAGCTTGTGAAAATACAGCAGGACATACTTGCCAAAAACGGCGAAAATCAGCGCAAACGTGAGAATTTGGCTAAGATAGAGCAGGAATACAACTCCGCTGTCGAGCTTGTAAAACGGCTTGAAAAAGACCTTGAGACCGCAAGGAGATCAGCCGAAGACCTCATAGACGAAAGCACCGCAGAAATAGAACAGAGCATTGCGGCAATCGAGGAGAACAACAACAAAGTTCGCGCAAATATCGAACGCGAAAAAGCGGCGGCAGAGGCGGCGGAGATACGCGAACAGTACAACGAGCTTACGGAAAAACTGAACGCAACAAGAAACGCCCGCAAGGCTCTTTTAAACGGTGCGAAAATGCCGTTAGAGGGTTTGTCGGTAGAAAGCGGAGAACTTATCTACAACGGCAGCAAATGGGACTGTATGAGCGGTTCGGAACAGCTTAAGATAGCGACGGCTATCGTAAGAAAACTAAATCCCGAATGCGGATTTGTACTGCTTGACAAGCTCGAACAAATGGACAATATTACGCTTAAAGAGTTCGGAAGCTGGCTCGAAGCCGAGGGCTTGCAGGCTATCGCGACAAGAGTCAGCACGGGCGAAGAGTGCAGTGTAATTATCGAGGACGGGACTGTAATTGAGCCGCGAGCTTGGACAGCAGGAAAATTTTAAGGAGAGTGAATAATGAGTTTTAATAACGGACAACTAAACGAGGCGCTAAAATACATAGACCCCGCAAATCTTGACTATCAGACTTGGCTTTATGTCGGTATGGCGTTAAAGCACGAGGGATATTCCTATGACGTGTGGGACGAATGGAGCAAAAGCGACAGCGGTCGTTATCATGCGGGAGAATGCGAAAAGAAGTGGGACAGCTTTACAGACAGAGAAAATCCCGTTACGGGCGCTACAATTATAAAACTTGCAAAAGATAACGGCATGACCTTTTTTAACGGCGAAAGCAAGGCTCTTGACTGGGAAGATGAAATATCCTATGAGGCAGGCGGCAACGACTTCCCCGAACGCGAGCCTCACGAACAGCTTATTGAATATCTGAGGGCGCTTTTCAGTCCCGACGAAAATGTCGGATATGTAGTAGCAAGCGTCGAGAAAGACGGAAAGTTTATCCCCGCGAACAAGGGAAACTGCGACAGAACGGCAGGTCAGCTTATTGACCGCTTGTCTAAATGCGGCGGCGATATAGGCAGAGTTTTAGGCGACTACAACCCCAAAGCGGGCGCGTGGATACGGTTCAATCCTCTTGACGGAAAAGGCGTTAAGAACGAAAATGTTACCGATTTCCGATATGCGCTTGTCGAAAGTGACTGTCTTGATGTAAAGGAGCAGTACGCGATAATAAGAAAGCTTGAACTGCCCGCCCGAGCGTTGGTTTACAGCGGCAACAAGTCGCTTCACGCTATCGTCAATATCGGCGCTGACAGCTATGACGAATACAGAAAGCGCGTTGAGTTTTTGTACAGCGTTTGTCAGAAACACGGACTGAAAATAGACACGCAGAACAAAAATCCCTCGCGGCTGTCGAGAATGCCGGGAGTTATACGCAAGGACAGCAAACAGTGCCTTATTGCAACTAATATCGGCAAAAAGAGTTTTTCGGAGTGGAGCGACTGGGTAGAGGGAATAAACGACGACCTGCCGGAAGTAGAGAATATGGAAACGGTCTGGGATAATCTCCCCGAACTTGCCGAACCGCTTATTGAGGGAGTTTTAAGGCAGGGACACAAAATGCTTGTCGCAGGACCGTCAAAGGCGGGAAAGAGTTATGCGCTGATAGAATTGTGCGCGGCAATTGCCGAGGGCGAAAAGTGGTTAGGATTTAAGTGTACAAAGGGCAAGGTCTTGTATGTAAACCTTGAACTTGACCGCGCAAGCTGTCTGCACAGATTTAAAGATGTCTACTCCGCTCTCGGATTTAAAACCGAGAACATAAGGAATATCGACATCTGGAACCTGCGCGGAAAGTCTGTGCCTATGGACAAACTTGCGCCGAAACTTATCTGCAGAGCGGCAAAAAAAGAGTATATCGCCGTCATTATCGACCCTATTTACAAGGTCATAACGGGTGATGAGAACAGCGCGAGCGATATGTCGAATTTCTGCAATCAGTTTGACAAGGTATGTACAGAACTTTCCTGCGCGGTCATTTACTGTCATCACCACTCAAAAGGCGCACAAGGTGCAAAGCGCAGTATGGACAGAGCGAGCGGTTCGGGCGTATTCGCAAGAGACCCCGACGCTCTGCTCGACCTTATTGAACTCGACGTTTCCGAAAGCCTGATAAAAGAGGAGAAGAACAAGGCGGTATGCAAGTTGTGCTTGTCTGCGCTTGATAAAATCGGGTACAGCGACTATTCGCAGGACGATACGGTTACTTCTCAGAAAATGATGTCGCACGCGAAAAAGGCGCTTTCCGAAACGGAATTTGCCGAGCTTACCGCAAAAATCTCCGAAGCCGAGAGGAAAATCACAATGCGCTCGGCTTGGCGAATAGACGGCACTTTGCGCGAGTTTCCGAAGTTTCCTGCGCTTAATTTGTGGTTTGATTATCCGATACACCGAGTTGACGAAGCGGGAGCGCTTAAAGACCTCAATGCCGAGGGCGACCTTACCTCTTGGCAGGTGATGAATGAAAAGCGCAGAAAGCAAGCCAAAAAGCAGAATGACGGCAACAAGGAAAAGCTCGAACAAGCCCTTTTAAACGTCAACTGCGGAGAACCTGCAACGGTAAAAGAAGTAGCAGAGTATCTTGATGTAGGCGAGAGGACAGTCAGAAGATGGTTGGACAAATTTGATTATGAACTCGACAGCCGAACAAAACTTATCAGGAAAAAGGACAGTGACACAACGTGACATTTGTCAAAATGTCAAAATGTCACAACTTGGACACCACGTTAAAAATACGTCGTGTCAAAGTTCGGACACCACGTTAAAAAACGTGGTGACAAATTGTTGTCACCCCTTATATATAGTTCGTGTCACTCACTACCGTTACGCGTGTACGGTAGGTCACCGCTTAAATGCGGCGGTGACCCCTACACGCTTAACGGTAACTTGCAGATTTTTTTCAAGCACTGCAGAAAGGACATCTATGGTAGAATTTTTTATGCCCATGATACCGCCGACAGTTACCGCGCAAGAACACAAAGTGACCGTCAGAAACGGAAAGCCCGTTTTCTATGACACGCCCGAACTGAAAAACGCTCGGCAAAAACTTACCGCGTATCTTGCGCAGAATAAGCCTAAAACGCCGTTTGACAAGTCGGTAAGGCTTACTGTAAAGTGGCTGTTTCCGAGCGGGAAAAGGCACGCTGACGGTGAATATAAGTCAACCAGACCCGACACCGATAATCTTCAGAAACTGCTTAAGGACTGCATGACAAAAGCGGGGTTTTGGAAAGACGACGCGGTTGTTGCAAGCGAGATTGTCGAGAAATTTTACGCAAAACAAACGGGAATTTATGTGAGGATAGAAAGGATCGATGAATTATGATGACTTTGGAACAGGTAAACAAGGCTATTGTTGACGGCACGCCCGTTGTGCATACGCATATGGGTTTAAGCGCCGTGTATACTCTTTCGGGAGTTATTACAAGGTACACAAAGGAAAAAGGCTGGACATACTCGCTCGAACTTATCGGCAAAAAGTCGGGCTGTGTAGTTATAGCGAGCTTAGAGGATTGTACAGAGGAGGTGAAACAATGAACAGGTATTACTCTTTGCAACCCTTTGGAATATCTGACTTTAGAGCGGTTCAAAATGAAAGGAAATTATACCTATGAAAGCGAAAGACTATCTGAAGCATTTAAAACATTTAGATACGATAATAAATCAGAAAATACAGGAACTTTCCGATTTGCGTTTGAAAGCTTCAAGTTCAACAGGAATTGATTATTCAAAAGAACACATTAAAACAAGCGTTGTTGAAGAAGCTCCGTTTGTTAAAACCATTCATAAAATAATCGAAGTCGAACAGCAGATTAACACTGAAATTAACAAGTACGTTGAAGAAAAGCATAAAATCATAAATGAAATACAAGGCTTGAAAGATACCCGATATGTTGAAATTCTATTTCGACGATATGTAGAATTTAAATCCCTTGAAACGATCTCCGTTGAACTGAATTATACATATCAGTACACAAGAGAACTTCACGGCTATGCGCTGCAGGATTTTCAAAGAACCTACAAAACCTTATTGCAATCCTACACGCCTATATGATATCCTATAAAATGAAAAATGATTTAAAAAGGAGCGGTTATTGTGCCGAGGAAACCGAAAAGAGCGTGCAAGTTTCCGGGGTGTCCGAACCTTACGTGCGGAGAATATTGCAATGCACATACGAAAATTGCACGCGATAATTACAATCGGCTCGAACGCAGTCCTGATGTCAATAAGCGCTATGGTCGTGAATGGAGAATTATTCGGGCGAGATATGTCGCGCTGCACCCGCTGTGCGAAATGTGTCTGAAAGAAGGACGGCTGACGCCTGTTGAAGAAGTACACCACAAGAAGCCTGTTTCTCAGGGCGGCACGAATGACTTTGAAAACTTAATGAGCTTGTGCCAGTCGTGTCACACCAAGATACATTTAAACGAGATTTGCGACCGGTAGGGGAGTTTAAATCTCTATAAGCAAAGGAAACGGACAACGGCGCGGAGTATCGCGTGCGAAAAAGGCAAAATCAAACGGGGTATTAACGGTTAGGGATTTTGGGGGTGAGAAAATGGCGAAAGACGGTACTATGCGAGGCGGCGCAAGAGCAGGCAGCGGACGTAAACCGAAGGCTGTTGCCGATAAGGGCGCGGACGTTAGTGCTAAGGGCTTGACGGAGCGCAGAAAATCGAGTGGTAAGAAACCTTCGGGAATTATTAAACTGACGGGAAATGCCGATAATGCGCAAAGCCCGGAAGTCAAGGACTATATGACGGAGAAGCAAAAGTGCAAAGAGGAAATTGTTGCGGCTCAAGTTTTCGAGGAAACGTGGCAATGGCTCAAAGCGAGAGGCTGTGAAAAGGCTGTGAGTGTTCAGCTCATCAGGAATTATGCAATGAGCGTGGCAAGATGGGTGCAATGTGAGCATATTATTTCCAAAAATGGATTTTTGTCGAAACACCCGACTACCGGTCAGGAAATTGCTTCGCCGTTTGTCGCAATGTCGCAAAATTACATGAAACAGATAAACAATTTATGGTATCAGATATTCCAGATTGTCAAGGAGAACAGCGACGTCGGAACGGCTGAGGACGCAATGGAACAATTGCTGAGGTCACAGGGCGCTGTTGGCAGTTGACAGTGTACGCCAATAAAGGTGTCGCCGTTTGTTCAATTTGAGATATGATAGAAAATATAAAAAATCGGTGGTCTGAAACGATTGCCGATTTTTTATTTGCTTGATAAAAGAATTTTGCAATCAATTGCAAATAAAAGCAGGTGGGGGAATGGCGCAAACAGCGAAAATGCGAAAGCTGAAAGGCTATAAACCGACAAAATTTATGGCGAAATCGTCCCATTACGACAAACAAAAAGCGGATTTTGCGGTAAATTTTATACAGAGCCTGTCGCACACCAAAGGCATTTGGGCAGGAAAGCGGTTTGACCTTATCGACTGGCAGGAAAGGATCATCAGAGATATTTTCGGAGTAATCAAGCCGAACGGCTATAGGCAATTTAACACGGCTTTTATTGAAATTCCGAAAAAGCAAGGCAAGTCTGAACTTGCGGCGGCGGTCGCGCTGCTGTTGTTATGCGGCGACGGCGAAGAACGCGCCGAAATTTACAGCTGTGCGGCGGACAGAAATCAAGCGAAGATCGTTTTTGATGTCGCAACGGACATGGTAAGGCTCTGCCCTGCTCTTATGAAGCGTGTGAAAATCCTCGAATCACAAAAGCGGCTTATCTATCTTCCGACAAACAGCGTTTATCAAGTACTTTCGGCGGACGTTGCAAACAAGCACGGTTTCAACACTTCGGGAGTTATTTTTGACGAGTTGCATACACAGCCGAACAGAAAACTTTATGACGTAATGACGCAAGGTTCTGGCGACGCGAGGGCGCAGCCGCTGTTTTTCCTTATCACGACTGCGGGAAATGACGTAAACTCTATCTGCTATGAGATACATCAAAAGGCGCTTGACATTGAAGCGGGCAGGAAGATTGACCCGACGTTTTATTCCGTGATTTTCGGTGCGGACCAGAACGACGACTGGACTGACCCAAAGGTCTGGGCGAAGGCTAACCCGTCGCTCGGAATAACGGTTGACATTGAGAAAGTGCAGGCGGCGTGCAACAGCGCGAAACAAAACCCCGGAGAGGAAAACTCATTCAGGCAGTTAAGGCTAAACCAGTGGGTAAAACAGTCAGTGCGCTGGATGCCTATGGACAAGTGGGACAAATGCGCGTTTGCGGTGAATGAGGACAAACTTGAAGGGCGCGTGTGCTACGGTGGTCTTGACTTGTCGTCAACAACGGATATAACGGCATTTGTACTTGTATTCCCGCCGATTGACGAGGACGGGGAATATATGGTTCTGCCGTATTTCTGGATACCCGAAGAAAATGTCGGACTGAGAGTAAGGCGTGACCATGTGCCGTATGATATTTGGGAGCAACAAGGCTTTTTGATGACGACCGAGGGAAATGTTGTACACTACGGCTATATCGAGCAGTTTATTGAGCGGCTCGGAGAGCGGTTTAACATTCGGGAAATTGCGTTTGACCGTTGGGGTGCGGTGCAAATGGTACAAAATCTCGAGAATATGGGCTTTACCGTTGTGCCGTTCGGGCAAGGCTTTAAGGATATGTCACCGCCTACTAAGGAACTGATGAAGCTTGTGCTTGAAGAAAAAATCGCTCACGGCGGACACCCTGTTCTGCGGTGGATGATGGACAACATTTTTATTCGCACTGACCCTGCGGGAAATATCAAGGCAGACAAAGAGAAGTCTACGGAGAAAATCGACGGCGCGGTTGCTACGATAATGGCGCTTGACAGGGCGATAAGATGCGGAAATCAGAACAGCACGTCTGTATATGATGACAGAGGGATTTTGGTATTTTAAAGGCGAAAGGAGTAACCTATGAATTTTTTTGCAAGACTGTTTAAATCGCGGGACGCGCCTGCTATGAACAGCACAAGCGGAAGCGCGTTTTCATTCTTTTTAGGTCAGTCAAGTTCGGGGAAATACGTTAATGAGCGGTCGGCAATGCAGCTTACGGCAGTGTATTCCTGTGTAAGGATATTGTCGGAAGCTGTCGCAAGTCTGCCGCTGCATTTATACCGATACAAGGCTGACGGCGGAAAAGAAAAAGCGGTTGACAGCGGTTTATATCGCATTTTCCATGACGAGCCGAACCCGGAAATGACGTCGTTTAATTTCCGAGAAACGCTTATGACACACTTGCTGTTGTGGGGCAATGCCTACGCGCAGATAATACGCAACAATGCGAATGAAGTTATAGCGTTATACCCGCTTATGGCTGACAGAATGGAAGTCTGCAGAGATGATAACAAGCAGATATATTATGAGTATGCAATCCCGCCCGATGAACGACAGATGAAAGAAGGTCAGACGGGTACAATTGTAAAACTCCAAAAGGAAGATGTCCTGCATATTCCCGGACTTGGATTTGACGGGCTTGTCGGCTACTCGCCTATTGCAATGGCAAAGAACGCAATCGGCTTGGGAATGTCCTGCGAGGAATACGGCGCGAAGTTTTTTGAAAACGGCGCAACTCCGAGCGGGATATTGGAACACCCCGGCACGTTAAAAGACCCAAACAAAGTGCGCGAAAGCTGGCAGAGAATGTTCAGCGGTCCGAGAAATTCTCACAAAATCGCCGTTCTCGAAGAAGGAATGAAGTACACGCCTATCGGAATGCCGAATGAGCAGGCACAATTTCTGGAAACCAGAAAATTTCAGATTGACGAGATTGCAAGGATTTTCCGTATTCCTCCGCACATGATAGGAGATTTGGACAAATCGAGTTTCTCGAACATTGAGCAGCAGTCGCTTGAATTTGTGCGGTACACTCTGCAACCGTGGCTTGTTCGGTGGGAACAGGCAATGCAAAAGGCGCTTTTAAACCCCGAGCAGAAGCAGACAATGTTTATTAAATTCAACGTTGAGGGGCTTTTACGCGGCGATTATGAGGGCAGAATGAGAGGATATGCAACGGCAAGGCAGAACGGCTGGATGTCGGCGAATGACATACGCGAGCTTGAAAACCTTGACCGCATACCCGCAGAGCAAGGCGGCGACTTGTATCTTGTAAACGGAAATATGCTGCCGCTGACGCAGGCGGGTACATTTATGAACAGCGGAAAGGGGGTTGGAACAAATGAAGAAGTTCTGGAACTGGACCAAGACACTGAACCAAACAGGGGCAGAAGAACGGACACTGGTCTTAAATGGAACGATAGCTGAGGAAAGCTGGTTTGACGATGATATTACGCCGCAGATGTTTAAAGAGGAACTGATGAACGGCGACGGAGATATTACCGTGTGGATTAACTCTCCGGGCGGTGATTGTGTAGCGGCTGCGCAGATTTACACAATGCTTATGGATTATAAGCATAACGTGACTGTAAAGATTGACGGCATTGCGGCAAGCGCGGCGAGTGTTATTGCAATGGCGGGAAACAAGGTTTTAATGTCGCCCGTATCAATGATGATGATACACAATCCTGCAACAATGGCTTTCGGCGACCATAACGAGATGAGAAAAGCAATAGATATGCTCGACGAAGTAAAAGAGAGCATAATCAACGCTTATGAAATCAAAACAAGTCTGACGCGGGAGAAAATATCAAATCTTATGGAGTCTGAAACGTGGATGAACGCAAACAAGGCGATTGAACTCGGCTTCGCGGACGGCGTTTTAGAGCGCTCCGAGAGACAAGAAATGCCCGAAATATCGGCTATGCTCTACTCCAAGACGCAAGTTATTAACTCGCTTATGGACAAAATCGCGGCAAAATGCGCGATTAAAAAGCAAAACACAGGGCGCTCGGTAGAAGAACTCGAACAGCGTCTGGAATTACTTAAATTTTAGGAGGAATTATTATGACAATTTTTGAACTGCGCGAAAAGCGCGTAGCTGCGTGGAATAATGCTAAATCATTTTTGGACGCGCACAGGAAAGAAAACGGCGTGCTTTCCGCTGAAGATGATGCGAAATATACGCAAATGGAACAGGAAATAACTGACCTCGGCAAAGAAATTGCAAGGCTTGAACGTCAGGAGCAGATTGAAGCTGAACTCAAAAAGTCTGCGAACTCGCCTATTCTGACAGCACCGCAGGCTAAAAACCCCGATTTTAAGAGCGGGAGAGCATCTGACGAGTACAACGCGAAATTCTGGGATATGATGCGCTCGAAAGTTGCTACTCCGCAGATTATAAACGCTTTGACGGTTGGCACTGACAGCGAGGGCGGGTATCTTGTACCCGACGAATTTGAAAAAGTGCTTGTTGAGGCTCTCGAAGAAGAAACCGTGATGAGAAAACTTGCGAAAGTTATCAGAACATCAAGCGGAACTCGCAAAATTCCCGTTGTAGCAACCGCGGGAACAGCAAGTTGGATTGAAGAAGAAGGCACATATCCTGAAACCGAAGGTTCATTTAATCAAGTTTCTTTGGACGCTTACAAGGCAGGCGCTATAATTAAAATCTCCGAAGAATTGATGAACGATTCGGCGTTTAATATGCAGTCGTACATTTCAAAAGAGTTTGCAAGACGCATTGGAAACCTTGAAGAAGAGGCATTTATCAAGGGCGACGGCTCGAATAAGCCTACGGGTATTCTTGCTGATGCAGGCGGCGCGGACGTTGGTGTGACAGCTGCGGGAGAAGCAGCAATCACGGGCGATGAGATTATGGACCTTTTCTACTCCCTCAAATCGCCTTACCGCCGCAAAGCGGTGTGGCTGCTTAACGATAATACAATTAAGCTTATCCGCAAACTCAAAGACGGACAGGGACAGTACCTCTGGCAGCCTTCTCTGCAGCTTAATACGCCTGATATGCTGCTTGGCAGACCCGTGTATACCTCGGCTTTTATGCCTACTGCGGCGGCGAGTGCTAAGACGATTGCGTTCGGCGATTTTAGCTACTACTGGATTGCAGACCGTCAGAGCAGAGCGTTTAAGCCCTTGTATGAGTTGTATGCAACTACCGGACATATTGGCTATCTGTCAAGCGAGCGCGTTGACGGTAAACTTGTACTTGCTGAGGCTGTTAAGGTGTTGCAGATGAAAGGCGGAGTATAATGAGTTACAACGTTAAGAACTACACCGAGCCGGGCGGCGAAGTTACGCATATCGGCGGAAAGCTTATAATCGAAGAAGGGGCTGAAGTCGAAGATTTGAGCGGGGGCGGCGGGTCGGCTTATACCCTGCCTACTGCTTCGGCTGATACTCTCGGAGGTGTAAAGGCTAAGGCAAAAGACGCAGAAACAGTTGAAGTCGCAGTTGATGAAAACGGGAAACTTTATGTTCCCGCCGCGCCGAAAATCGCGTATCAGGCGGACAGTGAAGCGTCGGAAGTTTCCGACCTTGTAAGCACATTTAATACGCTTTTATCGGCATTGCAAACGGCAGGACTTATGGAAACGGAATGACGAAAGGAGCGCGGCGGGAATGGAAATTGAAGAATTACTCGTCAAAGTCAAGAAAAATTTAATACTTGAACACTCGGAAGATGATGATTTGCTGAAAAGTTACATAACCGCCGCGATTTCTTATGCCGAAAGTTATCAGCATATCCCCGAAGGCAGTTATGCGGAAAAAGCAATGCCGCCGACTACCGAGCAGGCGGTTATAATGCTTGTAAGTCATTTATATGAGAGCAGAGACGGTTCGACAGGCGGATTTTTCGCGGATAATGTGTCGGCAGGTCAGCAGGTCTGGAACACGGTTAATCTGTTACTGCGGTTAGATAGGGAGTGGAAGGTGTGAGCTTCGGAAAAATGAACACGAAAATCCGCATAATAAGCAAGAAAAAAGTGCTTGATGATGAGGGATTTTCTCACATGGAAGAAACGACCGTTGCCGAAGTCAGAGCATACCGCGAAGGTCGGCACGGGAGTAAGAAATGGGCGAATATGGCGCAGTTTTCGGACGCGACAGAGCTGTTTCAAATCCGTGTGATTCCGGGCGTTGAGATAACAAAGGATATGCGGATAATCTGCGAGGAAAGAACGTTTGAAATCAAGTCGACTGAGAATGTCAAGGGGCGCAAAATGTATCTTGAAGTTTTGGCGAGAGAAATTACAGCAAGCGGATAAAAAACCGAGGGCATATGTCCTCGGCAAAAATCAATAGTTTTTTAGAATATCGTGGTGACCTATGTCAACAAGAGCGACCAGTGCTTCACCCTCGTAAAACCAGATAACACGGATATCCATATTCACGCTGAACTCAAACAAGCCGTCTGTACCTTGTATCTTTTTTACACGAAGCGACGGGTGCAAGGGATTTTCCGTAAAAATAGCAAGCTTGTTTTTGAATTGCTTTTTTTCAGTTTCATTCAAGGTTTTGTAATGTTTCTGAAACCTGTCTGTAAATGTCAGTTTAAGCATTGTCACTCTCCAAACGTTCTAAAAGCGCGTCTATGCTGTCAAAAGTCGGCTGTTTTCCGTCAGCAATGTTTTTCTTTAGTTCGGAAAGCTCAGTCTGAAGCTCGTCAACATATTTTTTCGGGTACACAGTAACAGGCGTCAAATAAATAACGCCGTCCTTTTCGCAAACGTCAAGTTTATCCCCTTCGGACAGTCCGAGAGAGCTAACAATTTCTTTCGGCAGTGTGATTTGTGATTTTGTACGTAATTCCGCTAACATAGCAAACACCCCCAACAATCGGAATTTCATACTTTCTTACTTAATTATACTCCGAATTTGCAAAAATGTCAAGAGGAAAAACAAGGAGGTATGCAAACAATGGCTAAATGTACGGTAAAAATGCCCGAAGATTTTCTGATGAAAATTGCAAAACTCAGAGAAAAAACGGACGAAATTATACCAAAAGTTTTGGCTGCGGGAGCGGAAGTAATTGAAGAAAAGGTGCACTCAAATTTGCAGAGCGTTATCGGAAGCGGAACAAAATTTGATTCGCGGTCAACGGGCGAACTTGTTTCCGCTCTCGGAACGTCACCTGCAAAGTACGACGAGAACGGTAACTACAACGTCAAAATAGGATTTGCCGAGCCTCGTAAAGACGGCGAAGCAAACGCAAAACTCGCAAATATTATCGAGTACGGCAAACACGGACAACCTCCGAAGCCATTTTTAAAGCCTGCTAAATCCGCGAAAAAAAATGCTTGCAAGAACGCGATGATTAAAAAACTTGACGAGGAGATAGACAAGCTATGACAGGAAAAACGCTGTTGGCTGAAATCAAGGCGATTGTCGAGGAATGCGGGCTGAGCGTTGAAACAGGTGTGTTTTCTGACGTTGCCCCCAAAAGATATGTTGTTGTCACTCCGCTTGCAGAACCGTTTGAACTGTTTGCGGACAATGCGCCCGAATTTGAGATACAAGAGGCTCGAATATCTCTATACGACAAAGGCAATTACACGGAAATAAAAAACAAACTTGTCCGCTTGCTGTTGCAGGCAGATTTTACAATCACGGAAAAACGGTATATCGGACACGAGGACGATACCGGCTACAACCACTACTCAATAGATGTGGAAAAATATTATGATTATCAGGAGGTTTAACTATGGCTACTATTGGATTAGACAACATTGTTTACGCGAAGATCACTGAGGACGAAAAAGGCGACGAAACATATGCAGAGCCCAAAAAGCTTGCTAAGGCATTGTCGGCAGACCTGTCTATCGCGCTTGCAGAAGCTATTTTATACGCTGACGACGGTCCTGCGGAATCGGTAAAGGAATTTGCGAACGGTACGCTGACGCTTGGAATTGACGACCTGCTGTCCGAGGTCGTTAAGGACCTGACAGGCGCGGAAATCGACAAAAACGGAGTTATAGTATCAACAAGTGAAGACGCCGCCGCACCTGTCGCGATTGGTTTCCGGTCGAAGAAAGCAAACGGCAAATACCGTTATTTCTGGCTGTATAAAGTACAGTTTGGTATACCTGCCGTTAGCCTTGCAACCAAAGGCGAGAGCATAGAATTTAAAACGCCTACGATCGAGGGTACGGTAATGCGCCGCAATAAGGTTGATTCAAAGGGCAAGCACTTGTGGAAAACGGAAGTCACCGAAGGTGAAAGCGAGAAATCAGCAGAAACCATTAAGAGCTGGTTTACGCAGGTTTACGAACCCGAATATGAAGAAGCTGTATAAAAGCAGGAGGCTTATATGGATGAGGAAAGAAGCACGTTAATAACCATCGGCGGTATCGAATATGAAATGTTGCTTACTACAAGAGCAATAAAGGAGATATCAAAACGCTACGGCGGAATTGAAAACCTCGGTGACCAGTTGTTGAAGGCGGAAAATCTTGAAATGGGACTTGACGTGATAATTTGGCTTATAACATTGCTTTGTAATCAGTCAATAATGATAGAAAATCTCAAAAACAAGGATAGACAGCGCGAATTGTTGTCCGAAGAATATGTGGAACTGCTGACCGTTCCCGCCGACCTCGTAAAAGCTAAGGAATTAATAGTAACAACACTAACAAAAGGCTTAAAGCGTAATATTGAAAGCGAGCCGCCCGAAAAAAACACACAAGTCGAGTAAGCGACGATGAGTTGTTTACTCGACTTTTATATTACGGACTGGCACATTTGCACTTAACGCAGGAAGAAGTGTGGCTAATGCCGTTCGGGCTGTTACTTGATTTGTGGGAATGCCACAGGCAGTGGAACGGCATAGCAAAGCCCAAACAGATAGTGACAATTGATGATGTTATCCCATATGGGATTTAAAACGGAGTGAGGATATGAGCGATAATTTCGGCATGAGAATAGGCGTTGAGGGCGAAAAGGATTTTAAAAAGGCTCTCAGTGATATAAATCAGGCGTATAAGGTCTTAGGCTCGGAAATGAAGCTTATAGCCTCCGAGTTTGACAAAAACGATAACTCTCTTGAGGCTTTGACTGCACGAAACAAAGTCCTCAACAAAGAGATTGACGCACAAAAGCAGAAAATCGAAACACTTCGCGCGGCTTTGCAGAATGCCACGGAGAGTTTCGGCGAGAATGACCGCAGAACGCAGGCTTGGCAGATACAATTAAACAACGCGCAGGCAGCTCTGAACGGCATGGAGCGTGAACTTGAAGATAACAACAAGGCTCTGGAAAATGCCGAAAACGGGTTTGACGATGCAGGCGACGAGGCGAAAGAGTTTGCGGAAGATGTAAACGACGCGGCAGACAAGACCGAAACTGCAGGAAACCGCCTTGAAAAACTCGGAACAGTTTTAAAGGCAGTTGGCGCGGCGATTGGAGCGGCAGTCGGCGCAGCTTCGGCGGCTGTTGTAGGATTTGCAAAGCAGTCGGTCGAGGTGGGAGCGCAGTTTGACGCTACAATGTCGCAGGTAGCGGCAGTCAGCGGCGCAACAGGCGAAGAGTTTGACGCGCTGCGCGAAAAGGCAATGGAAATGGGCGCGTCGACAAAATTCAGCGCGACCGAAAGTGCTGAAGCGTTTAATTACATGGCTATGGCGGGTTGGAAAACCGAGGATATGATTGACGGCATTAAGGGTATTATGGACCTTGCTGCCGCATCGGGAGAGGACCTTGCAACTACATCGGACATTGTAACGGACGCATTAACGGCTTTCGGACTTTCCGCAAAGGATTCGGGGCATTTTGCTGACGTGTTAGCTGTCGCGTCAAGCAACGCGAACACCAACGTTTCCATGATGGGTGAGACATTTAAGTATGTCGCGCCTGTCGCGGGATCATTGGGATTTTCTGCCGAAGATACAGCAACGGCAATAGGCTTAATGGCTAACTCCGGCATAAAGGCTTCTCAGGCAGGCACGTCATTGCGTACAATCATGAGTCAGCTCACCGGTCCTATTGATTTAGTCGGTGAGCAACTCGGACAAGTTACGATAGAAACAACTAACGCTGACGGCTCTATGCGCGAGCTTGGCGACATTATTACGGATTGCCGCGCGGCATTTTCTCAGCTTACCGAATCCGAGCAGGCTAATGCTACAACCGCTATTTTTGGAAGACAAGCTATGTCCGGATGGCTTGCGATGATGAATGCAAGCGAGACGGACGTAGAAAAATTAACCTCTGCTATATCAACTGCATCGGGAGATTTTGAGGGTTTAGCTGACGTACTGCAAAACACAGGAATACAGTGGGAAAAATACAGCGGTGAATATTGGTCGAAACTTGGCGGCGGTATTAGCGGACTGGCGGAAGAAATCGCATACAATCTAAAAGAAGTAGGCACAAGCGCCGAGAAACTGCAAGAATATCTTGTAATGGAATACGACCTCAGCACCGAGGACGCACAGGCGGCTATATCCGCAGTTAAGGATAATCTTGATCTTGCAACAGGCGCGGCTGAGCGTATGGCAAATACAATGCAAGATAACCTTGCAGGAGATATTACCATATTTAAGTCGGCTTTAGAGGGCGCTCAGATTGTGTTGTCTGATGAGCTAACGCCTGCAATAAGGGAATTTGTACAGTTTGGCACAGACGGTATAAGCAGGATAACTAAGGCATTTCAAAACGGCGGAATTAAAGACGCAATAAACGAGTTTTCCGCTATATTAACAGAGGGTATTAAAAAAATCTCCGAGAACTTGCCCAACATAGTAGGCATGGGCGTGCAGATTGTCCAAAGCTTGTTGGACGGAATCACCAAGAATATCCCCACATTAGCAAAGGCAGCTACAGAAATAATTACGCAGTTGCTGAAGTTTTTGGTAAACAATTTACCTAAATTAGTTGAGGCGGGTATGCAGACAATTGTGTCTCTTATTCAAGGTATTTCGCAGGCGATCCCTACGCTCATTCCTAAGATAGTACCGGTGGTGACACAAATAGCCCAGACTATTGTAGATAATCTTCCGCTTATTTTGGACGCGGCTTTGCAGCTTATAACCGGACTTGCACAGGGAATTCTTGACGCACTGCCCGTACTTATTGAGGCTTTGCCAAACATTATCCTTGCAATTGTGGATTTTGTCATATCCTCAATACCTCAGATAATTGACGCAGGAATACAGCTTTTGACCTCTCTTGTATCGGCTCTGCCCGAAATAATCACGGCTGTAGTCGCGGCGATACCGCAGATAGTTGACGGACTTATAACCGCCGTTCTCGACAGTATTCCACAACTTATAGACGCGGGAATAAAACTGCTCGTTTCTCTTATTCAGAATCTTCCGCAGATAATCACCACGGTGGTGGCGGCAATTCCGCAGATAATCTCAAGCCTTGTGACTGCTATCATAGGAAGCATTCCACAGCTTATAGACGCAGGAATACAGCTTTTTACCGCGCTTATTGCAAATCTCCCGCAAATAATCGTGGAAATTGTAAAAGCGGTTCCGCAAATAATTTCAGGACTTGTTTCAGCATTTGGGGACGGTTTTTCCACAATGGTCGACGTTGGCAAAAACCTTGTAATAGGTTTGTGGAACGGAATTTCTTCACTTGGAAGTTGGATCTGCGATAAAGTTTCGAGTTGGGCGGGAGATATCTGGAACAGTATCTGCGACTTTTTCGGAATACATTCTCCCTCAACCAAAGCACATTGGGCAGGCGAAATGATAGACGAAGGTTTTGCGGGCGGCGTTAAAAAGAACGGCAAAAATGCTGTAAATGCTGTTGAAGGAATGGCAAATGATATTATGGACGTTATGACAGACCTTGGCGACGATATGAAAAACGTTCTGCCGACTGATTTCAGCGCGGAAATTAACAGCTCTTTAAACACTGCGGACATTTCGGCGAGCGTTATTCCTAACGGCTTTACCGCCGCTTCGAATACCTTTGATGTCACTATACCTTTGACGATAGATGGACTTACGCTTACTAAGATAATCTCGCAGATACAGTGGAATCAGAACACAGTGACTGTAAGAAACATGGGGGTGGGTATGTGACGAAGATAACTGTTTATGACGATAATAACAACGTAATAGCAACATTCACACGAGTTATTTCCGCACTTCTCACCCGCTCTCTCAGTGGAGAATGCAGCTTTGAATTTACGGTGACTTCTGCAATGGCGGCAGAACTCAATGTTGGACTTCCCGTAACGCTTGAAAGCGATGATATATATTATCTTTTTCGGACTGCCCGTTTGTCAAAGTCGATTTCGAGCGGCATTACAATTTGCAAAATAGCCTGTGAGCATATCTCTTACAGACTTAATGATCCCGAATATGATGTCGAAAAATTTGAATTTTCGGGAAACGTTACAGATTGTCTAAGCGAGTTGCTCAAAGATACTCCGCTTATTTCGGGAGAGTGTGACCCTCCCGCGCCAATAGAACTGAAGATAAATCAGAAATGTACCCGCAGAGCCGCACTTATGCAATTAGTAGGACTATGTAAAGGTGAGCTTGACTATAACGAAAATGTAGTGACTATAAGAACTCATCTTGGCTCGACAGAATACCGCGAGATAATGGACGGCAAGAATATTACAGACCTTACAGTCGATATTGACAGCCGTTCCGACACTTACAACTACGGCATTAAGCTTTACAAAAAACTTGATTTTACGGTAGGCGACAATGTGCATATAGTTTTCACGCCCTTTTATTTAGACGTACAGACGCGCATCATCTCAATGAGCATAAATCCGTTTAATCGCAGTGAAATTTCAATTGAAGTCGGCGACTATGTGCCGAGTATTTCGGATAATCTGTATAAAGCGGAGCAGGCTGTAAATGAAGTAAAGAAAAACGTTTCCGATGCAACTGCTTCTGTCAAAACCAATGTAAACGATACGGATTTGACGATTGAAAACAAAGAAGTTGAAATATTCAGGCTGTCTTACAATGCCGTAAAAACAACGTTTGCGGCGTTTATAACAACAATAAATTTCACGGTCACAACAGCGGGAACAGTCACATTTATACTTAAAAAAGATGAAAACGAAAAAATACGATACACAGAACAATTTTCTGCGCAAGATTATGCCAGAACATATAGTTATCCGTTTGTCTCTGAAGACGGTATAAACGTTATAATCCTTACAGCAATTTCCCCCGATGGCTCGGCAATACTCCCAAAGTTTAAATCTTGGGGGTATGTAATAGGTGCTTACATAGTCGGTGAGATACCATGGGACGGTTATATTCGCGTTAGGGATAGCGTTCCGGAGTTTTCACACGCCCGCGTGCGCTGGCATAAGAATATAAATTCTATAACTGCCTCCCCTCTCTGCACTCTCCCCGAAATGCACACAATCACGTTTAAAGAAACCCCGAAAGCGTTTGTACATGGCGTACAGTGGCGCAAAAAGCACGAGGAGATAACGGACAGACTGCCGCTTGCCTGGGAAGCGAGGATAAACGCTGACCAGCCGCTGAGAGCTTGGAACACATCTGATACCGAAGTGTATATCGAGATGACGAACCCCGTTACCACAGACGGCGCACTTGATCCTGCGGCATTCTCGATGTCGATCACCAACGAACAACAAACGATCATTGATATAACGCCCACAGAGGCTTATATAGACGCTCTTTCGGATCTGTCAGACGGGCAGATCGGCGGCAGGATACGGCTTTTATTTGCGGAAGAAACAATGCGCGAGAGCGTGCAGGAAATCGCGCTGTTCTACTACAGCGCCGTCGGAAATCTCCGCGACGCTGTAAGCGGTACGCCTTGCG
The DNA here is from genome assembly GCA_947600065.1 of uncultured Clostridia bacterium. GTDB lineage: Bacteria > Bacillota > Clostridia > Oscillospirales > Ruminococcaceae > CAG-115. Next base: position 92,944 of record CANQFZ010000001.1, on the reverse strand, counting down.
AGGACTTCCGCACAGCATTTGACTATACAGCGCATTAAAAGCAGAAAGGAGCTTAAAAATGGCACTTAAAGGCAAAGCGACGATACAAATTTTTGAAGGCAAGACAGTTGTAAAAGAGATCCGCGAAGAAAACATGATAACAAATGCGATTACAAACATCTTAAATCCGCCCGATTTTGTAGAAATGGGTATAGACGCGGAAACAGATCAAAGTCATAATGTCCTGCATATTTTCAATAGAAATCTTGTAGATACGGCATTCGGCGGGGTGCTTGTATTTCGCGACAAAATCGAGGAGAATGCGGATAATGTTATGATGCCGTGGGATAATGAAGAAATCGGTCACGCGGGAATGGCGACAAATAACGCTAATAAAAAAACAGGCACATACAATACCAACGAGAGCGGGCGAATTGAAAACGGCAAAGGCTACCGCCATGTGTGGGATTTTGGAACGGACAAGGCGAACGGTAATATAAGCTGTATCTGCCTCACAACAAAGGACGGCGGGTCAAACGGGTACAACTGCACCTACCCTAATATGGCAATGGGCGGGATTGACCTCAACAGTTCTAATACATCAAGCTTTTCCGACAGTGCTTACAATATTGTCAACAGATATATCGGTACATCGCAAATCAATTTTTCCTACTACAAGATTTTCTATGTTGATAGGCTTGAAAACGGCAACATACGCCTGCTTGGTAAGTACATGGAAGACTGCGGGATTTATGAGGTTCAGATTTACAATCCCAACGCGATAAGCATACGGACGGACAAGCCGTTTTGCAATATAGTTAGCGTCAAAAAGGTTATAGAGCTATTCCCTGCGCCATCTGTAATTCCCGGCGGAAGTACGACATACTATCACGGCAGTTATTATTATACAAACAATAGTATGGTTGCCTCCAGTATTCCATCCGACGAGCAGCAAAAAATGCAGCAGGACTGGGAAAAAAACCCTCAATGGTTTCCATATTTCCCGTATGTCTACAATGACGAGATAATTATAGTTGCGGGAGTTGGCAAGAAAATACGACATTATACGTTCAGCCTTACCGATTATAAGCAAAAATCGCTTAAAATTATTGATACAGCGGTTAATTTCATATCGTTAACGGATTTTCACTATGAAAGATTTGCAAATGAAACAAAGTGGTTTTTTGGTGTTACGAAATATAATTCAAACCAATACATCGAATATACCATACTAAGTGGTTTTTATTTTGACGGTCAATATTTTATGATCCCGAAAAACCCTCTCATAAACGGTGACAGAAATACGGGAACTAACAATTACCACCAGTTTGAAGTATCTGACGAGGACGGCTCGATGACAGGAAAAACCGTACAGCTTACCACATCATATGCCAACACGGAATACGTCTGCTGCGGGATCTATATAGACGATGTGACAAGCACACCTATAATAAGCTACCACTCGCCAACCAATAGTCCAAAAATTAACGCTGCAATGCTCAGAAAGCTTACAGACGGGTACGGCTTATATTCGCTTGCGCTATATAGGGGCGGAAACAACAACTCCGGTCAGACGGGCAAAACGCAGCTGATAAAAGTAAAAGGACTGTCTTTGCCGCTATACTGCACTCAGGGAGAACCTATCAGCAACAGCGGTAATTACAGCTTTAATATCAATTATTCTCCTTTAAAGTTGTGCCTTACAACAATTAACAATCTCTCAGAACCTGTACGAAAGCTCGAAGGACAAACGATGAAAATAACATATGACATTGTAGAGGAGGATGAAGTATGAAAGAGATATGGAACGCGATACAACTTGTTTTTACGGCGGTCGGCGGTTGGCTCGGCTGGTTTCTGGGCGGATGCGATGGGCTTTTGTACGCGCTTATTGCGTTTGTGGTAATCGACTACATAACTGGTGTGATTTGTGCAATTGCCGACAAAAAGCTGTCGAGCGAGGTAGGCTTCAAGGGCATTTGTAAAAAAGTCTTGATTTTTATACTTGTAGGCGTTGGCAACATCATTGACACAAGAGTAATCGGCAGCGGAAGTGTAGTTAGAACAGCGGTGATATTCTTTTACCTTTCCAACGAGGGCGTATCATTGCTTGAAAATTCCGCGCATTTAGGCTTGCCGATACCGCAGAAATTAAAGGACATTTTAGAACAGCTGCACAACAGAGCAGAGGGAAATAACGACGAGGAGGAACACAAAGATGATTAAGTACAAACCGAGACTTACGGCGGCGGATATGCCCGAAAATGGCAACAAATACTACATAAGAAAAGCGGACGGCGGTGTAAATCCCAGCATTAAGGGCAGTCCGACACACTCACATCTGACGGTGCTTTCTAATTGCGTCGGGTATGTTGTCGGGCGTACTATGGAGATTTTACAGACGGACACGCCTGTGTTTGCTCAATACAATGCAGAGGACTTTTACAGCGCGTCAAAACTCGAAAAAGGACAAGTTCCGAAACCCGGTTCTGTCGCCTGCTGGAAACAGGGCAAAACATGGAACGGGAATGACGGTGCGGGACATGTTGCTGTCGTGGAAAAAGTGATTTCCGATACCGAAATCATCACATCAGAGAGCGCATACGGCGGAATGTGCTTTTACACCAAAACGCGCAAAAAGGGTTCGGGCAACTGGGGCGCAGGCGGGAATTTCGAATTTTTGGGATTTATATATCTTCCGGAAGAATGTATCCCTATTGACGATACAACGGCAACTCCAGATGACAATGTATCGAACAAGCCTGCGGAGTTAAAAATTGGCGATATTGTGGACTTCAAGGGCGGATTACATTATGTTGCTTCAAGCTCAACTACGGCAGTCGGCGGTCAAAGGACTGCGGGAAAGGCAACAATAACAGCGATCGCCAAAGGCACAAAACACCCATATCATCTTATAGGCATAAAAGGCGGCTCAAATGTATACGGTTGGGTTGACGCAGGGACGTTTAAGGCACTGACGAGCGATATTGCCAACAAGGAACTCAGTATCGGCAACAAAGTCATGATTAAACTCGGCGCATTTGATCTCAACACAAAGCAGAAGTTCGCCGACTGGGTTTACAGCAGAGAACTTTATGTGAGAGAAATCAACGGCGACAGAGTTGTAGTTTCTACGCAAATGTCGGGAGCTGTTACGGGGGCAGTGAATAAAGACGACCTTACGATAATTTAAAATACGCGGCAAGCAGATATTCTCTGCTTGCCGTTTTTTGTTGTACCGGAAAATTTTATTGCTGAAAAATGTCTCCATTAAAGGGAAATTTTGAGCAATTTTCGTGTTGTATTTCGTGTTGCATAATGCCCCGAAACCCCATTTTTTCAACTGATTTTTGCACATTTGTGAACGAATTGACGAAAATCAAAAATAAAGAAAATCCGCACCGTTATGCCGTTTATGGCTACAATGCGGAATTTTAAAAAATTTGAAGTGGTGGAGCCGAGGGGAATTGAACCCCTGTCCGAAAACCCGTCCTCACAACTTTCTCCGAGCGCAGTCAGTCATTTATAATTCCCTTATCCGAGCGCCGACAGACAGGCTTTCGAATTTGGTAGTCTTTGGTACGTCAGCGGTTACAAGACAACTCGCCGAAGACGTTCACTGCTATCCGACGTCAAAGCTCTGCCCGCAGTAAAACAGAGGTTGACGGCAGCGCGCTTAGGCAGCTGCTAAAACGAGATCTTCGTCTGCGTTTAAATTTAAGTTTGCGCTATTTTGGTGCTTCGCCCGCACCGCTCGCTTATCGTGCATCAGAATCCCCGTCGAAGCCTTTACGACCCCATTTGGTTAATTGTATTATACCATAAATTCGCAAAAACTTATGGTATAATTATCCATTACCGCACGGAGCAAAATTTTGAAAAAATTTTGCGAATATGCGTGAACATAAGCGGTATAATAATCGCTCTTCGATTATTGTACCACATTATTTCTGTTTTGTCAAGCTCTTTGAGAATATTACATGAATTATTGGAAAAATTTAGGCGAACTTATTATTCACTTTATATTGCAAACTATTCGACCATTATTGTTTATTTTTGCCTAAAAGGAAAATAACGAAAAGTACGGCCGTGCTGAAAATGCATACAATTATTATCACAAGAGAGGGAACTCCGCTTTCTGTCGGGGATTTTTCCTCTTGAAAATCAGGTTCTTCGACAATATACAATGTGTCCTCAAAATCCTCAACAGCAACCGTTTCGTCATCTTCAATGCTCACTTCATCTGAGCTGTTTTCTATAACATAGCTTGTTTCGCCGTCAGTGGGTTCACTGTTGCTTGTTTCAACATCACTTGCTTCGCTGTCGCTCGGTTCAATATCACTTGCTTCGCTGTCGCTCGGTTTAATATCACTTGCTTCGCTGTCAATTGAACTGGTTATTCCCGAGGGATTTTTCAGCACTGCCCTGTGCTGTTCTTTTAAACCGCAGCGCGCGCAGATCCTTTCGGCTATGCCGTCGCTTTCTGCTGTAGGCCACTTTATTATCTCATATGCGCCAAACTTATGTCCGAGGGCGGGAACCTGCTTTGAATAACTGTCGTTGCAATACTTGCAGGTATATGTTATCAGACCGCTTTCCGTACAGCTTTCGTCTTTTACCTTTCTCTCGTTATAGCTGTGTTCTTTTTTGGCTATACTTTTCGTATAACTGTCGCCACATTCGCAAGTGTATGTTATCTCACCTTCCGTGTTGCAGGTAGGTTCTTTTGTTATTTTTGACGTGTAGCTGTGGTCATGGTAAATACTGAAAAAATCGACGGTGTAACTTATTGGCTTTGAAACGCCGTTTTTATAGATACCGTTTATTTTTACAGTCACTGTGTCGTTTTGTGAAAACATACCGACATTGAATATTATACACTTTCTACCGCCGTAATTTAAATTGTTTACAGTAAGAAACTCCGAAATATCCGTGCTGTCTTTTGTCAAATGCCGGCTTTTATTCTGCTTCTTTGAGGATATATCGACAGTGACATTTGAAATATCGGGCTCGTCATAATCATCTCCGAGCACAACAGAAAATGCATAATTGTCCGAATGTGACTTATAGAGTTCAATCGGCATATTTTTCGGCGGCCATGCGACATAATCTCCCGCAAAAGTTTCACTGCGCTTTGTGCCTTTTACATATGCGGCGGAATATGCGCCTGTCATACCGAAGCCTATGGTCTTTAATGCGGGACTTAAAAGCCAGCGTCTGTGCCCTAAAAGCGAAATATTGTCCTTGTCGGAATCCTCAATATAACCGAAGATCACAGACCTTGCAAGATTTGTATAACCCTTTGCGATATTTGAACCGCCCGCGCCGTCAGCGCCCGTTTTATAAAGGCTTTCGGGCATTCCTGCGGGCTGTTGAGGATCGTGAGTGAGTTTTCCGTTTGCCAGAAGAACGAGCGAAGCAGCCTGAGCAAGCGCGTTATACTCATCTGTCATAACTACGTCGTCGGGAAGACCCGCTATATATCGGCAGAAATTTACGGCGTTTAATGCGTTCTGTCTGTCGCTTTGGGAAATGTTTCCTATGGCATAAGTCCCTGTTATCGAATAATTTTCGGTATAAGAAGTGCTTTTGTCGAAATCTATATTTAACTGTTTATAGCGTTGTTTTATCTGCTCCTGAGTAGGGTAATTGAGAGTGAATGTCTGCGCGGCATAAGAAACGTCGCCGTTTGTTATGCTGAAAAAAAATGCCAGAACAAATACAGCGGACAAAAGGCACATAAAAAAGCGTCGTTTCACTTGCGTCATTCCTCTCAATAATGCGTTCTCTTTTAATTCTAACATAATAATATGTTATTGTCAAGACAGAAGTAAGAAATAAGAGGTAAGATGTAAGAATTTGTTTTAAGAGGAAAGGTTGGCTGCCGTAAAAAACAAATTTTGACTTTTAAAAGCTTCCCATAACCTCTTAATTTCTAAAACGATGTTCCTCTTGACAAAATAGAAAAACCGAGTTATAATAGCTTTAGGTTAGTGATATCTAACTAATATTGAAAGGAGTGTTATATAATGAAAAAAATAACTATGAAGATCGACGGTATGATGTGCGGAATGTGTGAGAGCCATATAAATGACGCTATTAGAAACGTGTTTAAGGTGAAAAAAGTAAGTTCTTCGCATAGAAAAGGAGAAACAGTAATATTGTCCGAAAATGAAATAAATGAAGAAGATCTTTGTGCCGTTGTTGAAAAAACAGGATACAAGGTTTTGTCCATAACAGTCCTCTAGACAATAAAAGGTTTTCCCCGTTGCGCGTCTTAGTACCTTTCGTCCTTGTACTCCTCGAAAATTTTAAGGTAGCTGTCGTATCTCTCGCGGGCGATCTGTCCATTTTCGACTGCTTCTTTCACGGCGCAGCCGCTCTCCTTTATATGACGGCAATTTGTGAATCTACATTTCGGCGTTATCTCCCGAAACTCCCTAAACGCCCCATCCAGCTCGTCTTTCGGTATATCGCAATAACAACCTATGTCTACTGTAGAAAAGCCCGGCGTGTCGGCTATATAACCATTTCCGATCTTAAACAGTTCGACCTGTCGGGTAGTGTGCCTACCTCTGCCGAGCTTTTGGCTTATCTCCCCCGTTTTCAGCGAAAGCTCGGGAAACAGAACATTAAGCAGGCTCGATTTTCCTACTCCCGAATTTCCGATAAATGCCGAAATCCCTTCGCCTATAAGCTCTTTAACCTCATTTGCGCCCTCGCCGGTTATATTGTCAACGGCGCAGACCGAAATGCCTATGCTTCGGTATATTTCGGGAAATTCTCCTGCCTTTTCAAGGTCTATCTTAGTAAATACTATTATAGGCTCGATGTCTTTGCTGTCAGCAACTGCAATGAGCTTGTCGAGGATAAGCCGGTTTACCGTTGGCTCAACCGTGCTGTTTACAAAAAATATCCTGTCAAGATTTGAAAGAGGGGGTCTTGACAGATAATTTTTCCGCTCGGATATTTCCGTAATGACAGGCTCGGCGTTCTCCGAAACTCCGACCGTCACTATATCTCCCGCCGAGGGACTTATCCCCCTTTGGCGGAAAATGCCGCGCGCGGCGCACTTTATGTTCTCTCCGAAAAAATCACCGTCGAGGGCGTCTACATAATAGACGCCCCCAACGGCTTTTGTTATTATTCCTTTAAATGTACTTTTACTCATATCTCGCTACAATACGTTTTTATTCGGGTATGTTCTCGCTAGGCTCAGGCGTAGATTCAACCGGTTCGCTTGAACTTTCGGGAGGTGTTGTGCTCTCGGGAGGAGTTGTACTTTCTACAGGCTCGCTCGAGCTCTCGGGAGGTGTTGTGCTTGAGCTTGAACTTGAGCTTGGAGGCGGCGTAGGCGTGGTGCTTGACGACGAAGCGTCTGAAAGCTGTCTGAATACGCCGCTGTTGGTCTGTACTTTGTGCTCCTCAAACGAGTCGCTGGTAAACGTAATGTTACTTTCGATATAAGTTGCTTCTTTTCCGTTGGCTGTATTTCTGACAATTATCGTATAGGTCTTTTGAGTTCCATTCTGGCCTTTTATAGTATAGCTCTGAGTTTTAGACGCCGTAAGACCGACATTTACAGTCTTAGTGCTCGAAAGTTCTCCGTCGATATACAGTCTAAACTGGAAGTCTCCCGAAATACCCTGAGGAAGCGTAAAGGTCCAGGTGTATTCCTTTTCGGGAAGCTCGCCGCTGCTCACCGTAAGGGTTATCTCGGTTCCGGGCATTACCTTTTCATCAGCCTTTATGCTTTGCTTTAATACCTTGCCCTTTTCTTCAATGCTGTCTTCATACTCTACCTTTGGTATAAGGCCGTATTCATCGCAGCGGTTGAGCGCCTCCTGGAGAGGCATTCCCTCAAGCTTTGGAACTATCTTCATCTTTTCCGCCGCGCCCATACTTACATAAACAACAACTGTTGATCCCTGTTCTGCAAGCGTATCCGCAGGCGGGTCTGTTGAAATTACTCTGCCCTCGGCAATTTCATCGCTTTCCATACTCGACATTTTGACCTTAAAGCCATCTCTCTCGAGCTGTTTCTTTACAGCCTCATAATCTCTGTCGTGGAAATCCTGAATCTGGATCTTCATATTGCCCTTACTTACTCTTACTACGATAGTAGAGCCGATCTTTACCATTCTTCCCTCGACCGTACCCTGCTCAAAAATTACGCCCTCGGCATACTCGCTGCTGTATTCGTCCTGTTTTACAAGGGTCATAAGGGTTCCGTCGCCATATTCTTTACTTGCTTCTTCCCATGTCATTCCGATAAGCTGAGGCATTGGAAACTCGCCGTTTTCAACAATAATACCGTGGAGCGGACCGTTGTTGCTAGAAGAGCTGTCGGAGCTGCCCTGACCCAAGCGCTGAGATAACAGCATTAGAATAAGGAACACTGCCGCGACAACAATTGCCGCGCCAACAGCAAACAAAATAGGAATGACAGGTGAACGACGTTCTTCTACTTCGTCGTCATATTCCTCGTCCTCATACTCCTCGTCGTCTTCGTCCTCATAATCTTCCATTTTCACGGGAACGCGAACCTTCTCCGCTTCGGAAACAGGAGAAAGGCTCAAAGATGATTTAGAGCTGCTTTCTGCTGCACCAAATTTATAATCGAAAACCATTCCCGGGTTGTTTTTAAATTCTTCAAGGTCTGCTATCATCTCTCCCGCGGTCTGATAACGCGCGGACGGGTCTTTCTGCATAGCCTTTAAAACTATCTGCTCCAATCCCTCGGGGATAGTTTCATTTATTTCCGTAGGACGCTTGGGCGCAGTCTGCATATGCTTCAGCGCAATAGCTACAGCCGTATCCCCATCAAACGGCTTCTTTCCCGTGAGCATTTCATAGAGCGCTACGCCAACGGAATAGATATCGCTTCTCTCGTCCGTAAGGTCGCCCCTTGCCTGTTCGGGACTTATATAATGCACAGAACCTATCGTCTTATCGGACACAGTATTGTTATTCTCGCGATTGAAGCGAGCAATGCCGAAATCCATGACCTTTATTGTTCCGTCGCGAAGGAGCATGATATTTGAGCTTTTTATGTCGCGGTGGACAATGCCCCTGTCGTGGGCATGACGGAGCGCCTTTAGTATCTGGATAGTGAACATAACGGCATAATTCCATTTCAGAACGCCCTGCTGTTCGATATAATCCGTGAGAGTTATCCCGTCTACATATTCCATAACGATAAACTGTACCTTGTCGGTAAATCCAACGTCATAGATCTTTACGATATTCGGGTGTGAAAGCAGCGCTATTGCCTTGCTCTCATTGCGGAAACGGCGAAGGAACTCATCACTCCCCGCAAACTCCGTTTTAAGGATCTTTACGGCGACTGTCATGTCCTCCTGGATATCTCTCGCGCGGTAGATCTCCGCCATTCCGCCGACGCCTATAAGCTCTAAAAGCTCATATCGACCGTCAAGCTTTTTTCCGATATTACTGTCCATTATAATCTTTTCCCCTTTTTATCGCACTTAAAAGAAACTGTTCCTGAGCAACAATATCCATACATTCTATATTATACCACACATTTCAGCAAAAGTCAACCTTTTTTTCGGCTGTTACCAAACTGTAACCAAACTGTAATAAAACTGTAATAATTCAGCCTATATAAAAAGTCAAACAGCGATAAGTGCAACGGATACATTGTCATGTCCGCCGTTATCGTTTGCATAATCCACAAGCTTACGGCAGCAATCACGCGGCTTGTTGTCAAAACAGATATCGAGTATATCGAGGTCGTCGCCGTATGCCGAAAGTCCGTCGCTGCACAAAAGCAGCATATCCCCGTCGTTTAGATCAAGCTCGAAATAATCGGGGATTATCTCATCATCGGCGCCCACAGCGCGCGTTATCTTGCTTCTTTTCGGGTGGGTCTTTGCTTCTTCTTCGGTTATTATCCCCTTATCCACAAGCTCGCGGACATGAGAATGGTCTTTTGTTATCTGTCTTATGCACTCATCGTCGCCCTCGCAAAAGAGCTGGTATGCCCTGCTGTCGCCGACGTTTATTATATGTGCTGTCTTTTTATAAACAATAGCGGCGACGCAGGTAGTTCCCATTATCTCGTCTTCGTTTTCCTTTGGATATCCGCGCACTATAGAGTTTGCCGCGACAACAGCCGTTATAAGCAGATTTCGTATGGCGTTGCTTCCGAGGTCTTCGTTAAAATATTCTTTTATTCTTTTTGACACCATATCCACGGCGAGCTTACTCGCAAGTCCGCCGCGGCTCTCCCCGCCCATTCCGTCGCATAAAACGGCGGCGCAGGCATTTGGAGAAAGAATTTCTCCCCAGACGCTATCTTGATTTTCTGTTCTTTCAAGCCCAATATCCGTTTTAGAATATATTTCCATAATACACCCCTTTTCAGCAGGAAGCTATGCTGTAATGTTATTTGTTAAATTTGCTGTATTGTAATTGTTTTATTTGTTAATTATTTTCTTCCAAATCGTCGCGCCTTAGCTGACCGCAAGCCGCATTTATATCCGCTCCGAGAGTTCTGCGTATCGTAGCGTTAAGCCCCGCCGCGCACAGTCGCTTCTGAAACCTTTCGACCGAACGGCTTTTTCTGTATTCGCGCTCTTTAACTTCGTTTATCGGTATAAGGTTTACATGGCAGTTTTTCCCGCCAAGAAGTTTTATAAGCTCGTCTGCCGACACGTCGTCATCGTTTACTCCCTCTATAAGAGAATACTCGAATGAAATTCTACGCCCCGTTGTCTTAAAATAATCGTCGCACGCTTTCATCAATGTTTTAAGATCATAGCGCTTGTTTATCGGCATTATCTCGCTTCTCTTTGCGTCAGTTGCCGCATGAAGCGACACTGAAAGCGTAACGCCGAGCTTCAACTCCGACAGCTCGTATATCTTATCCACCACTCCGCAGGTAGAAAGCGAAACTCTTCTGAGACTGAAGCCGCTCTCGGAAAGGATCTTTAAAAACTTTACAACGTTTTCAAAATTGTCGAGAGGTTCGCCTATACCCATAAGTACGATACTGTCAACGGGCTTTCCGCTGTCGCGCTCGCTTTCGTATATCTGCCCGAGTATTTCCGAGGGCCTTAAATTTCTTATCCAGCCTGCTATGGTAGACGCGCAGAACTTGCACCCCATTTTACAGCCGACCTGTGTAGAAACGCAAAGGCTGTTTCCGTGGTTATATTCCATAAGCACGCTTTCTACCGACGTGCCGTCGCATAATCCATACAGATATTTTACAGTATTATCTATACGGCTTACAAGTCTTTTTTTAATATTTGGACGATATATACAAAAATTTTCGGAAAGCTGCTCGCGAAATTGTGCAGAAATATTACTCATCTGAGAAAATTCACTGACCTTTTTTATATGCAGCCAATCGAATATCTGTTTTGCTCTGAATTTCTTCTCGCCCATTTCGCAAATCTGTTCGGTCAACTCATCAAGTGAAAGCGAAAGAATGTCTGTTTTTTCCATAAGCTCCTCATTTTATGCGTCTGAATGCCGCAGTAAAAAAGCCGTCGCCGCCGTCTTTTTCGGGGAAGAAAGTTCTCATGGGGCTGTTTATTGCGCCTTCATACGGGATAGGCTGTACTATGGGAGAAAACTCGGGGTGGTCTTGTGCAAAAGCCTGTGCGACATCGTCATTCTCGCGGCGCGAAAGCGTACAGGTCGAATAAACGAGCGTTCCGCCGACTTTTACATATTGCGACGACACCTCAAGAATTGCCCGCTGAAGCGTAGGGAGATCGTCAAACTCGCTCTCGAATTTATACTTTATTTCGGGCTTACGGCGGATAACGCCAAGCCCCGAACACGGAACATCGCACAAGACCCTGTCTGCCTTCGGAAGCGTTTCATCAAACCTTACGGCGTTGTTCTGTTTTGCTTCTATTATCCTAAGACCTAAACGCTTTGCGCCCTCGGCAATAAGGTCTGTTCTGGCATCATAGAGGTCGAGGCTGTAAATATGTCCGTTGTTTCCCATAAGCTCCGCCATTGTAAAGGATTTTCCGCCCGGAGCGGCGCACATATCTATTACAGTTTCATTTACTATCGGTCTTAATGTAAGGCAGCAGAGCTGGCTCGAAACGTCTTGTATATGAAACAGACCGTTTTTAAAGGTTTTCAGCTTTTCTATATCCCCTATTTTATTCAGCTTTATACAGCCGCTCAGTTTCGGGTTTATCTGTGCCGAAACGCCCTCTTTTTTCAGCGCTTCTACAAGCTCCTCGTCTGTCGTCTTATAGGTATTTACCCTTGCATAAAGCGGTGGAGCGCCGAGCGAAGCTTCTAAAGCTTTTACGGCATTTTCCTCGCCATATTCGTTTTTCCATTTTCTCGCCAGCCATACAGGGCAGGAAAACTCTATCGAAAGCCTTTCTTCGTCCGAAAGTCCTTCATATGAAACTTCCTTATTCTTTCTCAGAAAACTACGGAGCATACCGTTTACATAGCCCTCGGAGCTATAGAGCTTCATCTGTCTGCAAAGCTTTACGCTTTCGTTTACAGCGGCGCTTTCGGGTATGGACGGCATATACAAAAGCTGGTAAAACCCAACACGCAATATCGTCGCGGTCTCTGCTTCTATCTCTTCAAAGTGTACCCTGCTGTTTTGCGCGATAATATAATCGAGCGTCATTTTACGCTCTGTAACGCCGTAAAACAATGCCGCGGCAAATGCTTTGTCGCGCTCGGAAAGTCCCTGTTCGGAAAGTTCCTTATCGAGCAGGATATTTGAATACGCTTTTCCGCTGTCCATTTTCAGCAGCAGCTTAACCGCCGTATATCGTGCGTTTGCCATTTTCTTCTCCTAAACAAATCGGTGGTTCGTTTATTTTCCGAGCCTTGTTCCCTTTTCTATTTTCTTTCCGCGAAGGAAATCCTCTGTTTTCATTCTCTTTGAGCCTTCGAGCTGTATCTCTCTAAGCTCTATGCAGCGCCCGTCGCCGCAGGCTACCAAAAGCCGCTTTTCATCTGCTACCGTTCCCGCGGGAAGCCCCGACTTCTCGTCTGTGAGCGCCGAGCGATAGAGCTTCATACGTTTTCCGTTTAAAAAGGAATAAGCACACGGAACATCAGCCATAGCGCGGATAAAATCGTGTACCTGCTTCGCGGGCTTTGAAAAATCCGTAAGGAGTTCTTCTTTAGTTATCTTTTCGGCATAGCTCGGAGTTTTACAATACTCCTGACTGCTGTAAAAAGCTGTGTTTGTCACAAGCTTTACGAGGGTCTGCGCCAGAAGCTCCGCCCCTCTCACGGCAAATATATCTGTAAGCTCGCTTCCCGTCATATCGGGGTCTATCGGCTGTTTGTATGTCATTATGACATCACCCGTATCGAGACCCTCATCCATTTTCATAGTGCATACTCCCGACAGTGTTTCGCCGTTTTGTATACACCGCTGTATAGGCGCAGCACCGCGATATTTTGGCAGAAGAGAAGCATGAAGATTTATACACCCGTATAGCGGAAGCTCCAAAACACTTTTCGGAAGTATCTGACCATATGCCACAACGACTATAACGTCGGGCTTTATAGACTGCAACACTTCGAGCGACTTTTCTGCGTCCTCCCCACGTTTGAGAGAGGTCGGCTGATAAACGGGGATACCGTACTCCTCCGCAAGCTTTTTAACGGGAGAGGCTTCAAGCTTTTGTCCGCGGTTTTTAACTTTGTCGGGCTGTGTAAAAACCGCCGCTATTTCAAATCCTACTTCTTTCAGATAGCCCAGGCTTTTTGCCGCTATCTCGGGAGTTCCCATAAAAACGACCTTCATATACCAAACCTCATTTCATTTGCCTTTTTACTCGTCTTCTACCCATTCAATTACCTTGTCTTTATAGAGAACGCCGTTCAGATGGTCTGTTTCGTGGCAGAATGCCCGCGCTAAAAGCTCTTTTACGTGATATCTGTGGAGCTTTCCGAAACGGTCATATGCTTTCGCCCAAACATGCATGGGTCTGCGAACAATGCCGCGCTTATGCGGGTATGAGAGACAGCCCTCGGCTTCTTCTTGTTTTCCCCACATGGACGTTATAATAGGGTTTATAAGCTCCAGTTTTCCCGCTTTTCCGCCCGTGTCTATAACTACAACGCGCTTTAATACGCCAACTTGCGGTGCGGCAAGACCTATGCCCTCCGCGTTTTTCATCGTTTCATACATATCGTCAAGAAGCTCCCCCAACTCCTCGTCGAATTTCTCAACTATTTCAGAATGTTCACGAAGAATGGGGTTATCAAAAGTCAGAATTTCTCTTATCATTTTTTCACGACCTTTTTGCTATGTCCTGTTTTACTCTGTCAATAAACAATATTCCGTCGAGATGGTCGACCTCGTGGCAAATTGCCCTCGCAAGCAGGTCGCTTCCTTTAAGCTCAAACTCTTTTCCCGTCCTGTCAAAAGCCTTTACCGTTACGGTCTGAGGACGCTCGACCTCGCACCATTCTCCGGGGGCTGAAAGACAGCCCTCTCTCCCGACTTGAACGCCCTCGGTCTTTATTATCACGGGATTTATAAGCTCTATAACGCCCCTTTTATCATGGACATCTACAACTATCGCCCTGCGCAATATCCCGACCTGAGGCGCGGCAAGACCCGCTCCGTCAGCTGCCTGAAGTGTCTCTGCCATATCGTCGAGAAGCTGTGCCAGCTTTTCGTCAAAGGCGGTGACCTCGCGGCATTTTTTCCTCAATACATCTTCGCCGAATTTTAATATTTCTCTTAAAGCCATACTACTGTCCTTTCAGTTTATATCCGCAAAAAACTTTACGTTTTCAAGCTCCTTGTCCTCATATGCCGCCATAAGAGTTTCTCTGACGGTCTTGCGAAGGAGCGGACTGTTCACACACTTTACCATAAGCGTAAAACGGTATCTCCCGTTCACCTTTTCAACAACGTTCGGCGCGGGACCTAATATCCTTATAGGGACGCGCTCTCCGAACTCCTCCGCTTTTTTTCGGAGCATAGCGGCAAATTTCCTTGCGGCATTTGCGCAAACGCTCTGAGATGCTGCAGAAAAGCCGAACGTGACTATATCGCACATTGGCGGGCAGAATGTTGCCTCGCGGAGCTTTATTTCCTCCTCGTAAAACGCGGGATAATTTTGGGCTGCCGCTAAACTTATGACAAAATGTTCGGGAGAAAACGTCTGTATTATAGCTCTGCCTTTTTTGTCGGCGCGGCCTGCGCGACCGACGACTTGGGTTATAAGCGAAAATGTTCGCTCATATGCCTTATAATCGGCATTATACAGCAGATTATCCGTTTTAAGAACGCCGACTAAAGTTACATCGGGAAAATCAAGCCCCTTTGCTATCATCTGTGTTCCTACCATAATGTCATAATCGTGTTTTGCAAAAGCGCTGAATTTCTTTTCAAACGCCGCTTTTCCCGAAGTCGTATCGGCGTCCATTCTCAATATCCTTGCCGTCGGGAAAATCTGCGAAAGCGTGTCCTCAACAAGCTGAGTTCCCTCGCCTGTCATTCCGAAAAACTGCCCTCCGCATTTTTGACATATTCTGTCGGGTCTTTTCATAAACCCGCAATAGTGGCATATCATAGAGTTATTCGCTTTGTGATATGTAAGCGGAATGGCGCAGTTCGGGCACTCAACGGGCTTTCCGCAGCGCGAGCATCTTACGCTCGTGCGATAGCCGCGTCTGTTAAGCAGTATTATGGACTGCTCGCCCTTGGTTAAATTATCTTCAAGCGCATTTATGAGCGGCTCGCTGAAGTCAGACATATTTCCGCCCTGACGCTCGTTTTTCATGTCAATTATTCTTACATCGGGCAACACCGCGCTGTTATACCGCTCGTCTATTTCAAACAGGCTGTATTTGCCTTTTTTGCCATTATAGTAACTTTCAAGAGAAGGAGTTGCCGACGCGAGCAAAAGAAGCGCGTTCTGCGCGAAACAGCGCTGTTTTGCGATATCGCGGGCGTGATAGCGCGGAGCGTTTTCGGATTTATAGCTCTGTTCGCCTTCCTCATCAATGACGATTATTCCTAAATCATTTACGGGAGCGAAAACCGCGCTTCTTGTGCCGATAACTATCCGCGCTTTGCCCTCTTTTACCCTGCGGTATTCGTCGGCGCGCTCGCCTACGGAAAGGGAGCTGTGCATAATTGCAATTAAATTTCCGAAAAGCCTGCGGAATTTTCCGACAGTCTGCGGAGTGAGCGAAATTTCGGGAACGAGCATTATCGCGGTCTTTCCCTGTTTTACTGCCTCGTTTATAAGGCGTATGTAAACGGAAGTCTTTCCGCTTCCCGTAACTCCCCTCAAAAGCGCACAGCGCGGTTTTGTGTCGTTCATAAGCGACAGTATACCGTCAAAAACTTCCTGCTGTTTAGGTGAGAAAACTATATCGTCGGGGTCTTCGGTTTTGGTTTCACTGCTGTCGGTGCGGAAAACGGAATACTCGTATTTTTCAAGAATGTTCTTTTCAACGAGCCTGTTTACGACGGCGGGCGTTGACGCGCAAGCATAACATACCTCGTGAACAGACGCGCTTTCGTTTTCGCGGACGAACTCGACAGCCTTTTTCTGCTTTGGAGTGAGCTTTTCCGCTTCGTCATAGCTCTCCGAAAGTCTGACCATAACTATGTTTTCGTCGCCGACCCTGCGCTTGGGTATTTCCTCGCGGACAATAGCGCCGCTTTTTATAAGTCGGTCTATGTCGGACTTTCTCTCGGTAATGAGAAGCTCTATGTTGTCCGCATTTTTAAGCTGCTCGGCAAGTTTTTTATCATCTTCCGTAGCAAGCAAAGTTTCATCGGATACGGAAAATCTGCTTTTCAGAGAATATGATAATCCCGGCGGGAGCATCGTCCTGAAAGCGTCGAAATATGTGCAGAAGGTGTTTTCGCTAAGCCACCTGCAAAGCTCCAGCAGCTCGCTTGAAACAACAGGCTCATCGTCAATTATAGCGCTTATGGGCTTTGTTTTTTCGTCTTCTTCATTGCATATTTCAAAGACAAGCCCCACGCGCTTTGTATTGCCTCTGCCAAACGGCACGACAACTCGCATTCCCGCAGATATCCTTTCGGACAGCTCGGGCGGTATCGTATACGAAAACAGCTTGTCAAAAGCGAAAAGCGTATTTTCAACGGCGATCTTTGCGGTCAATTCTTTTCACCCATAACATTTTTCAGAAATTCCCCGCAGCGAGTTCTCCTCAGCTTTTCCGCGCGGAATACGCTCAACAGATCGTCTACGGCGGTTTTCAGGTCGTCGTTTACTATCAGATAATCATAATTCTCGGCAAATTTAAGCTCGTTTTTTGCCTGTGCTGTTCTCTCTATAATTTTCTCCTCGGTCTCGGTGCCTCTCCCGCGAAGCCTTTGTTCGAGAACTTCAAGCGACGGCGGCAGGATAAATACAAGGCAGGAATCGGGAAACTGTTTTTTGATATTCATAGCGCCCTCTACCTCGATCTTCAGCACGGCGTCTTTTCCGCTGTTTATAAGGAAGTCTACGCTCTTTTTAAGAGTGCCGTAATAATTCCCGCAATACTCGGTATATTCAAGAACTTCTCCGCACTGTATCTTAGCCTTAAAATCCTCGACAGTGAGAAAATGATAATGCACGCCGTTTATTTCACCCTCGCGGGGCTTTCTGGTGGTGGCTGAAACGGCGTAGCCCGCGGTGTTTGTGTGCAGGAAGAACTCATTTAAGATCGTATCCTTTCCGCAGCCCGCAGGAGCTGATATGACAAACAAAACGCCTTTATTTTCCATAATTCCTCCGTTTTTGACTAATCGCCGTTTTTCGCGGATTTTCCCGCGATAGTATCGGGCATAAGCGCGGACAGGACAACATGACCGCTGTCGCAGATTATGACAGAACGCGTTTTTCTACCGCATGTCGCGTCTATCGCCGAACCGCTGTCCTTTGCAAGCTGGACTATACGTTTTATCGGCGCGGCTTCGGGGCTTACAACAGCGACTATTCTATCCTCGTTTACGACATTTCCAAAACCTATATTAACGGGTTTCAATCTTTTCATCTCCGATTTTTATACATTCTAAATAATTATATCATATTTGTAAAAAAAAATCAACACAATTTCGGGTAAAGTTGTAAAAAACAAGCGGGAAGGCTTTTTTCTCATTATTTCGCTTTTCAAACTTAAACGCGCACACCCGCAACAAGTTCCCCGCCCGAACCCTCTCCGTTACCAAACCACCCGCCCGCTCGGTCGGCGCCGTTGCGTTGTCTACGCTCACGCCAACGTGAGCGTAGACAATGCCTGCTCACTTCGCTTACGCTCCGTTCGCAATTTCATTGCTAAAGCAATGAAATTACGGCGCCTCCAAACGCTCTTTTTCTCAAATTGAGTTGATTTAATCTATAAGCGCATAGCTGAAAACTTTTTTCGCTCATTTATCACTGTTAAATAATATTAGCGAACTTCTTTCACGCTCTATTGTAAATTCATTTTTAAGGTACTTCCCCGCTCAACACTTCTTTTAGTATTGCCGTTTCAAAGCACGGCTTTGAAACGGCAATGCGGGGAAAACTCTTGTTTTCCCCGCACCCCAGGTTAAATGCCGCAGGCATTTAACCTGATGCGCCTTTTTTGCCGTTATTGAGGGAAAACTTTTTTGAAAAAAAGTTTTCCCTCAAGCTCCCTTTCAAAAAACTTTTGCGCCGCCGCCCGTTTGGTGGTTTGTGAATGAAAAGCGCTTTGCCGCTCAAAACAGTTTCTAGCCCCTTGCTTCTAGCCTCTAGCCTCTAAAAGGGCACATAAAAGTTTTGGGAGGGGTTCAAGGGGGACCCTTTTTCAAAAGGGTCCCCCTTGTTTTTTTAGAAGTTTTCCAGCAGCTGTTTATAAAACTCGCTGTAATCGCCGCGCTTTTCGGCTGTGAACTGCATAGCCTCACGCGGGTGGCGGTTCAACTGTCCCGTCATCATATACTGCAAGTCATATCCCCATGTAACACCCGAATTTTTAAGCGGTATCATATACTTCTCTATAAACTCAAGCAGCGGGAAAATACTGTACTTAGGATTTTTCAAGAAACCGAGAAGAAGCTCCATTGCGCAGTTTCCCGCACCGCGCCCCATTGCAAGTGCCGTTCCGTCAAGATACGACACGCCCAGCGACATTGTTTCTATCGTATTCGCAAACGCAAGGTTCTGGTTGTTGTGACCGTGAAAGCCGACTTTCTTTCCGTTTGCCTCGGCATATTCGAGATATTTAGCCGCAAGATCTCCCGCGTTTTCGGGGAACAACGACCCATAGCTGTCAACAAGATAAATAACATCAACAGAGCTTTTTGATATCATATCAAGAGCTTCGTTTATCTGATTGAGATTAGCCTGTGATATTGCCATAATGTTACAGCAAGTCTCATAGCCGAGCGAATGAAGATGTTCTATCATCTCTATCGCCGCAGGTATCTGGTGTATGTAACACGCCACGCGCACCATATCTATAACGCTTTCCGACTTAGGAAGAAAATCCTCCTTGAAGTCACAGCGCCCAACGTCAGCCATAACGGATATTTTCATATCCGAGATATTTTCGCCGACAATGGAGCGAATGTCCTCTTCGTCGCAGAATTTCCACTTTCCGAAATCGCTCTTTTTAAACATATTCTTGCTTGCTTTATAGCCAAATTCCATATAGTCTATCCCGCATTTTATGTTCGCTTTGTAAAGCGCGGTCACAAACTCGTCTGTAAACTCAAAATTATTGCACAGTCCGCCGTCGCGGATAGTTGCGTCAAGAACTTTTACGTCCTTTCTGACGCTCATCAGATTTCCTTTTCTATCAGGCATTTTTTTGCACCTCTCCGTTTATATTTTTTCGGACATTGCCTATTATCTGCAAAGTCCAAACATTATTATAACACCTTCTTCCAAAAAAATCAAGTACCGACAATTTTTTTATAAAAATCCCTTGCAATTGTCCAAAAAACATTGTATAATAAAAAGTAATTCAGACTTTCTTTGCAGTTTGAAACTTGACTATTTATACAAGAAGAAACTTTATAAATAGTTAGGGCTGAGGCTGTTGTAAAAGACTGAAGTATTTACTAAATTAAAGAGGTGTTAATATGATCTGCCCTTCATGTAAAAATACTGTTCCGGACGGAGCAAGGTTCTGCGAAAACTGCGGAGCGCCGATATTGTCGGAAAATGACGGTGTAAAAGAACAGACAGAGCCTGTCGCAACTACAGAGCCTGTTGAAGAGCCTTTTGTCTACGAAGGTCCCGCCGTTATTCCCGAAAGCGTCGAGCCCGAAAAAATACAAAATGCCGAGCCAACACAAATGACTGCCGAAAAAAATGACGAGCCTCTTTCCGTTCAGAAAAACGAGGAAGTCAATACTGCAAAGCAGTCGGTGACCGCCGTTATGGACAAGCAGGCAGAGGAAAACAACTCAGCACAGGAAACCGAATATTCCGAGCCGCAGACCGCCGAAGTCGTAAAGAAAACACACAGAAAAAAGATGAACGTTGCGGGTACGGTTGCGATATGCATTGCGTTCGGGATACTTATTACGGCGTTTGCGGCTGCTTCGACAGCTATTTCTTCAGTCAGAAAAACGCTTGTGAGAGGGGCAATTTCCGAAGCCGCAAATGATATCGAGCTTGGAAATGTCATAGTAGGCGACCTGAACTTAGGTTTGACCGAAGAAGGAGCGCTTTCGGAAGATGCAACGATAAGCGATCTTGTAAAGGTTATGCTCGAAGACTATGAAAAGAGCGTAGCAAAAGGACTTCTCGAAGTGAACAATGTCACTATCGACGACATAAAGAACATTTCGGGAATTGACCTTGATGCTTTTGTCAGAAAGATAGACGGAGTAAACAGCGTAAATGACCTCAATATGGAAATTCTGACAAACAACTTTTCAAAGTTCAGTGATGATGAAATAAAAATAATTGTAGAAAAATATTCAAACGAAAAGTTCCCCGAGCAGACATTTGAGATAGACAAGGAAAGAATAGACAGTCTTCTGAATGACGAAAATTCTTCTGTAAAGGACTATTTGTGCGATATCATAAAAGCGTATGAAGGATATCTTATCACGGGAGACGACACGGAGCCTATAAATGAAAACGATCTCAAGGTCTTGGCAAAGGACAGCGTAGGCTTTGTTCTCGAAGGGAAAGACGCTTCTTACATAGACGAGATAAATATGGAAATGGAAGAAGTAATAAAAGAGAACAAGAAAACGCTCAGCTCTTACAATCCTTCAAATGCGCTGCAAAGTGCGGGAAGTCTTCCTCAGATGGCGCTTTCGGTTATAACGATAATTGCGGCGGTGGTGCTTGCAATAGGGCTTGCGGTAGTCATAGCGGTTATAACAAAGCGCATTGACGCGGCGGTGCTGACGTTAGGCATTGCGTTTACGCTGTCGGGCATTGCGGCGTTTTGCGTAAATCTCGTAACGGCAAACCTTTCAATGTTTACAGGACTTAACTATACGATAGTCAGCAAGACGCTCTCCAGACTTCTCAGCAAGACGCTTGCTGAAGATTTCACCGTTATGGGAATAAGAGCGCTTATTATAGGAGTAATCCTTATAGCAGTGTTTGTAGTAATGAATGTTATCAAAAAGGCGATAAAGAACAAAAAAGCGCTTCTAGGGGTTAGAGATTAGAGGCTAGAGGCTAGAGTTTTAATTAAGACGTTATTTGCTAAATTTAACGTATAAAAGAAATAAGAGGTAAGGTTTTATCCTTACCTCTTAATTCTAGCTTCTAACCTCTAATCTCCAGCCTCTAGAAGCAACGAGCGTAAACCTACCGCAGGCTTACGCTCTTTATTATTATAGAACAATCTAAATCCGTCCGCCGAAAGGCGGACACAATAACTGTACACTGTCCACTGTACACTGACATCGTGCCCTGTCAACCGACTACAGGGTTTTTATAATTACAGTCCGATAAATAACGAGGCATAATCCAAATCATCTAAAAAGCCGCCATATGTGTCTCTGAAGATATTGCTTAAAGACAATCCGCACATGCACAAGCCGCCGTAGAACAGTATTACCAGTCCCAGCGCAATTGCCTCCCAGATAAGCATAGCGCGCGCATAATTTTTCTTTACAGGGTCTGTATCGTTGCTGAACGCCCATACAAACAAAAGTATAATTCCGATTATACCGAGCCCAGAAAGGAATATCGTAAGCACCCACTGACCAACAGTCATTCCGCCTTGCGACGAACTCGTATTTCCCGAATTAAAATTCTGCGGATAGTTCGGCATCTGCGAATAATTGCTGCTCTGGTTGGTCCGGTTTGTGTTTGTCGAAGCAGGCATACTCCCTCCCGCAGAAGTCTGTGATGTGCTCGGCTTTTCAAGGTTTACCGCTGTGCTGAGCTTTCCGCCGCACGAAGGGCAAAATTCCCCGTCTCCCTGTACGAGAGCACCGCAAGTAGGACAAAATCTTTCCATAATTTACCTCTCTTTAAATGTAATTTCCGCTATGTATAAAAAACAAAGCTTCGTGGCAATGCCACACTTCCCTATCCTAAACATTATAACATAACAATAAACTTTTGTCAAGAATTATTTCACATACTACGAAAATAATGCACAAGTTTTATTTTGTTATCCACTGGCTCATACCTGCTCCCCAGTCCTTGTTTGGGCGCTCGCGAAAGCCGAATTGTTTATAAAAAGGCTCTTTGCCCGACGCAGACATAAGGTAAAGTATGATAGTTTCGCCCTCTTCAAGCGTGCTGTACATAAAATCCATTGTCCGCTTCATCATTTCTGTTCCGATACCTCTGTGCTGGTATTCGGGAATGACCATTACATCGGTTATGAAATTTGCGTAGCTTCCGTCAGAAAGCACTCTTATCATTCCTATAGCTCTGCCGTCATCGCGGACGGTGGTTATATGAAACGCATTGTTTAATGCGTTTTTGGCTATTCTGTCGGACAGTACTATAAAGTTTACCGCTCGGCGCATTTCCTTATATTCTTCGAGCGTAGGAGCTTTGTCTATGTATTCTATCATATCCCTCTGCCTTTCTGATTTTAAACAATTTCGGAGTTAATGAGTTTTGCTCATTAGCTCCGAATTTTTTATTCTTCGCTGCCGCTGTCGGTCGATTCCTTTTCAAGCTCGACCTTTTCGCCGTCTATGGTTATTTCTCCCGCCATAAGTTTATAGAAATCGGGACCTGTTATCTTTTCGTGCTTCATCAGATACTGCGCGCATTTTTCGAGCATATCGCCGTGTACCGAAAGGATATCCTTAGCCTTTTCATAGCCTGTTTCGATAAGCTCGCGTATTTCCGCGTCAATTTCCGAAGCGACGTTTTCGGAATAATTCTTGCCCTGAGAATAATCTCTGCCGAGGAACACCTCGTGGCTAGCGTTTCCGTAGAGAATAGGACCGAGCTTTTCGGAGAAACCGTAGCGCATTACCATATCGCGTGCAACGCCCGTCGCGCGTTCGATATCGTTTGACGCGCCCGTTGAAATATCGTCAAGTATGAGCTTTTCCGCCGCGCGTCCTCCGAGCAGGACAATTATTGACTCTTCCATATAAGTCTTTGAGATAAAGCTTCTGTCCTTTTCGGGAAGATGCATTGTAAATCCGCCAGCAGAGCCGCGCGGAACAATGGACACCTGGTGTACCTTATCCTGCGTCTTGCAGAAATAAGTCGTGATAGCGTGACCTGCCTCGTGATATGCGGTGAGGCGCTTTTCTTCGTCGGATACGACCTTTGACTTCTTTTCGGGTCCTGCGACTACCTTTATGGTAGCTTCTTCTATTTCTTCCTTGGTTATGGCGCGCTTGTTCTTTCTTGCCGCAAGGAGCGCCGCTTCGTTTACGAG
Organism: uncultured Clostridia bacterium; assembly: GCA_947600065.1. Classification (GTDB taxonomy): domain Bacteria; phylum Bacillota; class Clostridia; order Oscillospirales; family Ruminococcaceae; genus CAG-115. Next base: position 69,154 of record CANQFZ010000001.1, on the reverse strand, counting down.
GTTTTCAAGATCCGCTCCCGTAAATCCTGCCGTTGTAGCGGCTATAGTTTTAAGGTCAACATCGGGACCGATGTTCTTGTTTCTGGTGTGGACTTTGAGTATCTCCTCGCGTCCTTTTATATCGGGATAGCTGACTACTACCTGTCTGTCGAAACGTCCGGGACGCATAAGCGCGGGGTCGAGGATATCGCGTCTGTTTGTAGCCGCCATTACTATAATGTTTTCGTTTTCCGTAAAGCCGTCCATTTCAACGAGCAGCTGGTTCAACGTCTGTTCACGCTCGTCGTGACCGCCGCCAAGACCCGCGCCGCGCTGACGTCCGACTGCGTCTATTTCGTCTATGAATATAATAGACGGCGTATGCTTTTTCGCCTGGTCGAACAGGTCGCGCACACGCGATGCTCCGACGCCGACATACATCTCGACAAAATCCGAACCCGAAATAGAGAAGAACGGTGCGTCGGCTTCTCCTGCGACTGCCTTTGCAAGAAGGGTCTTACCTGTTCCGGGAGGTCCTACGAGCAGAACGCCCTTGGGAACTCTTGCGCCTATCTCGCGGTATTTTCCGGGGTTTTTCAGATAATCGACTATTTCAACAAGCTCCTGCTTTTCCTCATCAGCGCCCGCTACGTCATTGAAAGTGACTTTCTTTCCCGTCATCTGACGAACGTTCGCGCGGGAGAAAGAGTTCATCTTTCCGCCGCCCGTTGTCTGCCTGAAGATAACAATGGTGAATACTACCATTACGAGAACGAGAAACAGATAGGGCAGGAGATTAAGCCAGAATGAATTATCGGAAATGGGAATATAGTTTTCGACAAGGGGCTTGTCGGGGTTTGCCTCGTTATACCTCACGCGGTAATTCGCCATTTTTCCGTCTTTGTTATACCCGCTGTTTATATCGTTCAGGAATATATTTACATTCGGAACGCTGTAAGATTTTATCTGTTTGGGATCGCCTTCTGTTCCCTTGATATAATATCTCAGAAGACCGCTTCCGAGATCCAGCTCATATTTTGAAACGTTCAGGTTATCAAACTCGGAAATAATGTCCGAATATGACACCGTATCTCTCCTCGAGCTTCCGCTTACCATATTCAGAACGGAAACTACTCCGAAGATAAGAAGTAAAATTATCACAAAGTAGATTATTACGCCCGATAGCTTATTTTTCTTCATTTAAACCGCCTTTCCGCATTGCGCGTGAATTTTATATTTACAAGCCGCGGATATCCGCAGCCGAAAAATTACAGTCTGTATCTAAAGCCTCGACTTTAAATTCAGTCTGAAAATTATGTACTTTAGGTTTTCATAACTCCGACATACGGAAGATTTCTGAATTTATCGTCGCAGTCAAGACCGTATCCCACCACAAAATGATCTTCTATCTCAAAGCCGGTATAGTCGGCCTTAAAATCTTTTATGACGCGCCTTGAGGGCTTGTCGAGAAAGACCACCGTTTTAAGCGACTTCGGGGCTTTTTCAAGCAGAAGCTCTTTCAGCTTTGAAAGTGTTCTCGCGGTATCTGCGATGTCCTCAACTATGACAACGTCTCTTCCCGAAATTTTTGAAAGGTCACCTTCTATTTCGACATTGCCGCTCGAATTTGTCCCGACATAGCTTTTCGCCCTTATAAAATCTATCTCAAGCGAACACTCGACGTTTCTTATCAAATCGCAGAAGAAAACGCTCGCGCCGCGCAGGACACACAAAAACAAAGGGTTTTTATCTGCGTATTCTTTTGTGAGAAGCTTTCCCATTTCTTTTACGCGGGCATTTATCTGCTCCTCTGTATAGAGTATACGTTCTACCTCTTTCGGAAAAAACATATGTTTTCCTCCTACATCAAATTATTATATCATAAGAAGATAAAAATTGCAAACCTATTTTATGAATATTTGCTGAAATTTCCTTGCTGTACACAATAGTTTTCAACACTCAACCGTGCTTTTCGTTAAAACCGCCGAATTTCTGCTCTATATTTTCCACAAAGCAAATTCCTTTTCTTATCGTAAAGAACTTGTTTTTACAGGGATTGTATCTGGCGCTGCGTTTTGACAGCAGAGAAAGCGCTGTTTTTATCCTAAGCTCCGACGGCTCTACGCCGCCGTTTATCAATATCTTCCTTATGGCTCTGCTCTTTATCGGCTCGCACTGTTTGTCAAGCTCGGACGCTTCGTAGCCGTTCTGACGATTTGCGTTTTTCAATGCGGCTTCGGACATTTCTTCGAGAAGGTCGCTGTCGCTTCGGAGGTTTTTTGTCATTCTCGATATTGTTCCCAAAATCGAGGGATTTATCTTCATCATTTCGGGAAGTATTTTCAGCCTTATCCTGTTTCTTGTAATGTCCTCGGAAAAATTTGTCTTATCGGTGACATACGTCTGACCGCGCTCTTTGAGGAACTCCTCTATTTCACTTCTGCTTACATATATAAGCGGTCGGATTATTTTATCCCTAAAGGGCGGTATGCCGCAAAGACCTTTGAGCCCCGTTCCTCTTATCATATTGAAAAGAACGGTTTCGGCGTTGTCGTTTGCGTTATGAGCGGTAGCGATATAGGAATTTTCTCCGAAATAGCTTCTTGCTTCTTCAAAAAAACCGTAGCGCACTTTTCTTGCCGCTTCTTCAAGGCTTTCGTGCTTTTCAATATGCTCGTTTACGCAGACCTTTTTTCTGTAAAGCTCCACGCCCATTTTTTCACAAAGCTCAGCACAGAACCGCTCGTCAGCGTCGCTGTCTGCTCCGCGAAGCCCGTGGTTTAAATGACAAGCTCCGAGCTTAAATCCCGTTTCATCGGAAAGCTCTTTCAGAGCGATAAGGAGCGCGGTGCTGTCTGCGCCGCCCGAAAGCGCGCAGACTACAGTTTTTGTTTCGTCAAGGATATCTTTCCCGAAAATCGCCGTTCTTGCACTCTCGATAAGTTCCATTTTTCTCAAACCTGCTTGAATTCAACATTAACAAACTTTGTATATTCGCCCTTCCAGCCTATTTTGGCGACGCCTGTTTCGCCGTGGCGGTTCTTGGCAATATTACATTCGCACAGTTCCCTGTTCGGGTTTGTAGGGTCATAATAGCTGTCTCTGTACAAAAACATAACTATATCCGCGTCCTGCTCTATAGAACCCGAATCTCTGAGGTCGGATAGAAGCGGGCGCTTGTCCTCGCGCTTTTCTGCTCCTCTCGCGAGCTGAGAAAGGACTATTACAGGCACGTTCAGCTCTTTTGCCAATACCTTCAGATCTCTCGTTATTTCCGAGATCTCTGCTACTCTGTTTCCATGATAATCATTTACGGAAGTCATAAGCTGGAGATAATCTATAACTACAAGTCCGAGACCTTTCATTCTCCTGAGCTTTGATTTTACTGTCGTAACGCTGCAAACGGGAGTATCGTCGATGTATATCGGAAGCTGCGACAAAACATCAGCAGCTTCGGTTATGCTTGACCATTTATCGTTTGAGATAATTCCCGTTTTCATTGACTCGGACGAAAGGAGCGCTTCGGAGGATATCATTCTTGCAACGAGCTGTTCTTTTGACATTTCGAGACTAAAGACGCAAACTGTCCTGTCGCGGTATTTTTTTGCCACATTTACGGCTATATTCATAGCAAACGACGTTTTTCCCATTCCGGGTCTTGCCGCAAGAATGAGCAGGTCGGAAGCGTTAAGTCCGAAGAGCTTTTTATCGACCTCCGAAAATCCCGTTTCAAAACCTTTCAGCACGGGCTTTCCGTTGTTTTTGGCGGACTCTTTTGCAAGCTCCGTCAGGTCTTTTATCCTCTCGAAAACTATGCCGCTTATATGCGTGAGGCTTCTGTCCTCTTCGCCCGCTCTGATGTCGTAAATTTTATGCTCTGCAAGGTCTAATGCTTTATCCGCGCCGTCTGTTTCGGAGCTTGCCGATTTGATTATATCGTTTGCAGCAAGTATAAGGCTTCGGAGCATATATTTTTCTATTACGATCTTAGCATAAGCAGTTATCGCAGAATAACTCGGAGCCGCGTCAAGAAACTCTTTTGTGCGTGAAGAGGCTTCTTCTTCACTTTCAAATATTCCCTCTTTTATACATTCATTGAGTATAACTACCGTATCAAGTCTTGAACCCGCGAGATACAGTCTCATCATAACGCTGTAGATGCCGGCGTGTAATTCTACGTAGAAATGCTCTGCGCGGAGACTTCCGATAACCTCGCTCAGAACGCCTTTTCGGTTGTTATCTGCAAAGACGCACCCCAAAACGGACTTTTCCGCTCCGATATTGCACGGGAGATTTATCCCCTCAAAATCAGCGGCAGACATTATTTCGCCTCCTCTGTTACCTCAACCGAAAACTTAGCGGATATCCCCGCATAAAGCTTCGCCTCAACAGAATAAACGCCAAAGCCCTCTATCTTCATGGGAATGTTTATCTTCTTTTTATCGACGTCGACGCCGAACGACCTCTTTATTTCAGCCGAAACTTCTTTTGAAGTTACCGTTCCGAAAAGCCTTCCGTTCTGTCCCGCTCTTGCTTTTACACAGACGGTCTTTCCCTCCAGCTTTTCCGCTATAGCCTTTGCAGAGGCTTTTTCAACGTCTATTTTATGCTGAGCCGCGTCCTGCTGACCCTTTAAAAGATTAAGGTTTTGAGGGGTGGCTTCTTGTGCGAGACCTTTTCTGATAAGTCCGTTTATTGCATAGCCGTCCTTTACTTCTTTGACCTCGCCTTTTTTCCCCGTTCCGTTTACATCTGCAAGCAAGATAACTTTCATAAACAAGTTCTCCTTTCACAATTCCTATTTTTTAGGTTCCTCGGGCACATTCGAGAAATATACATCTATGGCTTTCGTAAGGCTGTCATAGGCTTCGTCGAGCGAACAGCCGTATAGCTGTGCTCCCGCCATTGACTGATGTCCGCCGCCGTCGTCGGGATTTGTTCCCAGATTTTCCATGATGACCTGAACATTTATTTTTCCTAAAGATCTCGCGCTCACTCCCCAGCCGTTTTCTATCGGATAGACAGTAAACGCTGCATCAACGCTGTTTATATACAGCATTTCATCTGCCGCCTGTGCGCATACTATACGCAGTCCCGAAAAGCTCTCGCTCACCTTTGAGATAGCGCATTTTCCGCGGTATATCTCTGCGGAAGAAATTATCTTCGCTTTTCTCATCTTGTTTTCAATAGTGGTGTCGAACAGCTTTTTAACGGTGATAGTGTCCGCGCCCTGCTTTTTAAGATAAGCTGCGGCTTCAAACGTTGAAACTCCCGAGCGCATAACAAAGTCCTTTGTGTCGAGCATTATGCCCGCAAGAAGAGCCTCTGCCTCGCGCGCATTTATAAGCGCGTCCGCGCTGAAATACTGTATAAGCTCTGTCACGAGCTCTGCAGCGGACGAGGCGTTGCTTTCCTGGCATCTTACGCCGAACTCGGTTATTGCCCCCGCGCTCAGCCTGTGATGATCGACTATGACCACGCGGTTTTTCTTTGCCATTTCATAAAGCTCTTTGTCCTCAAGCTTTTTCAAGATATGCGTATCAACGACTATAAGCACTGACTTGTCCGTTATCCATTTTTTTGCTTCCTCGGGCTCGATAGCAACGGAAGTATCATAATCGCTGAACTTATCAAAAAGGGCTTTTGCGTTTGTCTTTGTTTCATCTCTAAACCAAGCGACGGTATACGCGGGTATGCCCAATCTTCTTATCGCGCAGGTAAGCCCTATAGCTGAGCCGGCGCTGTCGAAATCCGCATAGCTGTGTCCCATTATGTACACAGTATCTGCGGTACTTATAAGGCTCTTGATATTTTCCGCCGCAAGACGTATCTTTACTTTTCCCGTGCGCTCTCTGCCGGGTGACGCAGCGCCGAACGCATTAAAGCCGTTCGCGGTCTTTATAAGCGCCTGGTCGCCGCCTCTTTCGAGAGCCTTTTCTATCATCTCGCTGGCGAACCTCTCGCCCTGTGCCAATGACTCTGCCGTATCGCCGACGCCTATAGAAAGCGTAACTGCGGCTCTGTCGCGGACGATAATTTCGTGAGCTTTATTTATAAGCGACATCTTTTCGCTTATCATTTCATCGAGGTACTGCCTTTCGAGAACGATAAGAAATTTGTCGCCCGTTATTTTTTTAAGAACTGCCTTTTTTTCCGCAAAATATTCCTCTATAAGCCTGTCAACTTGTATGGTGACATATGCTCTTTCACTTTCCTTTGCACCCGAAAGCAGCTCCTCATAGTTGTCTACCATAACTATCATAACGATAGGCTTCGATTTTTCGTGCGTCATTTTCAGCTTTTTAAAGTTGGTTATATCGCGGAAAATGAGCATAGTTATGGTCTCGTTGTCCTGTTCGGGCTGTTCGGGCTCGAAAAGCTGTTTTTTCAGTATCTTTTCATCAACGCTGTAGCTGTGAGGATTTGAGTATACCCTAAACCACTTGTCCTCGAAGCGTATTTCCCTGCCCTCTGCGCCAAACAGCGCGAGCGGCATTTCCGTAACGTCGTCTATAGAATACTGTTCTTCATTGGGAGTGAAAAACTCCTCATTAAAGTTGTCGTTGCTCCAGATAACGGTTCTGTTGTTGTCAACTATAGCCATGGGCATTGGGAAATCTACGAGCGAATTTCTCTGAGCGCCCTTTATCTCGTCGGAAAGCTGCTCAAAATAACGAAACTCGCTCTGTCTGATTTGAAACAGTTTTCCCAGAGCTACGCCCGAAACTCCCAGCAGGAGCGGGAGCGATATCCAGAAAATAACAGGCTCATGTCTGAAAACATATACGTCTATCACAATAACCGCGACAATAAGCGCGCATACTATCGCAAGAAGAACATTGCTCCTGTAAAAATTTCTCAAACTATCACCGCCTTTTTAATTCGGCTTTTTGTCTATGTCAAATCTCCATTATTATCGGAAGTATCATAGGGCTTCTTTTTGTCTTTGAATAGATATAATCCGAGAGCCCGTCGCGCATGGCTGACTTTATATTTCCCCACTCGCGGACATTTCTTTCAAGAAGGTCGTCCATTATGTTCTTTACGACCTCTCTTGCTTCTTCTAACAATTCTTCGCTCTCGCGGACATAGACAAATCCCCTTGACACTATATCTGGTCCTGCGACAGTCTTTCCGCTTTCGCGGTCGATTGTTGCGACAACGATTATAACGCCGTCCTCGGAGAGGTGTTTTCTGTCGCGGAGAACAACGCTTCCTACGTCGCCTACTCCCGAGCCGTCTACCATGACCATTCCGCTCGGAACGACCCCCGCAAATTTCATATCCACTCCGTCCGTTTCAAGAACGTCGCCAAGACCCGCGATAAACGTGTTGTCTTCGGGGATACCCATTCCGTGAGCTAAGATGGTATGCTTTTTGAGGTGCTTATATTCTCCGTGGATAGGAACAAAGAATTTCGGCTTTGTAAGGGAGATCATCATTTTAAGTTCTTCCTGGCAGGCGTGTCCCGAAACATGGACTTCGTACATACTTTCGTAGATGACCTCCGCGCCCTGCTTCATAAGCTCGTTTACGACCTTTGTAACCAGCTTTTCGTTTCCCGGTATGGGGTTTGCGGATATGATTATAAAATCATTAGGGGTTATAGTTACCTGCTTATGATCGCCGCTCGACATTCTCGAAAGAGCTGAAAGCGGTTCGCCCTGACTTCCCGTTGTGGCAATTACAAGCTCTTCGGGATCGTAGTTATTTACTTCGTCTATATCAATGAGGGTATTGTCGGGAACGCTTATATAATTCAGCTCTACTGCCTTTGCTATGACATTCGTCATGCTTCGTCCCGAGACAGCTACCCTGCGGCCGTGTCTTACGGCTTCGTTTATTATCTGCTGTATCCTGTGGATATTGCTCGAAAATGTCGCGATGATTATTCTTCTGCCCTCCGCCCTGTCGAAAAGCCCATGAAAGCTCTCGCCGACAGAACGCTCGCTTTTCGTATATCCGGGGCGTTCTACATTCGTGCTTTCGCTCATAAGCGCAAGAACGCCTCTGTTTCCAAGCTCTCCGAATCTTGCAAGGTCTATAATTCCGCCCTCTATAGGCGTATAGTCAACTTTAAAGTCGCCCGTGTGTACTATAACTCCAGCAGGGGTATGAATAGCTACCGCGCAGGAATCGGGGATCGAGTGATTGACCCTGATAAACTCAACGCTCATACAGCCCATTCTGACATTCCGGCGGGGTTCTACAACATTGAGCGAAACGGACGAAAGCAGCCCGTGTTCTTTGAGTTTTCCCTCGACAAGTCCTAAAGTCAGTCTTGTGCCGTATACGGGAACGTTTATTTTTTTTAGTAGATAAGGAAGTCCGCCGATATGGTCTTCGTGTCCGTGGGTTATGACAATTCCTCTTAATTTTTCCTTGTTCTTTTCGATATAGGTGAAATCGGGCACAACAAGGTCTACTCCGAGCATTTCTTCATCGGGAAAAGCAATTCCGCAGTCAACTATGAACATATCGTTAGAACACTCGTAAACATAGAGGTTCTTTCCTATTTCATTAAGCCCCCCGAGAGCTATAAATCTGACGGGCGTGGAACGCGGCTTTTCTCTGACGGTTCTGCGGACATAGGTCTGGCTTTGATTTAAGACAGAGGTGTTGTCTCTGCTTCTGAGGACAGGTTTGTTTTGCAGAACGGGCACCCCTTTCATAACGGAAGTTCGCGTTTGCTTTTTTGTTCCTAAAACAGTTTTATTTGCTTTTTCGGAAATTTTTTCCGATTCGATAGCGAGCTTATTTTCCGACAATAATCCCATAAATTTTCCTTTCTGCGAAGCATTATAAAACCCCGCAAACGCCAAAAACCCATTTTAAAAAAACAGCGCACAGTATGTAGCCGCGAATTGTGACAAAAAAATAACAGGAAAGATTTACAAGACGAAAAAATGTATCGCGGAATTATAGTTATGGATATTCGGCAAAAAATAATAAAGAGCACGGTTATACTTAATTCAATTATGAAGTTCGAAAGTATTACCGCAACATATATAAAAGGGCTTAAGCCCAAAATTCCAAATTCATGCTGTTGATAAAACTCATCTGCATGTTTGCGGCAGTCTGAGATCTATCTTAAAAAACATTCACTATCCGAAAATATATACCATATTATTATACCTCATTTTTCCAAAAATGTCAAGTACATTTTCGGGCTGTATGAGCATTTAAAAAAATGTGGGAATTATTTCCAAATAACCTTAATGTACCTTTTTTGAGTTGATTTTACACCTGCGCGTAACGGTGCGGCAAAAAAACGGGTTTCCTGTAAAATCGGCATAACTTGTTTTCTCCGTTTGTAATTTCCTTTTATATTGAACGCGGGTTTTGCAGAATATAATATTTGTCGGCAAGTTTTCTTGCCGTGTGCCGTTTTCGGCATAAGTATAAATAATGAAAATCGGTTTTGAAAGTGTAAGAAAAAATGAAAAACATTAAAGTAAAATTATTTTCGGGAGCGTTCACTGCCATAGTTTTATGCATTGCGGTATTTTTCGGTATATTTCGCGCGGCGCTCCCGGGTGTTATAAACTTTTCTCCCGACTGCAGGCTTTCGGAATGTGGCTTTGGGGGAACAACGCTTTGCAGGACTGCGGACGGGTATGCTTATTATTTTGGTAACATTCCCATAAAAACCGCAAATACCGTTTTAAAAGAACGGCAAAACGTTATACTTTGCGGAACGCCGTTCGGCATTAAAATAAAATCAGACGGCGTTATGGTCGTAAAGACCGCAGAACAATCTCCCGCAAAAGACGCAGGTATAAGAGAAGGCGACGTTATAATATCCGTAAACGGAGAAAACGTTCGCACAAACAGCGATATCTCCCGCGCGGTGCAGCTTTGTTCGGACAGCACTTCGGTCGTTCTTGAGCGAGAGGACAGAGAAATGTGCTTTGAGTTTACGCCAAAAAAAGAGGACGGCTGTCTTAAAATAGGGGTTTTCGTCCGCGACAGCGCGGCAGGGGTAGGAACACTGACATTTATTGACCCTGCGACAAAGACATTCGGCGGTCTCGGTCATTCCGTAAGCGACGTTACGACAGGCGAAACCATACCGCTCGGAAGCGGAGAGATAACAAGAGCCGAGATATTCGGCATCGTAAAGGGAAAAAGCGGCAGCGCGGGAGAACTTTGCGGGCTTATTTTTCCCAAAAGCGAGACAGGCACACTGACCAAGAACACCGAATCGGGTGTTTTCGGAGATTACAGCGGAGAAATTTCGGGCGACATATATCCCGCGGCCTTTAAGCAAGAAGTAAAGGCAGGACCCGCGCAGATACTGACGACTATAGACACAAACGCTCCGAAAGCTTATTCGATAGAAATTGAGCGGATAAATCTGCTTGATCTCGAAGGCTCAAAGAGCATGGTCATAAAAATCACAGATCCCGAACTGCTCGAAAAGACAGGCGGAATTGTCCGAGGAATGAGCGGCTCGCCTATAATACAAGACGGGAAATTTGCGGGAGCGGTGACGCATGTTCTCGTAAACGACCCAACGCGCGGTTATGCTGTTTTCGCCGAAAATATGCTTTCGGCGGCACAGAGCTGAACATTATCTTAACGGTTATTTGCAAGTATCCTCACGCCGAAATCCTCGCCCTCTGCGAAGATTTCGGCTTTTGACTTTTCGGGTATCTCTCCCGAAATTATTTTCCCGCCGAGCATATCCTCTATTTTTGCCGTTATCTCGCGGCGGAGGGGTCTTGCGCCCATATTTTCATCGAGCGATCTTCGGCAAAGAGCTTTTACGGCGCTTTCGTCAAATGATAGCTCTATGCCGCTGTGCATGGCTCTTTGCGCTACTCCGTCAAGAAGCTTTCGGCATATCTTTTCCATATTTTCATTTGTCAGTTTTTCAAACACGATGATATTATCTATCCTGTTGAGCAGTTCGGGTCGGAACTGCTTTTTCAATGCCTTTATTACATCGGAGTTTTCGGAAGTGTTTTTCCCGAAACCGACGGACTTTCGTTCGAGCTCCTCCGCTCCAACATTTCCCGTGAGTATGACGATAGTGTTTGTAAAATCCGCGCTTCTGCCGTCGGCAGAGGTGAGCCTTCCGTCCTCAAGTATCTGTAAGAGGATATTCAGAACATCGGGGTGGGCTTTTTCCGCCTCGTCAAACAATACGACCGAATAGGGATTTGACCTGACTTCTTTCACCAGTCTGCCCTCTTGCTCACAGCCCGCATATCCGGGAGGAGAACCGATGAGTTTCGACACCGAATGACGTTCGGCAAACTCTGACATATCATATCTCAAAAGCCTTTTCCTGTCGCCGAAGACCGCTTCTGCGAGCGCTTTACAAAGCTCGGTCTTTCCGACGCCCGTCTGTCCGAGAAAGAAAAACGAGCCTATAGGACGGTTTGGGTCGCACAGTCCCGCTCTCCCTCGGCGAATAGCCTTTGCGGCAAGAGAAACTGCTTTTTCCTGACCGATAACTCTTTGGGAAAGCATATATTCGAGATTTCTCAGCTTTTCGCTTTCGTCCTCAGTGAGCCTTTCTGCGGGTATGCCCGTTATAGCTGCGGCGGCGCGCGCAACGTCTCCTTCATCTACCACTACGCGCTCGCGCCTTATCTGCTCTTTTACTGCGCGGAAAAGCGTAGGCTTTTCGATTATCCTGTGAGTTCTTGCTAAAGCAGCCGCCTCGTCGAGAAGGTCAATGGCTTTGTCGGGAAGTTTTCTGTCGTTTATATAACGCTCGGAGAGTTTCACTGCCGCTTCTATGGCGCGGTCCGTTATTATCGCGCGATGGTGGTCTTCAAGGCGAGGGCGCAGACCGTTCAATATCCTTATGGTCTGCCGCTCGTTGGGCTGTTCTACGCATATGGGCTGGAAACGACGTTCGAGCGCGCTGTCTTTTTCTATTATTCGACGGTATTCATCGGTCGTTGTAGCGCCGATTAGCGTTATCTTTCCCCGCGCAAGCTGGGGCTTTAAAATGCTTGCAGCGTCTATTGCGCCCTCTGCCGCGCCCGTGCCGACTATCATATGAATTTCGTCAATGAAAAGTATGACGTTTGAGTTAGAAGCTGCCTCGTCAAGGATACTCTTCAGCCTTTCCTCAAAATCTCCTCGGTATTTTGCTCCCGACAAGCATGCCGCCAGATCTACCGAAAACACCCGCTTATCTAAAAGCTCGTCGGGAACGCTCCCCGATGTTATTCTTTGTGCAAAACCCTCGACTACCGCTGTTTTTCCAACACCTGCTTCACCTATAAGGCAAGGGTTGTTCTTGCTTCTTCTAAGCAATATCTGCACAAGGCGCTCTATCTCCGCGTCGCGCTCTACGACAGGATCGAGCTTACCTTCTCTTGCCAAAGCTGTAAGCTCTGTTCCGTATCTGCAAAGCGCGGGAAGATCTCCCCTGCGTTCGGACTTTTTTGTTTTGCTGTCCTGCTGGTCAAAACAGGGCGGCTCGTTTCTTTTTGCGCCTATCTCCGAGCAGAATTTTACTCCCTGCTCCGAAAGCATCGAATAAGCCGCGCAGTCGCGGTCGGAAAGCATTGCTATGAGGATATGCTCTGTTCCGACAAAACCGTCGCCTCTCGAAGATGCGGCGCTTCTTGCCGCAGAAAGCAGTTTTCTTAATCGCGGCGAAAAATCCTTTTCGCAAAGCTCGGACGCGTGTGAAAAACCCGCTCTTTCTTTAAGCGCCATAACGAGCGTTCTGAACTGAACGCCCTCTCGCGCCAAAGCTACGCCTGCCGCGCTTTCGGGATTTTTAGCCAGCGCGCATAGCAAATGCTCGCTTCCTACATATTTATGACCCATTTGCCCCGCAATTGTCACGGCGTTTGCAAGTGCGCCCGATGCTTCGGCGGAAAATGCGGGCATATCAGAATTTCCCATAAAAACACCTCGCTTGAAAATTTTGGATAATTCTATTATGAGCCGTCTGATAAAAAGTTATGCGGGAAAGGGCGTTTAAATCCACGGGATTTTTCGAGCTTTTTCTCAAAAAGGGCAGACGATATATTAAACCTTTTCCTCCGAACATCAAAAATTTTTATCCTCAAAACAATCTTTGATTTCTTATCTCTTACATTTTGTTTTTAAACTCTCAAAGCAGGGGTTGCGGGGACGAAGTCCCCGCAACTTTCCCCCTTCCCCTTCGGGGAAGGGGGCAGGGGGATAGGGCAAGATAACGTTATTTAAAGAAAACAACGTTTGAAAAGAACCACAAATAGTTTTTATACAAGCTGACTCTTTTCTCAAAAAGGATTTGCCGCACGAAATTTCCTATTTTGTCACGAATAATAAACCGACAGTCTTTCGGGTGGCATTGTTTATTTTAAATGCATATAATGCTCCGAGCGTTAATGTGTTTATAATTATACATGTTTACGCTTTCAATGCAACACAAGGAGAAAAACAATTATGCCTTACAGTATTTACATAAAATCATTTACGACCGCGCAGAAGGCTCATAACTTTTTGATGAAGCACAATATCCGCAGTATGATAATACGTTCAACAAGCAAGAAATACGGCTGCGGGTTTGCGCTGAAAATTTCGGGCGCGGACAGAGCAGAGGTTTGCGCTCTGCTCAGAAAGATCGGAGTTAGCTGTGATCTATCTTGACAATGCCGCGACGACTTATCCGAAGCCGCGGTCGGTCTATGAAGTATGGCAGAAAGCACTGGGCTTTTACGGCGCAAACCCGGGACGCTCGGGTCATGCTTTCTCGGTAAAGACCGCCGAAGCAGTCTACCGTTCGCGTGAGATATGCGCGGAGTTTTTCGGCGGAGAAGTTGAAAACACTGTTTTTACACTGAACTGTACGACAGCTCTGAATTTTGCCATAAAAGGCATGGCGCGGCGCGGTTGTCATTTTGTTATGAGCGATATCGAACATAACGCCGTATCCCGCCCCGTCTATGCCGCGGTGCGCGAATACGGCGGGAGCTGTACGGTATTTGAGACGACAAACGACTATGAACAAACCGTCAGAAACGCCGAACGCGCAATAAGAAGAAACACCGTAGCTCTCGTCTGCACTGCGGCAAGCAACGTTATCGGGAGAAGAAATCCTTTATCGGAGCTTGCAAAAATTTGCCAAAAGCACAACATCTGTTTTATTGTAGACGCGGCGCAGGGAGCGGGAGTTTTGCCTTTGAAAATGAAAAGCGGGATAAACATTCTCTGCGCGGCAGGACACAAGGGGCTTTACGGTCCTATGGGGACGGGGCTTATGATAACCGACGGAAAATTTCCTCTTAAAACAATTATAGAGGGCGGCACGGGAAGCGCCTCAGAAAGCATTTTACAGCCCGATTTCATGCCCGACCGCTTTGAGAGCGGAACGATAAACACGGCGGGAGTTATAGCCCTTGGAGTGGGAGTTGAGTTTGTAAAAGCCAAAACTCCCGAAGTGATACTGGGACACGAACTTTCTCTGTGCAGAAAATTCTGTGCGGGCGCAAAACAGCTCGGAAACATAACGCTGTACAATGATATAAACGAAACAAATCGGGCAATGTACGCTCCCGTGGTTTCGTTCAATATAAAGGACATGAGCGCTTCGGACGGCGCGGGATATCTATCCGAAAACGGGTTTTATCTTCGTGCGGGACTTCACTGTGCGCCGCTTTGCCACAAAAAGCTCGGCACTATCGACGGCGGTACGATACGCTTTTCGCCGTCGGCGTTCAACAACGAAAATGAAGTAAACGCGCTTTTAAAGACTTTGGGAAAATTGAAAAAGTAGATGAACTAGTTTATTTATCGGCAATCCGAAACAACTTTTACAGCGCCGTGTCGGGGATTTATCATAAAATGACCGACACGGACTGTAAATTCAAAGCTTTATGAAAGGGTGATAGTATGTGTGGAATTGCAGGGGAAATTGATTTTAAAAACAAGGTGAAGAGAGAGCTGCTCGAAAAAATGAGCGAGGTACTTGCTCCGAGAGGGCCCGACGACAAGGGCTTTTATTTTGACGACAATGTAGGCTTTGCGCACCGCAGACTTATAGTAATCGACCCCGAAAACGGAAAACAGCCCATGTCATTCGGCGACTATACGCTTATCTACAACGGAGAGCTGTATAACACAGAAGATATCCGAAAGGAGCTTTTGAAAAAGGGCTATGGATTTGCGGGACACTCTGACACAGAGGTCGTTTTAAAAGCATTTGCCGAATACGAGGAAAAATGCCTTGAGCTTTTTAACGGCATATTTGCGTTTGCCGTCTGGAACAGACGGACGCAGACGCTGTTTCTGGCGCGCGACAGAATAGGCGTAAAGCCGCTGTTCTATGCAAAAACAAGCGGAGGGATAGTTTTTGCGAGCGAGATAAAGTCGCTTTTATTGCACCCCGAAATAAAGCCCGTGATAACCAAAGAGGGCGCGGCTGAGATAATGCTGATAGGTCCTGCGAGAATTGTTGGAAGCGGAGTTTTCAGGGATATAAGCGATCTGCCTGCGGCGCATTATGCGGAGTTTTCAAGAGAGGGGCTGAAGATAAAACGCTATTGGAAAGTTACTGCCAAAGCGCACAGCGAAAGCTTTGAAGAAACTGCCGAGCATACGCGCGAGCTTATTTTTGACGCAGTGAAACGCCAGCTTATAAGCGATGTGCCGCTTTGTACATTTTTATCGGGAGGACTTGACAGCTCTGTTATTTCGGCAATTGCCGCGAAAGAGTATGAAAGCCGCGGAGAAAAGCTCGTGACCTATTCTATCGACTACAAAAACAACCGCGAGAATTTTCACGCAAGCTCTTTTCAGCCCGACGAGGACGCGCCGTATGTAGCAGAAATGGCAAAGTTTATAAACTCGGATCACAAAGGAGTAGAGCTTGATACTCCCGCGCTGGCAGAAGCGCTCAAAGACGCGGCTTATGCGAGGGATCTTCCGGGAATGGCGGACGTTGACAGCTCGCTTTATTTGTTCTGCCGCGAGATAAAGAAAACACATTCTGTCGCGGTATCGGGAGAATGTGCGGACGAGATATTCGGCGGCTATCCTTGGTATCACAGACCCGAAGTTTTACACTATGACGGATTTCCGTGGGCGACGAGCGTTCCCGAAAGGGCGGAGCTTATGAAAGACCCGATGAGCGCAATAGAGGCGGAGGCTTTTGTAAGAAAGGAATATGAGCGGTGTCTTGAAGATGTTGAATATCTTGACGGGGAGAATGCGGACGACCGCAGAATGAGAGAAATGTTCATTCTAAATCTTGAATATTTTATGGCAACGCTTCTTGACAGAAAAGACAGAATGAGCATGGCGCATGGGCTTGAAGTCAGAGTTCCGTTCTGCGACTACAGACTTGTAGAATATGCATACAATATCCCGACGAAATTCAAGAATTACCGCGAGCGTGAAAAAGGGCTGGTGCGCTATGCGATGACGGGGGTATTACCCGAAGATGTTTTATGGCGGAAAAAGTCGCCGTATCCCAAAACTCACAATCCGAACTATATGGAGCTTCTTTCCGAAAAGCTGAAAATGCTTTTAGACAGCGGAGAATGCAGGCTCACGGAGCTTGTAAATGAAAGCGCTCTAAGAAAGATGCTTGAAAC
The DNA here is from genome assembly GCA_947600065.1 of uncultured Clostridia bacterium. Taxonomy (GTDB): domain Bacteria; phylum Bacillota; class Clostridia; order Oscillospirales; family Ruminococcaceae; genus CAG-115. The sequence continues at coordinate 52,622 of CANQFZ010000001.1, read as the reverse complement.
AAACGGCGCGTCGTTTAAAAAGAACTGGTATGGGCAGCTTATGACTGTCCCGCAGATATACGCATATTTCTTGCAGATAGAGTATTGGATGCAAAAATATAACGTAAAAGTAAAGTGACAAAAAGCGCGCAAGGGGAAAAACCTTTTGAAAAAGGTTTTTCCCCTTTTAGATGTTAGAAATTAGAGGTTAGAGGTTAGAATTTGCTTTGAGCGGCGAACAACTTTTATGATTTTCAGCTACCAAACGGGCGGCGTGTTAAAGTTTTTTGAAAGGGAGCTTGAGGGAAAACTTTTTTTCAAAAAAGTTTTCCCTCAATTTCGCTTCAAAATGCGCTAAAGGGTGCGGGGAAAACAAGAGTTTTCCCCGCATTGCCGTTTCAAAGCCGTGCTTTGAAACGGCAATCCTAAGAGATATATTGCGCGTAGAAGCGCCTTAAAAATGCATTTGCAATGGAGCGGGAAAACAAAAGCATTAAGGGTTTTCAAGAATGCACAAATAAGCGGACTGCTTTTCGGCTATTACTGACTACTGTACATTGTATACTGTATACTGTCAAAAAAGGTAAGAGTTCGTAGAACGACCGTTCCACAAAACTCTTACCTCTTGATTTTATTAAACTGTATGTAATAACGCTTACTTGTCCTCGACCTCAACGACCTTTGCGTCAACAGCATTTTTCTTTATGCTCTCGATGCCGTTCTTGCAGCTTGCTTTTGCCTTATAGCCTTCGCCCGTTGCAATGATCTGACCGTTCTTTGCCTTTAGGCGGAAACGGAACTCGCCCTTCTTGTCGAGATAAATCTCGAACTTCGGGTTCTTTTCTGTCGCGTATCCCTCGACAGTCTGGTCTTCTACAGCAGCAACAGGAGCGTTTGTCGCTACGCTGTTAATGCCGTTCTTGCATGCGTCAAGCGTGTTGTAGGTTTCGCTTGTGGCGATTATCTCGCCGTTTCCGGCTTTGAGGTTGAACATAAAGCCGCCGTTTTTGGTTTTCTTGATTTCAAACTTGCCCATTTCAAAACAGTCCTTTCATAAATAAAGAATAAGGGTCTTTGCAATTTTATTGTAACATCATTTCTCCTATTTGTCAAGTTTTTTTCTGTTTTTTCTAAACTTTTTTACAAAATAAACAATTTTTCTCTGTTTGTTTATAAACTTGGATTATAGGCAGATAAGAGGACCTTAATGCTGACAACGTTTTTTAGCTTTATCGACAGCATTTTATTTAATGCCCTTATAATAATTCAACGCGGGAAAACTCTTTTCAACACTTCCTAGAAAGTATTTCTCGCATATAGCGCCGAGCTGTATCTCGGCATTTTTTGGTATACTGAATTTAAAGCATTTTTCGAGCGGTGAAAAAACTATGTTTCTCATAGCGAACAGCGTTTCGGGAAACAGCCGCTCATACTCTCCTTCATAATCTTTGTTGAAACAGTCAGCGCAGATGAGCTTTGCGCCCTTAGGGAGAAAATACATTCCCCGCTCGCAGTCGTATTCGCCGCAATTATCGCAGGCGACAAGATTCGGCGCAAAGCCAAGCTCCGCGCTGTATCTCAACTCAAACGCCGCTTTTACGGATGAAAGTGAACGCCCGTTCATTATTTCATAAAGCGCAATTGCAAAAAACCTTACTATGCTGTCCTGCGGCTGCTCCGAGGGCGTGCAAAACCTGACCGCCTGCGCAAAATACGAGGTCAGCGCAAGCTTTTCGATGTCGCCGCCGAGCTTATGAAAACTGAATTTCGGCTTTGCCGAGTTTACGGTATATCTTAGCTTTGACTTGCTGAGGCAAAAAGTTGAATAAGAAAACAGCGAACACGAGGATAACAGGTCGCTGTTTATCTTGTTCGCGCCGTGTGCGGCAGCCTCGATAATACCCTGCTCGTCGGTAAGAATGTCGATAAAAACTCCGCTTTCGCCGACTGTCCGCCGCGAAATAACTATTCCGTCATACGTTACAAGCATAATTACTCCGTTTTATTATCCACTATGTTGCTGACCCATATTCCCTTGTTTATCAATACACAGCCTATAGCGACCTTTATGAGATCCGCCGCTTGTACTATAGCGTATACCGCAAGTATCGGAATGTCAGTAAACGTGCATAACAATGCCGCCGCAGGAACTCCTATCACCCACGAATACACGCTGTCAAAAAGAAACGTTACGAGCGTTTTTCCGCCGCTTCTCAAAGTAAAATAAAGTGCGTTTAGAAAGCCCTGCACGGGGAAAAACAGCGCCGTTACTATTATAAACTGCGTCGCGTATTCTTTTACCTCCGCCGTCGTATCATAGGCGTTCGGGAATACTCCCGATATAAGTACAAGGATTATTGTCATTATTGCGCTTACTCCGCCCGTAAACCACATAAGCGCGAAGGCTTCTTTTTTTGCCCTTTCATACAACGAAGCGCCGAGCGTCTGACCGATGATTATTCCGACGGCGTTTCCGAGTGAAACGAACACAACGTTCAGAAGATTGCAGAGCGCATTTGAAATATTCAGACCCGCGACTATTTCAATTCCCCTGTGAGAATATATCTGCGTCAGAAATGCAATAGCCGCCGCCCACATAAGCTCATTAAAGAAAATAGGCAAGCCCTTTTTTATTATCTTCGCCGCTATATCACGGGGTATCGTAAGCCTTTTGTACAAGCCCTTTAAAAACTCGTGCTTTTTCTTTGTGGAGTACATAAGGATAATTATTACCGCAAGCTCCGCAAAACGCGCTATGACCGTCGCTAGCGCCGCTCCTCTTTCTTCCATTTTAGGAAAGCCGAGGTTTCCGTAAATCAAAAGCCAGTTTCCGACAATATCGACAACTACCGAAACAACTCCCGCTATCATCGGCTTTACCGCAGAGCCCGTTTCGCGCAGACTTCCCGCAAAGATCTGAGTTATCACAAACGGCGGAAGCCCCCAGAGCATGATGTTCATATAGCGCTTTGCTATTTCTACCGTCAGAACGGGGTCAATGTCCTTGCTCTCGCCTTTAAGATAAAGGTCGATAAGAAAATCGCCGCCGAAAATGAACACCAACATTCCCGTTATAAGGACTGCAAGCCCTATCCAGTGCTTTATTCTTACAGTCTGTCTGAAACCTTCCGTGTTCTTCTGCCCGTAATACTGCGCGCCGTATATGCCCGGTCCCGAAAGTCCGCCGAAAACCGCGAGATTGAACACAAATATAAGCTGTCCAACGATGGAAACCGCTGTTATGGCTTCCGTGCCGAGGCTTCCGACCATTACATTGTCCACAAGCCCGACGGCGTTTGTTATGCCGTTTTGTATCATCATAGGCACGGCTATCGCCATTGCCTGTCCGTAAACTTTTCTTAAACTGAAATCAGTCTTTTCCATAAAAACTCCAAAAAATAACTAAAGTGCGCCCATAATCAGACGCACTTTGAAATATCCGCGTTTTAACTCATCTCATATATTCGCGCCAGTCAAGGTCGCCGCGTTCGAGCGCATGAATAAGCGCTTCGGCGGTCGCTATGTTTGTCGCAACCGGAATGCTGTGAACATCGCAGAGCCTCAGAATATTTATGTCGTTCGGCTCATGGGATTTCATCGTGAGCGGGTCGCGGAAAAAGATAAGCAGGTCTATCTCATTGCAGCTGATACTCGAAGCAAGCTGTTGGTCTCCGCCCTGAGAACCGCTCAAAAAACGCTGTATTTGCAGACCTGTAGCCTCGGAGACAAGCTTTCCTGTCGTCCCAGTTGCGCAAAGGTTATATCTGCTCAGAATACCGCAATATGCTATACAGAACTGCACCATAAGTTCTTTCTTGGCATCGTGAGCTATCAAAGCAACAGTCATAACCAACACCTCCTGTTTTATCTCAGGACATAAACCGATCAGTCGATATTTATCGTAAGCGGAACGTCCTCTCCGTTTATACGTCTTGCAATAGCGGTATATGCCTTATATCCTCCGCATGACGGCGGCAGAGCCTCGCCCTTTGCGCCGCATATCTTTATGTTTACATCTTCGGGAACAACGCCTATAAGCGGTATTCCTACGCTGTCCATAACCTCGTCGAGGTCGTAGAGTATATCCTCGTCCTTGAACTTCGGGCTGACCTTATTTATAATAAGACGCTGGTTTATGCAGTTCTTTACATACAAGAAGTCCGAGAGTATCGCACCGTCGCGGACGCACACCGTATCGGGGGTAGTTACCATCAGTATAAGATCCGCAGCTTTGATAACGCTGAAAACGGAGCTTCCGACGCCTGCCGTGTCGATTATAATATAGTCAAAATGCTCGCGCATCTGCTCGCATACGTTCATGATCTTCTGCGCGTTTATGTCTATAAACGGGTTTCTCGTCGCACACACAAGACTGAGGTTTGGAACTCTTTCGACCTTTGTGGTCGCGGTAAGGATATCTATTTTCCCCTCAAGGTATTCGCCGATGTCATGTTTTACCTTATCCTTTATCCCAAGCATGATATCAAGGCAGCGCAGACCAAAGTCAAGCTCCACAAGCAGGGTCTTTTTTCCGAGATTTGCAAGACCCGTCGCAACATTTGCCGATGTTGTGGACTTTCCTGTTCCGCCCTTTCCGGCAGTAACCGCAATAATCTGTGACATATTCTTCCCCTCTCCGATGTCAAACGAACATCATAAAAATAACCAAACAGAATTGCTTTAAAAAGCAGCTCCCCGGACTGTCAAAAATGCCGCGAACGACAAGGTCTGCGTTTTTCAGACACGTCCGAATAATTTTTATTACCCATACACTACTCTAATTTTACCACAAAAAATTCGATATGAAAAGAGCTTTTTTCATTATATGCGAAATTTCGTGAATTTTGTTATTTTACCTAAATACTTTTTAGCTATTTTGCATAAAAATATTTTTGTAAATTATCAATTATAGAGGAGAAAGTGGAACGCCATTTGCATCATAATGTGTAGATATCGTTCCCGAAACATATGCCTTTATTATGTTTGCGACCATATATTTTGCCACTTCGCCCTCTTCGAGCAATATGCCGAAAGCAATTTCGGGGTTATCCGCGGGATAAAATCCGACTATAGATCCGTTGAATACATTTGAGCTTACCTGGGGCGAGCCTGTTTTTATCGCCACATTTCCAACGCCTACTCCTATATAGTCATACGCATTTACATATCCTACTCCGGGTATCCTGAGCGAACCGTCTCTTCTTGCGACGCGTTTCATTCCCTCTTTTACGGCGTTCATATATGCAGTCATATTCGGATAATTCGAGAAATCCTCTCCTATTTGCGCTTCAGCGTCATAAATCTTCTCCGAAAAATCATAGTTGTATACGGATTTGAGGATATGCGGGGTATATCTTACGCCCTTATTCGCAAGTGTCATAGCCTGAACAGCAAGATGAAGCGGCGTTACGGCTGTTTCACACTGTCCTATTCCCGCCTGAACTATATCGCCCGCGTGCCAGTCAAGCCCTTTTGCATCATACAGCTCGAGCGAGCTCATCTGTCCCGTTTCCATAGACAGCTCAAAGCCGAGATCTGTGCCTATGCCGAACCTGTTTCCCCACGCTGCGAGGGTGTCTATTCCGAGCCTGCGTGCAGTTTCATAAAAGAATATATTGCAGGAATACATCAGCGCGTCTCTGACGTCAATGCTTCCGTGCCAGCCCAAACAAGTCGGAACAAATCCGGGAGCGTAATACATATAATTATGTCCGCATCGTATTGTTGAAGAAAGTCCTATCTTACCCTCATAAAGTCCCGCTATGGAAGTAATCGTCTTAAAAGTAGAACCCGGGCGGTAGGTGCCTTTCAGCGCGCGGTTAAATACGGGAGAGTATTCCATATTCATAACGCCCTCGGGGTCTTCGGCATATTCGTTCAGGTCGAAATTCGGATAGCTTGCCATAGCAAGCACACCGCCCGTTTTAACGTCGAGCACCACTACCGCTCCTGCCTGGCAGGCTTCTCTCAAGTATTTAGTGCCGTAATCCTTTACGGCGGCAGGCGACTGTAGATATTTTATATGATATTCCAGAGCGTCCTGTATCAGTTTCTGATATTCCGAGTCAATAGTCAGCATTATGGATTTTCCCGAAACAGGCTCTTTTGTTATATCATCGGATATCAGCTTTCCGTCCGAGCCGTAGGTTATAGTTCTGGTGCCGCGCGTTCCTCTCAAAGTGCTTTCAAATGCAGACTCAATGCCGCTTACGCCTATAACGTCGTTTATGGTATATCCGCTGTCTTTAAGCTCTTTATACTGCTCTGCGGAGATAGCGCCGACTGTTCCTCTGTAATGTGCGGAAATATCGCCGTTTAGATAGACGCGCTCCCAGCTTTCGCTTATGTCAACGCCCGCGAGCAATGACGAAAGCTCTTTAAGCTCCTGGACGGTTTCGTCCTTTATATCTGACGCAAGGACAAACTTATTCTTCGTCGAAAAATCCTTTATTGTCATTTCATAGCGAACGCCCGCGATAAGCCTGCGCATCTGCTCGTCATATTTTTCGTCGATATCGTAGGTCTCATACAGCCAGTACATACAGTCCTCGGCGGACGAATAATCCGCAATGCCGAGCGTTTTTTTCAGCTTATTTACTGCGCTTTCTTTTCCTGTCAGAAAGTTATAGGGCTTTGTGGTGCTTATGGGGAGACTGTCGTTCCATTTTTCACCGTGTTTTTTCAGGACTTTAAGCGTTCTGTAAATAATATCGTTTTCGGTCCCGTCCTCTATAAATGCCTTTTGAAGATCGACAGAGAAAACTATCTTGTTTGAATTGAGGACTTTTCCCGAACTGTCAACTATCATTCCTCTGGTAGCTTCAACATCCTGCTGGGCGGTATAGGTCGTCCGCGTAAGTTCAAGATACTTGTCGCCGTCTACTATCTGCGTCTGAATAAGCTTTAAGCCGCACATAAAAGACAGGATAACGACCAGTGCGGCTAATATAATTGTACGAATAATATTAGAAAATTTTGACATGATAATTTACCTAAAAAATACACTCACTCGCCTTCGCTGTTCTCCGCGTCCTCGGCATTCTGCGCCGAGTTTTCGAGCTTTCTGCGCTCGCTCGGTCTGAGCTTTGATACAACAAGCGAAATAAGGAAGTAGATCGGCACGGAAAACAAAATTGCGCCGAAATAAGACGGCAACACCACTCTCACAAAAGAAAAAATGCTTTGTGTTCCCTCCCAGACCCAGTGAAGAAACAGCATATCAAGAATGGCAACTGCCGCCGAGACCACCGCGTTTATAACAAAGTGGGAAATGAAATTCACCTTTATGAGAAATTTCGAAAGCAGCGATATACACGGACAGGCAAACAAAAGCCACAGCGCGTAAAATCCTACGATCGAGCTCCCGCTCGCCATATCCATCAGAAATCCGCAGAACATTCCGAAAATTCCCGACGAAAGGTCGCCCTCCTGCATTGCCACAGCAGTCGCCAGCGGAATGAGAAGAAGAGGGCAAAATCCCTTTATCAGCGGATTGCACAAAAACAGATAAAACAAGATCATCAGAACGACATAAAACGCCCACCGTATGACCACTTTCATCATTGCACGGCGTGTGCGCGCCCTCATTCCGAGAGGTTTTTTAACACTATTCTTCAATCTCGAAGGGTACACCCTTTCCGTTAAAATCCGTAATGACAAACATTGTGGTCACATTGAACACATCTACTGCGGGCTCTACGAGAGCGTGCTTTGAAAGTCCGTTCGGGTCGTCGTATATTTCTACGACCGTTCCGACCATAAGATCGTCGGGGAACAGACCGCTCTTTCCCGAAGTAAAGATAACGTCGCCCACAGCTATATCTGCGTCCTTTAAAATTCCACTCATAAGGCACATTCTGTCCTGAGCGCTTTCAACGGTGTTTTCAATTACACCCGTAACCTTTGAACGCACGGAATAAACCCCCACATTAACGTCGGGGCTTATTATGGTAGTGACCTTTGCATAATTATCGGCAATGGACGTTACTCTCCCCACAAGTCCCGCAGAAGTCACCACGGGGTCGTTTAAAGAAATGCCGCTCGTTTTTCCGCTTCCGATAGTAAAACCGCCGTATATATCGTTAGCGTTTCGCGCAATAACGCTACAGCTCTCGGAAAAGATAAAGTCGGGATTTTTCTCTTTGAGCCCGAGTATCTCTCTTAGCTGTGCATTTTCTTCTTCGAGGGTATTATAATCCTTGGTCTTTTTATAAAGCTCGGTAAGCTGAGACTTTAAGGACTCGTTTTCCGCCTTGTATACATCGGCGTTCACGAGCTTGTCGATAAACCCCGAAACCCCGTCCGAAACAGCGTTTGCCGCAGTAGTAAAAGGATAGAGCAGCGTTCCGACAATCTGTTCGGGAGGAGTTTCCGTTCCGAGCGTTACAGCCGCGTATGCCATAAGACCCAAAAGCAGCGCCGCAAGACAAATGAGTACCTTAAATTTAACGCTGTGAAAAAATTCTTTCATATTTTAATTAAAGTAAGATTCAATAAATAGTTTCATCCTCAGACAGAACGTCTTCAAGCTTATCTATATTTTCGAGGACCTTTCCCGCGCCGTCTGCGACGCAGTCAAGAGGTCTCTCGGCGATTTTAACGGGCATTCCCGTTTCCTCGTGGATAAGTCTGTCGAGCCCCTTTAAGAGCGCGCCGCCGCCCGCAAGCATTATCCCGCTTTCGATTATATCCGCCGCAAGCTCGGGAGGGCATTTTTCGAGAGTGGTCTTTATTGCTTCGATTATGTGTGAAAGCGGCTCGGAAAGCGCTTCTCTGATTTCCTCGCTCTTTATGGTTATGTTTTCGGGAAGTCCGTTTAGGAGGTTTCTTCCGCGAATGTCCATGACAGGCTCGTTGTCGTCGGTCTTAAATGCCGAGCCTATTCCCGTTTTTATATTCTCGGCTGTTCTTTCGCCGATAAGAAGATTATATTTCTTTTTTATATAGTTTATGATAGCAGAATCGAACTCGTCGCCTGCGACCCTGACAGAACGCGCTGTAACAATGCCGCCGAGAGAGATTATAGCGACCTCGCTCGTGCCGCCGCCGATATCGACTATCATGCTTCCCATAGGCTCTGCAACGGGAAGTCCCGCGCCGATAGCCGCCGCCATAGGTTCTTCTATTATTGAAACGCGCTTTGCGCCCGCCTGCTGTGCGGCTTCTTTAACGGCTCTGCGCTCTACCTCTGTTACGCCCGAAGGTATGCAGATTATAACTCTCGCTCTGCCTCTGCCTTTGAGAGCTTTCTTGATAAACTGCGAAAGCATTATAGAAGTCATGTCAAAGTCTGCGATAACGCCGTCCTTAAGCGGTCTGACGGCAACGATAGAGCCGGGCGTTCTTCCTATAACTTCCTTAGCCTCAGATCCGACATAACGAACCTGGTTTGCTTTTTTATCTACCGCGACGACCGAAGGCTCGCGGATAATAATACCTTTTCCTCTCATATAGACGAGTGTGTTTGCCGTTCCGAGATCAATTCCGATATCTTTGTTTATTCCAAACATTGGTTTAGTTCCTCCGAAAATATTAACAAATAGTCATGTATAAACTGCCAACTTATATTATAACATTATTTTTTCCGTCCTGCAATGTAATATTTATAGATATTTTCAAATTTTTCCGATGACTTTTTCGTCATTTTGACTAATGAACGAAAAGGCAAGCCATGGCTTGCGCTTTTAGAAATAAGAGGTAAGAGTTGGAGATAAGAGATACTTCATCAAAAATCTCTCATAAACGTTATTATGTACCTTACATATTGCGGAGAATTTCGGCTTTCTTATCACATACGCTCTTGTTTTATGTTGTATTTGATAACATTATTTTAAAAAAAGTAAATATTTTATTAGCTATTTCATATAATTATTATATTTTGTTGAAATTACTATTATAATAACTTATAATAAAAATGGGTGATAAAATGAACGAAAAAAATTTTAAATATGGACAAAGGCTGAGAAAGCTGCGCAAAGAGCGCGGATTGTCGCAGGAAGAGGTCGCCTTGAGAGCGGATATAACGCCGTCGTATTACGGACAGCTTGAGCGCGGAACGGCAAATCCGACCGTTTCAATGCTCGAAAAAATATGCGCGGTCATGGGATTCTCAATAAGTAATATATTTACTGAATCAAACACAAATCTGCTCGGTATCGACTCGCTTTCGATGCAGGTGCTACAACAGATACACGGAAAGACCGACCGCGAAAAAGAGCTTGTGTTATCGCTTCTGAAAACCGCGTTTAAACTTCAGAATGAAAATCAAAAAAATTAGATCCCTCCAAGGCGATGATTGGAGGGATATTTATTTTAAAAAAACCTGATGAGAGCCAACAAAAAGTCCCCCTGAGTACCACTCTCAGGGGGATATTTTTGTGAACCTGTGGAAATTTTGGCGTTTCCTATCTCACAATTACATTATAGCATATCAAAAAAGAATTTGTCAAGAGTTTTTATAACATAAATTGACAAATAACCTCAACTGTGATATAATACATTTGCCGGTTACCACCCGAGCTTTATGCGAGGGGAGGTGTTGGTATGGATACACTCTTAGCATTTTTAGTATCCGTCGCAGCAGGTCTGTTCGTAGAAGCGATCTGCAATTGGCTCGACGGAGAACAGTAATCGGTGAGCCTACATAAAAAGTCCCCCTGAGTACCACTCTCAGGGGGATATTTTTGTGATGGTATGAAACTCTTAGCATTTTCTATATCTCACAATTACATTATAGCATATTGAAAAGAATTTGTCAAGAGTTTTTTGTGAAAACAATAATTTCACTTGTCTGCTTTCAGACTTCCTTGCCCTCGACAAGCGCCTTTGTATCGCGCGCGATAAGAAGCTCCTCGTTTGTGGGAACGACCCATACTTCTACCTTGCTGTCGGGAGCGGAGATCTTTGCGAGCTTTCCGTGGAGACCCTTGTTAGCTTCCTTGTCGAGCTTTATTCCGAGGTATTCCATATTCGAGCATACGTCCTCGCGCAGGTCGTCGGAGTTCTCGCCGATACCGCCCGTGAACAGAACAGCGTCAAGTCCGTTCATAATTGCCGCATAAGAACCGATATACTTCTTTATCTCATAGCGGAGCATTTCAAGCGCAAGCTTTGCTCTCTTGTTTCCGTCGGCAGCCGCAGCGCCGAGGTCGCGCGCGTCGCTCGAAACTCCCGAAACGCCGAGGAAGCCCGACTTTTTGTTCATATAATCGCTCGTTTCATTGGGCGAAAGACCCATTTTGTTCTGAATGAACGTAACAGCCGAAGCGTCTACACTTCCGCAGCGCGTTCCCATAATAACACCGTCGAGAGGAGTAAAGCCCATTGTCGTATCAATTGACTTTCCGCCCTCTACAGCGGTTATCGACGAGCCGTTTCCGAGGTGGCAGGAAACTATCTTCAGGTCTTTTATGTCCTTTCCCATAGCGTCCGCAAGTGCCTTTGAAACAAAGCGGTGCGATGTTCCGTGAAAGCCGTATTTTCTGACATGATACTTCTCATAGCACTCATAAGGAAGTCCGTACATAAACGCCTTTTCGGGCATTGTCGCATGGAACGCCGTATCGAAAACGGCTACCTGGGGAGTACCGGGAGCGAGCACCTTTTTGCAGGCTCTGAGAGCAAGAGCGTTCGGGTGGTTATGAACGGGCGCAAGCTCCGAAAGCGCGTCTATTGCGTCAATGACAGCGTCGTCTGCAAGTATCGTCTTTCCGAACTGCTCTCCGCCGTGGACAACTCTGTGTCCGACCGCAGAAATTTCGTCCATAGACTTTACGACCGCCGCGTCGCCCGTGGTAAGCACCTCTACGAGCTTTTCAAAAGCCTCGGTATGAGTCGGAAAATCGCAGTCTGTATCTACTACTTTTCCGTCAAACGTAGTGTGCTTGATGTGACCGCCGATACCTATTCTGTCGCAGTTTCCCTTTGCTATAACGCTCTCGTTGTCCATATCGAGAAGCTGATATTTAAGCGAGGAGCTGCCGGCATTGATAACTAAGATCTTCATTGTTTCAAATTTCCTTTCATATAATAAAAATAGCAACATAGCCATTTTCATTTTAAAACATTTATTAAAAAAAATCAAGGGCTTTTGTAAAATTTTATTGATTTTATTTAAGAAATGTTGTAAAATATAATAAGTAATTTTAAATAAAGAGGATAATTTATGTATACGGCGGCTGTAATAGCGGAATTTGACCCGTTTCATAACGGGCATAAGCATCTTATTGAAATGGCGCGAAAAGCGGGAGCAACACACGTTTTATGCATTATGAGCGGGAATTTTGTCCAGCGCGGAGACGCGGCTATATTCGACAAATTTGCCCGCGCAAGGGCTGCTCTCGAAAACGGCGCAGATCTTGTCATTGAACTTCCCGCGAGGTTTTCGCTCATGTCGGCGGAAGGATTTGCAAGGGGCGCGGTGGGTATATTATCTGAGCTTAACGTTGCGGATATGCTTGCATTCGGGAGTGAATGCGGGGATATAGCGGATCTTGAAAAAGCGGCGGCGGCTGTAAGAAATAACATACGCTCCGAGAAATTCGGCGAACAGATAAGGCTCGGAAAGAGCTATCCCGCAGCTTTGCAGCTTGCCGTAAAGGAATACTGCGGCGAGGATATCGGCGAAATTTTAAAAAGCCCGAACAACACCCTCGGCATAGAATATCTCAATGCGCTTGAAAAGTTGAAAAGCCGCATAAAGCCTTTTACGGTAAAGCGGACCGTTCCACACGGAGAACAGGGCTTTGAAAACGGGGAATTTGCGAGCGCGTCGCTTATACGGCAGATGATAAGAAACGGCGAGGACTATTCCTCATTAGCGCCCGTAATAAACGAGCCGACGGCTGATATAGCTAGGCTTGAGCGTGCGATACTCTCAAAACTCAGATCGCTTTCCGAGGAAGAATTTTGCGTTGGAGCAGACTGTGCGAACGGTCTGGGAGAAAGGCTGTATAAAGCCGCAAAAAAAGCGGGGAGCCTCGACGAGCTGTATTTCCTTGCCAAAAACAAAAGCATAACTTTGGCAAGGGTACGCCGCGCGGCGCTGTGCTTGTTTCTCGGCATAACGAAAGAATTTTCACCGCCCGCTTATATTCGCGTTCTCGGAATGAACAAGCGCGGAAAGGAAATTCTTTCGGCGGCGAAATGCAGGCTGCCCGTGGACACTTCACTGAAAGCTCTTTCAATGACTTCCGCCTCGGCGCACAGGCAGGCTTATAATGAAGCAAGGCTCGGAGATATTTACGCTCTTGCGTTTGAAGTGCCGAGACCTTGCGGATATGATTTTACCGCAAAGCCCGTTATTATCCGAAATATAATTTGAGGTACACTATGAGCAAATTTGATGAACTCAGAACTAAGCACCCGCTGTTTATCTACCACAGCTATGAGCTTAGCGAAAACAGCCTTACTTTCCACTTTCAGATGGACGAATATCATTTTTATCCGAAGTGGCAATTTGACAAGAACTATATGCAAGGGAATTTTTCACGGCTTCAGCTTGAAGAAGCGGCGTTCTCACTGGGAATGGCGGAGCTTGTTTCATACTGGAAGTGCAGTTGCTGTCCAACCGTTGAAATAAAATGCAAAGGGCTTTCCGAATGGCAGAAGAACTGGTGGAAAAAGCTCTATTTTAACGGCTTGGGGGAATTTTTTTACCGAAACGGCATTGACGCCGAATTTGACAGCTTTATGACAATAATCGCTCCCGAAAGAGAACCGCTCCCCGAAACAAACAGCGTTCTGACCGGCGCGCTCGTTCCCGTGGGCGGAGGAAAAGACAGCGCGCTTACTCTTGAAATCCTGAAGCAAGCGGGAGAGGATATAACGCCCTATGTCATAAACTCGCGAAAAGCAACGGCAGGCTGTGTCGAAGCGGCGGGCATTTCTCCCGAAAAGGCAATTTGTCCTCTCAGAACGATAGACAAAACCCTACTTGAACTGAATAAAAAAGGCTATCTCAACGGTCATACGCCGTTTTCGGCGGTGGTGGCTTTTTCGGCTCTGCTTTTCGGGATAATGACGAATAGAAAATACATCGTCCTTTCAAACGAAAGCAGCGCGAACGAAACATACGTCGAAGGCAAAAACGTAAACCACCAGTACAGCAAATCCACCGAGTTTGAAAGTGATTTTCGCGTATACTGTGCGAAAACTTTCGGGAACTGCCCCGAATATTTCAGCCTGCTGCGTCCGCTTTCAGAATGGCAGATAGCGCGCGCATTCGTAAATTATCCGCAGTATTTCCCCGTTTTCCAAAGCTGCAACCTTGGGGGAAAAACGGACATATGGTGCTGTAACTGCGCCAAATGCCTTTATGTATACATTCTGCTCGGGGCGTTTCTTGATGACGATACGCTTGTAAAAATATTCGGCTGCAATATGCTGGAAAAAGAGGAGCTTTCGGAAATGCTCGACGGGCTTATGCTCGAAAAGGAAGACAAGCCTTTTGAGTGCGTCGGAACGAAAAGCGAAGTAAGGCTGTCGCTCTCAATGGCACTTGAAAAAAGAAGGGCAAACGCTCCCGCGCTTTTAAAAAGGTTTAATGAAAAATTCCCCGATTATAAGCCTGTTGACCTTACAAAGTTTTTTGACAGGAACAATTTTGTTCCCGAAAAATTTATCGGATATGTGGAGATGCTCGCAAGATGAAATATGATGAACTAAAACCGATATTCAGCGGAAAAAGAGCCGTTATCCTCGGCTATGGTCGCGAGGGAAAAAGCTGGCTCGAAATATTAAAGGAGCTGAATGTCTGCAAGGAAATAGCGGTCGCGGATATGAACGAGCTTTCTATTCCCGACATAACGACGATTTCGGGAGAAAACTATCTCGAAAAATGTGCGGAATATGACCTTATATTACAGTCGCCGGGTGTTATCATAAAAGACAGGCTCGACGAAAAGGCGAAAGCAAAGATACTTACGCAGACCGAGCTTCTTCTGCTGCTTCACCCCTGCAAAATAATCGGCATAACGGGGACAAAGGGAAAATCAACGACCTCTTCTCTTATTTATCACTTTCTAAAGGCAAGCGGCATAAACTCAATGCTGATAGGAAACATCGGCATTCCCCCGCTCCAAAGGCTCGAAGAAATGAACGGCGATACAACGGCGGTTTTGGAAATGAGCTGTCATCAGCTTGAATTTGTACGACATTCGCCCGATATTTCGGTGTTGCTGAATATTTTTCCCGAACACCTCGACCACTATGTCGATTTTAACGCTTATGCAAATGCAAAGCGCAACATAGCGCGGTTTCAGGATAAAGACGGCATTGCGATAATAAACAAAAGCCTTCTGCCCGCCGAAACGAAAGCGAAGGTATTTACAGCGGCGCTCGATGAAAATGCGGACATTTGGACGGACGGCACGGATATTTTTGTGTTCGGGGAGAAAATTGAAAACATAAAGACTAATCTTTGCGGAAAGCATAATTTGTATAATATCGCCGTTGCGCTTGCGGCGGCGGTAAAAGCGGGCGCAGACAAGGACAAGTGCCTTTTGTCGCTGAATGATTTCAACGCGCTTGAACATAGATTAGAAAAAGTAGCAGTAATAAACGGAGTTGAATATATAAACGACAGCATAAGCACCGTGCCCGAAGCGGCAATTGCGGCGGTAAAGGCTTTTGACGGCGTTGACTGTCTTATCCTGGGAGGAATGGACAGAGGGATATCCTATGATATCTTAGGGGATTTTTTAAACGGCGGAGAAGTCGCAAACGTCATTCTCCTGCCCGACACGGGAAAAAGGTTAGCAAAGCTCATAACGAACGAAAATGTAAACGTTGTGTTTGCAGATAATATGGAACAGGCGGTAGAAACTTCCGCAAGGCTTGCGAAAAAGCGTGTTGTGCTCTCCCCCGCCGCAGCAAGCTACGGCTTTTACAAAAATTTTGAAGAAAGAGGGAAACACTTTAAGAGCCTGGTTATGAAACTGAAATAAGATAAAGGGGAAAACCTTTTCAAAAGGTTCTCCCCTTAAATCTTCTATAACTGTTAAATTCGAACTCTAGCTTCCAGCCTCTAACTTTCTAGCCTCTACTTGAACATATCTTTGAGTTTATCAAAAAAGCCTTTTCGCCTTTCGTAGTTTTTATCGTCAAGCGTTTCGTCAAAGGCAATAAGCGCTTCTTTCTGCTTTTTGTTCAGATTTTTCGGAACTTCAACTACCATTTTTACAAGCTGGTCGCCCCTGTCGCCGGGGGATCTCTGAAGGCGCTGAACGCCTTTTCCGCGAAGTCTGAATACCTGTCCGGGCTGTGTTCCCGCGGGGACTTTATAGCTTACCATTCCGTCTATTGTCGGAACGTCTATTTCCGCGCCGCAGACCGCCTGCATATATGTTAGCGGGAAATCTATCAGGATATCGTCCTCGTCGCGCTTGAATACGGGGTCGCTCTTTACGGATATTCTGACCTTCAAATCTCCGTGCTGACCGCCGTTTACGCCTGCCGCGCCTTTTCCGCGAACGGAGAGCGTAATGCCGTTATCAACGCCCGCAGGGACGTTTACATTTACAGTCTTTGTCTGTGTTGTTCTTCCCGAACCCGCGCACTTCGAACAGGGCTTTTCAATTATCTTTCCCTTCCCTCCGCACTTTGTACAGGGCTTTTGCGTCTGCATCATTCCGAACATACTGCGCTGTTGTACTGTAACAACTCCCCTGCCGTTACAATCGGGGCAGGTCTTTACGGTGCTTCCTGCAGAAGCGCCCGTGCCTTTGCAGTCGGGACATTCTTCGAGGCAGCTTACGGTTATGTTTTTGGAAACGCCCTTACAGGCTTCCATAAAGCTGATATCAAGATTTACGGCAATATCCGAGCCTCTCTTTGCTGCGCTTCCGCTTGCAGTACGGCTCGAAGAAAATCCTCCGCCGAAACCGCCGAAGCCTCCTCCGAAAATATCGGCGAAGATGTCGCCGAGGTCAACCCCGTCAAAGCCGCCCGTGAAATTCGCTCCGCCGCCATAGCTCGGATCAATGCCCGCAAAGCCGAACTGGTCGTATTTCGCGCGCTTTTCGGGGTCTGAAAGCACTTGATTTGCCTCGTTTATCTCCTTAAATTTTTCCTCAGCCTCGGGGTTGTCGGGGTTTAAGTCGGGGTGATACTGCTTTGCAAGCTTTCTGTACGCCTTTTTTATCTCGGCGTCACTAGCGCCCTTTTGCAGTCCCAAAACCTCGTAATAATCTCTTTTGTCTGCCATAATTATTCCCTCTTTTACTCTGCACCGATTTCACTTTTGTCGTACAAGTCGGGGTCGACAAGCGGAGTTACAAGCTCGCATATTTCTCCGCTTTCGTCATATCCCCAGAAGCACTGATAATACCCGTCGCCGAAACCCGACGAAATCATAACTGTTCTTTCGTTTGTGTCGGGATTTGTCCACTCGATAAAGTCGCCGCCCTCGCGCTGAAATGCGGGGAGCTTTTTATAGCTTTCAGCAAAAATTGCCGCAAAATAGTCGTCATAGTGGTTTTTGTCGGCATTTGCTTTGTGCCATTTATCTATCCACTCGCCCATAGCTACCGCGCCTTTTGCGTCAATAAAGCACGTCATACCTGCGTCTACGGGATAACCCGTCCAGATCGTACCATCCTTCGATACATTTGCCGCCGTTTCTGGAACGGGCTTTGCAAGCTCATAGCGAACGGCTTTTGTGTCCTTTATCTTAAGCCGCGCGGTGCAAATTCTTATTCCCGTGATACGGCTTCGGCAAATGCTGACTTCGGCAGGATATGTGCCGTTTGGAATTTCCTGCTCCAAAGTCGGCATAAGCTCCCCAAATGCGATATAACGTAGCGGGTTGGCAATGACAACGTGATTTGACGTTATATCGACCTTTCCCGCTTCGAGGAAATTCCGCGTCACGCTCTGTACAAACTGCCTGTCGATTTTGTCAGCGTCAAGCGTTTTGCTTTGGGCATACGCCACATAGCCCTCAAGCAGAACCTCAATAGTCTTGAATTTGCGGATAAACACCGCCAACTTCTGACCTGAATCAAGCGCAGTTTTCTCATCATACAATTCTTTCAAATCGCTGAAAATATACCCGCAATTTTCAAGAGAATTACCCTCATATCCTCCCGCAATACCTATAAACCACCTTCCCAAAAGGAACTTTTTATATCTTATGACATAGTACGTCAAGCCGTCCATAACAAAGTCGTGCGTTGCTTCGATTTTAGCGGGGGATAGTCCGAAATCTTTCATTCCCTTAAACCATACTGAAAATGCCTTACACGCCGCATTTGCCTGTTCGTTGTTCATATTTTCCTCCGAACCGCACAATACGTCGAGCAGTGTAAGGCTGCTCGGCGTAAGTCTTAAATCCTGTGTTTACTTTTCGGTGTACTCAACGTCAACAGCGCCGTCGTCGTTATCTCCGTTGTTATTGTTATTGCCTGCGCCCTGCGCATTCTGCGCGCCCTCGGGAGCGCTCGCCTGATATACCTTTTGAGCTACCTCGTAAAAGGCGTTCTGAAGCTCGTCTTTGGCTTTCTTTATTGCCTCAATGTCAGTACCCTTGAGGGCTTCTTCGAGAGCGGTTATCTTCGGCTCTACCTTTGCCTTGTCGTCTGCGGAAACCTTGTCGCCGAACTCGCCCATTGACTTCTTTGCCTGATAGCACAGAGAATCCGCTTCGTTTCTTGCGTCAACGTCCTCCTTGCGCTTTTTGTCCTCTGCGGCATACGCTTCGGCTTCTTTAACTGCCTTATCTATATCTTCCTTGCTCATATTTGTAGAAGCGGTTATGGAGATATGCTGTTCTTTTCCTGTGCCGAGGTCTTTTGCCGATACGTTTACAATGCCGTTTGCGTCAATGTCGAAAGTAACTTCTATCTGCGGGATACCGCGAGGAGCGGGAGCAATTCCGTCAAGACGGAAGTTTCCTATGGACTTGTTGTCCTTTGCAAACTCGCGCTCGCCCTGCAAAACGTTTATATCGACAGAGGGCTGATTGTCCGCATAAGTCGTAAATACCTTGCTCTCCTTTGTGGGAATGGTGGTGTTTCTTGCGATCATTCTCGTGCATACGCCGCCCGCCGTTTCAATTCCGAGCGAAAGCGGAGTAACGTCGAGAAGAACTATGCCCTGTACTTCCTTATTGAGAACGCCGCCCTGAATGGAAGCTCCGATAGCAACGCACTCGTCGGGGTTTATGCCCTTAAACGGCTCTTTTCCGAGGAAGTTCTTTACCATATCCTGAACTGCGGGTATTCTTGTAGAGCCGCCGACAAGAAGTATCTTGTGTATCTCGCTCTTTTCAAGACCGCTGTCGGCTATCGCCTGCTTCAGCGGACCCATTGTCATATCAACAAGGTCTGCGGTAAGCTCGTTGAACTTTGCTCTTGAAAGCGTAACGTTTAAGTGCTTAGGTCCTGTAGCGTCAGCGGTTATATACGGGATAGAAATGTTTACGGAGGTGGAGTTTGAAAGTGCTATTTTCGCCTTTTCAGCTTCGTCTTTCAGTCTCTGCATAGCGAACTTGTCGTTTGAAAGGTCGATGCCGTCTGACTTCTTAAATTCGCTCTTGAGATAGTCCATTATCCTCTGGTCGAAATCGTCGCCGCCGAGGTGGTTGTTTCCTGCGGTCGCAAGAACTTCCTGAACGCCGTCGCCGATGTTTATAACAGATACGTCGAACGTACCGCCGCCGAGGTCGTAAACCACGATGTTCTGGTCTTCTTCCTTATCTACGCCGTATGCGAGAGCCGCCGCCGTAGGCTCGTTTATGATACGCTGAACGTTAAGTCCCGCGATTTGTCCCGCGTCTTTTGTAGCCTGGCGCTGACTGTCCGTAAAGTATGCGGGAACGGTTATTACTGCGTCCGTGACTTTTTCGCCGAGATATGCCTCCGCGTCGTTTTTCAGCTTTTGAAGTATCATTGCCGAAATTTCCTGCGGGGTGTACTTTTTGCCGTCGATGTCTACCTTGTAGTCACTTCCCATGTGACGCTTTATGGAAATAACGGTCTTTTCGGGGTTCTGTACAGCCTGGTTCTTTGCAAGCTGACCTACAAGTCTTTCTCCGTCCTTTGTAAATGCAACAACGGAGGGAGTCGTTCTCGAACCCTCGGAGTTTGTGATAACGACAGGCTCGCCGCCCTCTATTACGGATACGCAGCTGTTTGTCGTGCCTAAGTCAATACCTATTATCTTGCTCATAATTATATCTCCTTTTCAATAATAAAAGATTTTCAGTTTTTGCTCTTTGCTATTCGGCGACCGCAACTATTGCAAACCTTATGACCTTGTCGCCGATCTTATAACCCTTTGCAAAGGTCTGAACGATCTTTCCGCTTTCGACCTCTCCTCCGGGAACTTTCTGGACCGCCTGATGATAATTCGGGGAGAACGTTTCGCCGTCGCTCTTTATCTCCTCAACGCCCAGACCTTTGAGCGTTTCGCAGAAGCTGTCGAAAATCATCTTTACGCCGCTTTTGTAGTTCTCATCGGAACATTCAGCCGCCAAAGCCCTTTCGAGATTGTCCATAACGGGCAGGAACTTTGAAGTGACGTTCGTTATAATGTCCGCTCTCAGTGCGTCCTTTTCGCGCTGCGAACGCTTTCGGAAGTTGTCGTACTCCGCCATTGTCCTCAAAAGCTGATCTTTAACGGCTTTAAGCTCTTCAGCAATTTTGTTGTCCTCATTTTCCTCGGCAGTGTCCGCGCCGTCCTCGGCTTGCTTTTCGGGCTCGGCAGCTTCGGGCTCGTTTGCCTCACTTGCCTCGTTCACCTCGGTTTCGTTCACCTCAGTCTCGTTCACTTCGGACTTTTCTTCTTCATTCATCATCGTCATCTCCCTTGTTTTCTATTTCAAGGCTCTCGTTTTCGGAGAGCATTGTCGATACCTTTTTGCTGAGATATTCCACATAGGGGATTATCTTTCTGTAGTCAAGTCTCATTGGACCTATTATGCCGAGCGTTCCCGCGGGCTTTCCGTCCTTATAATAGCTGGTGCTTACTAACGTTGAATTTGAAATCGCGAATGTTCCGTTTTCCTCGCCAAACTTTACGTTTATTCCCGAAAACGCGTCGTCGAGAAACTCCGTAAGCTCTCCTTTTTTTTCGAGGAATTTCATCACGTCGTCCGCTTCAAACTCTCTGCAGGCGAGAAGATTTGCTTCTCCTCTCACGTCCACGCTGTCTTTCATCATCTCCTCGGAAAGCTCGTATACAGCGTTTATAAGCGGCGAAAGGGAAAGCATATAACTTCCCATTGCCGCAACGACGCCGTTTACATATTCCTCGGACATATTTTCAACGTTCATTCCGCACAAATGCTCGTTTAAAAAGCTCGTTATGCTCTGCATCTGCTCGTTCGTGAGGTCAAATTCCATACGGCAGACCTTGTTTTTTATCGCGCCGTTTGAAGTTATCATAAGCAGAACGTACATTCTTCTGCCCGTCGGAATGACTTCGACCTTTGAAATGACCGAAAACTTTGCCGCGTGATTTGTGGATATCGCCGCGCATTTTGTAATTTCAGCGAGAGCCGTTCCCGCGTTTTCAACTATCGCCTCGTCCGTCAGCCCGCCGCTTTCCAAGAGCTCGTCTATCTGTGAAATTTTTTCGACAGAGAGCGGTTCGGGACACATAAGGTGGTCGATATAATATCTGAAACCCTTGAAGGTCGGAACTCTTCCCGCAGACGTGTGCGGGTGGTCGAGATAGCCCTCCTGTTCCAGTGCCGCCATTGTGTTGCGAATAGTAGCGGAGCTTACGCCGATATCCGACATTTCCGCAAGAGTTTTTGAGCCGACAGGCTCGCCCGTGCGGATATATTCGTCGATTATCGCGGCTAATATCTTCATTCCGCGCTGCTCCACGCAAACCACTCCTTGTTCGTTTTAGCACTCTATCTCTTTGAGTGCTAAATATAATTTAACACAATTATAAAAGTTTGTCAAGTGTTTTTGAAAAATAATTACACAAATAATTAAAATAATTTAAGACAAATTTGTGAAATTTAACTATATGATACGAATACAATATAAATCTGTTGGCAGTTGACAGGGTACAGTGTACAGTGTACAGCTATGGTGCCCGCTGTCGCGGGCGCTATTTAGATTGTTTTTAATCCATAGGCACACGATTAAATCTCTAACGGTTGCGCTCGAAAACGTTTCAGTCCGATAACAATCTAATATTATCCGCCGCAAGGCGGATACCATAACTGAATACTGTACATTGTACCCTGTATACTGTACTCCCCTCTGTATACGAACAACCTTTGTGAACTGAATTTCCCTACTATATGAAAAACTCATGAAATATATGAAAAGGTACTTGAAATGTTGAATATATTTTGTTATAATAAACATGGTAGCATATATTTTCCATAAAAATTTTTACCGATGTTGACAGATTTTAGTATATTTGCACATTTAACAAAAGTGAACAGTTAAGAGGTGACAGCATAATGTCAAAATTGGAAAGAGCTTTGTCATACAGCGGAAACCTTGCTTTCTCGATGAAATACAAGCCCGGTTTTCCCGTTGATTTTTTCGGAGAAGAAAGGTCGGAGGTTTTAAACAACATTATTTATACAGACGATTATATGCCTTTTTGCGAGGCTGTAAACGACGTTATAGACGGCAGGAGCCGGAGCCTCAAAATATATTCGAGATTAAAGCTTAAAGACACTTATAAATGGTATTATATCTCCGCGGCTCCCGAGCATACAGAGGAAAATTCTACAGAGTTTTTGGGAACGATGCAGGAGGCTTCGGACGATTTTGAAGACGTTGTAAGCGACTTTAAGAAAAAGGTCGGAGCTTACTCGGAGATAGAGGACGAAATACCGTCGCTTCGCGAGATACTCGGGGAGAACTATCTTGAACTTATACAGCAGCCTTTCGCCAATACAGAGGGGCTTTACTCGGCTATCGTTTCTCCGAGCGGAGGGATCATCGCCGTTGCGAGCGGTCAACCGAAAAACAAGAACCTCAACAAGATGAGCTATCAGCGCAAAAAGAGCATACGCATAAAACACAAGACTGCCGCAGAGTGGATAATAGCGGGAGAAAATCTTGATACTATAAATGCAAACTCTCAGCTTCTTGACATTATGGTGCAGACGGTGAGCAATATTGCGAACTCTTATGTCGTTGTAGGAGAAGAAGTCGAAAACAGCCGAAAGGCAAACAAGCTGCTCGGAGAAAATTTTGAAGACCAGATGCTGATAAACAACATCTATACGAATATCCTCAAATGCAAGACGAGCGTTGACGCGTTCGGGAAAATTATCCCGCTGGTAAAGGACTATTTTGCGCTCGACAGGCTTATTTTCTGCATTGACAGAGAAGACCCGCCCAAAGTCTACCACTGGGACGAAAACGGCGCGATAAGCCCCGCTTCAAGCGATTTTATAACCAACGTCAAGATAAATGAAGAACTTGAATCCAACACTATAGTTTATGTCGACGAGGACGAGATACGCGGGAAAAAAAGCGAAAAGAACAGAAGCTGCGCGCTTTCAAGAATTTATGACAACGGCACCGCAAAGGGCGTTTTTATGTTCATTTCCCATACTTCGGGGAGAGCTTGGACGAACCGCGACAGAAAAGTTTTAAGGAGCGTTACGCAGATACTTACTACACTTATTTACCGTTCATTCACGGAAAATAGGCTCGCTCTCTCGCAGGAACATTTGCAAAGGCTTGCGTTCCGTGACGCGGCGACGGGTATACCGAACAGAACGGCGTTTGAAACGGATTTCGCGCAGACGGTACAGGACGGCAAAAGCGGCGCGGTCATTTCGTTTGAGATAGCGAACTATAAGGCTATGACGGCTTCTTACGGCTATCAGTATGCGGACGGGATAGTTGGGAGCATTGCGGAATATATTGCGGCGATA
This sequence comes from uncultured Clostridia bacterium, assembly GCA_947600065.1. GTDB lineage: Bacteria > Bacillota > Clostridia > Oscillospirales > Ruminococcaceae > CAG-115. Next base: position 28,783 of record CANQFZ010000001.1, on the reverse strand, counting down.
CCTTCGGGAAACAAAACGAGCGTTTATTTGTTTTCAAGCGACGTGCTTTTCGTCATTATCGAGGACGCGAGCAAAGAAGCAACTCTCGGCTTTGCAAAGACCGTCTTAGGAAAATTCTCGCGCAACTGGTATTATGACGACACCTATCATAATATAGAAATGTATGCGAGAGTAAACTTCTTCCCCGATGATGTTTACACGGCGGAAGAATGTGAAAATGCGGCGTCGGAAACGCTGAAACTTTCAGAATGTGAAAATCAGCGCGGAGCGGTCAGTCTGTCGCCCGACCTTGAAAATAAACTTGACGAAAATATCCGCATAAGAAAGATGATAAGCGACGACGCGAAAAACGGCTTTGAGGGATTTTACTATCTGTATTCGCCGATAAACGACGCGGCGACGGGAGAGCTTATTTGCTGCGAGAGCAGGCTTTTCTGGAAGAAAGAGGGCTTTATTGCGCCGCGCGACAAGGTGCTTCCGATAGTTGAACGAGAGGGAAAACTCGAAGAGCTTTATGACTATGCGATAAACAAGCTCTGCTGGTTCTGCGCGGAAGTCAGAAAGCTTGGCTATCCCGATTTCAGAGTAGGCTTTGAATATCCGAGGTTCGCGTTGGACTCGGACTATTATATAGTAATGCTGAACAAAACGCTCGAAAAGTATTCCCTTCCCGCAAGCGCAATCAGCATTTCGGTTTCTGACAATTCGGGAACGCTTGCGAAAAGCAGCGTTACTTTGCGGCGGTTTTCAAAGCTCGGTGTAAACATAATAAGCGAGGACAAGGGCAGAAGTTTTCTGACGGAAACGCTGTTCAAAATGCCGTATGTAAACATTGCGAAGATAAGCTCAAAGCGGCTTCACGGCGACGAAATTTCATCGGGATATTTAAGGGCGCTCATTGAAAAGGCGCACCAAAGCGGAATGACGGTCTGCGTGAGCGGAGTAGACAACGAAAAGACGCTCGGACTCACGCGGTATTTCAACGTCGACCTGATACAAGGCGCAGTGAACGGGCAGCCGCTCCACTCGTGCGACTTTATCGCAAGGCTCAAGGAAAAGTAAATAAAGCATTGAGGGAAGCAGGGCTTCCCTCTTTTTGCGCTTTTTTGATTTTATGGTGTTGACAAATTTCAGCGGAGGTGATATAATGTTATTGCAATGAGGCTCTATTTTAGTACTATTACTATTTAGTAGAAAATAAGAGTTTGAATTTATTATTGACACTTTAAGGAGGACATGATGTAAAAATGAAAAAGGCAAAGTTTATTTCAACAATTTTGGCAGCGGCGCTAATACTAACGGGTTGCAGTGGAGACAATGAAGATTCCTCGCAAAACACACAGAATGGTTCTGATTCGCAGAGCGACACGGTAAGCACACCTACCTATGGATCTATGGGTTCGGTTACCGTTTTAGGTACAGAATATGATATAGCAACCACAACTGAATTATCCCTTAGAGCAGAAATATCAAATGAAGAAGCTGAATCAATAAGCAAACTTTTAAATCTGAAAAAATTGGAACTGGAAGCGACATGGAATGGTGAAGTAATAATTCCGATTTCAAATCTTACAAATTTGACAAGCTTGAAATTGAGTTATTGTGGAATAGAAGATTTAACTCCGCTTGAAAAACTTACTAATCTTACAGAACTTTATTTTTCTGACAGCGAAAATATTGACGTATCGCCGATAGGGAAACTCACTAATTTAACAAAATTGGAGCTTAGTGAGTGTAAAATCAGCGATATATCATCATTGTCAAATTTGACAAATTTGACAAGCTTAACTATTGATAATACAGGATTGACCGATATTACTCCGCTTGCTGATCTTACAAATCTAACGCAGCTTAATTTAATCTGGAGTTCAATAAAAGATATAAGTTCACTCGCAAATCTCACTAAATTGACGGAGCTAAAACTGTACATGACTATGGTCTCGGATATAACTCCTTTGTCAAATCTTACAAATTTAACTACGCTGGATTTAGGATGTAATAATATCAGCGATATATCACCTATTTCAAACTTAACTAATTTAACAAAATTAGATATGAACAACAATGATGTTACAGATATAACGCCGATTGCAAATCTTACAAATTTAACAGAATTGAATTTTGCAAAAAATCAAATCAGCGATATTACACCACTTGAAAACTTAACGAAATTAACTGTGTTACATCTGGGTTATAATAAAGCAAGCAATATTGAACCGCTTGCAAATCTTACAAATTTGACAGAGTTGGCATTAGAGCAAAATAATATTAAAGATATTACCTCTCTTGAAAACCTTACAAATCTGACAGAGCTTGATTTGTTTAGAAATCTGATGATTAGCGAAGAAGATAAAGCTAAGCTAAAAGAACTGTTGCCTAATTGCAATATTCGTTTTAAATAGTATTTAGGGCAAGCAAATGCTTGCCCGCTTATTTTTGCGCTTTAAAATGACCATGAAATTTTCAAAAATTATTCTGTGAGAATTTCCAAAATCTACTTGAAAAATTCACCGAAATATTGTACAATATATAGTGTAAATGACAGGGTACTGTCAAATTCTAACGTAAAGAAAGGATATTTCACATCATGGCGAAGCTGAACAAAAAAAATGTAGAGGATCTTAATGTAAAAGGCAAAAAAGTTCTGGTGCGCGTTGACTTTAACGTGCCGATGAAAGACGGCGTTATCACTAACGACAACCGTATAACCGCCGCTCTGCCGACCATCAACAAGCTTGTTGAAAACGGCGCGAAGGTCGTTTTATGCTCTCACCTCGGAAAGCCCAAGAACGGTCCCGAGGCTAAATTCTCGCTAAAGCCTGCGGCTGACAGACTTGCAGAGCTTGTAAAGTGCAAGGTTACGTTCGCTCCCGATGATACGGTAGTAGGAGAAAACGCAAAGAAGGCTGTTGCGGAGATGAACGACGGAGAGATCGTTGTTCTCGAAAACACACGTTTCCGCGGAAGCGACGAGACAAAGAACGGCGAGAACCTCTCTAAGGAGCTTGCCGACCTCGTTGACAACGAGATTTTCGTTATGGACGCATTCGGTTCTTCTCACAGAGCGCACGCTTCTACTGTCGGCGTTACAAAGTTTGTAAAGGAAACCGCAGTCGGTTACCTTATGAACAAGGAAATCGAGTTTCTCGGAAACGCTGTTGAAAGCCCCGTTCGTCCGTTTGTCGCTATTCTCGGCGGCGCTAAGGTCGCGGATAAACTGAATGTTATCTCTAACCTTCTTGAAAAGTGCGACACGCTTATAATCGGCGGCGGAATGGCTTACACGTTTCTTAAGGCGCAGGGCTATGAAGTTGGAACTTCTCTTGTTGACAATGAAAAGATAGACTACTGCAAAGAGATGATAGAAAAGGCAAAGGCAAACGGAAAGAAGCTGCTTCTTCCCGTTGACGCGACAATTGCAAAGGCTTTCCCCGAGCCCATTGACGCTGATATCGAAGTTCAGGTAGTTGACGCTGACAAGATACCCGCTGATATGATGGGACTTGACATAGGTCCTAAGACAATGGAGCTTTTCGCAAATGAAGCGAAGAACGCAAAGACGGTAGTTTGGAACGGTCCTATGGGCGTATTTGAAAATCCCACGCTCAAAAAGGGAACTATAGCTGTTTGCGAAGCTCTCGCACAAGCTGACGCTACGACAATTATCGGCGGCGGCGATTCTGCAACGGCTGCTATTAACCTCGGTTATGCCGACAAGATGAGCCACATCTCCACGGGCGGCGGCGCTTCTCTCGAATATCTTGAGGGCAACGGGCTTCCCGGAATTGACGCTATTCAGGACAAATAATTCTTTCTGTTGATAAAGTGTTTTCCCCTGCTATGCGGGGGAAAACATATACTGTTTTAAAGGAGTTTTTTATGAACAAAAACGTTAGAAAAGCTATAATCGCGGGCAACTGGAAAATGAACAAAACAAGACCCGAGGCAAAAGCTCTGCTCGAAGAATTAAAGCCGCTCGTTGCTGATATAAAGGGCGTTGAGATAGTGGCGTGCGTTCCGTTTACAAACCTTGAAACGGCGCTTGCGGCGACTGCGGGAACGAATATAAAGGTCGGCGCGGAAAACTGCCACTTTGAGAAAAGCGGCGCGTTTACGGGTGAAATTTCTGCGGATATGCTGGCGGAAATGGGCGTTGAGTATGTAGTTTTAGGTCACAGCGAGCGCAGACAGTATTTCGGCGAAACCGACGAAACCGTAAACAAGCGCACAAAGGCGGCTCTTGCGGCAGGCTTAAAGCCGATAGTTTGCGTAGGAGAATTGCTTTGGGAGCGCGAGTGCGACATCACGGAAGAAGTTATCGCGCGCCAGATAAAGCTCGATCTGTTCGGAATTTCCGCTGAGGACGCCAAGAAATGCACGATAGCTTACGAGCCCGTATGGGCGATCGGCACGGGCAAGACCGCTACCGCAGAGCAGGCAGAAGAGGTTTGCGCGTTTATCAGAGCGCAACTTGAAAAGAAATACGACAAGGCTACTGCGGAGAGCATTACAATTCAGTACGGCGGCTCTATGAACGCGAAGAATGCCGAGGAGCTTGTCAAGAAGCCGAATGTTGACGGCGGTCTTATCGGCGGCGCAAGCCTTAAAGCGCCCGATTTTACGGCGATAATAAAAGCGGCAGAGGCAAATTGATAAGATTTCCTCAGATATAATGAAAGAAAGGATCATTTATAATATGGCTGTTAAACCTGTATTACTGGTAGTAATGGACGGCGTGGGCTTCTCGAAAACGGGGCTTGGCGACGCCGTTACGGAGGCGAACACGCCTACTCTCGATTGGCTGCTGAAAAACTGCCCGAACACAAGACTTAAAGCGCACGGCTCGGCGGTCGGACTGCCGACAGACGACGATATGGGAAACTCGGAAGTCGGACATAACGCTTTAGGCTGCGGGCAGATCTACTCGCAGGGCGCAAAGCTCGTAAACGAAAGCATTGAAAGCGGTAAAATGTACAATTCCGCCGCTTGGAAAGAGCTTGTGAACAACTGCGTTTCCAAAAACTCGACAATGCACTTTATCGGCTTGCTGTCTGACGGAAACGTTCACTCGAACATCTCCCACCTGTTCAATATGCTGAAAAAAGCGAAAGCCGAGGGCGTAAAGAAAGCAAGAGTTCACTGTCTGCTTGACGGGCGCGATGTTCCCGCGACTTCTGCGCCTATTTATATTGAACAGCTTGAAAAGGCGCTTTCGGAGCTTAACGACGCGGATTTCGACGGAAAAATTGCGTCGGGCGGCGGCAGAATGAAGATAACTATGGATAGATACCAGGCAGACTGGGCAATGGTAGAGCGCGGCTGGAACACCCACGTTAAAGGCGAGGGGCGGCAGTTTGCGAGCGCGGCAGAAGCAGTTGAAACGCTCAGAAACGAAACGGGCGCAATTGACCAGGATTTACCGCCGTTTGTTATCGCAAAGGACGGCGAGCCTGTCGGAAAGATAGTTGACGGCGACAGCGTCATTCTCTACAACTTCCGCGGCGACAGAGCAATTGAACTTTCTATGGCGTTCGATATGGACGATTTCACCTATTTCGAGCGCGGAGGAAAGCCCGACGTCTGCTATGCGGGAATGTTACAGTATGACGGAGATTTAAAGCTCCCCGCGAGGTATCTTGTAAATCCTCCCGAAATTCACGACACGCTGTCGGAAGTTCTCGTAGAAGCAAAGCTCAATCAATACGCCGTTTCCGAAACTCAGAAGTACGGTCATGTAACTTACTTCTGGAACGGCAACAGAAGCGGAAAATTCTCCGAGGAACTCGAAACGTTCAAGGAAATTCCCTCCGACAACGTTTCGTTCGACCAGCGCCCTTGGATGAAATCTGCGGATATTGTCGACGATTTGATTGAAGCGATAAAGTCGAAGAAATACGACTTTTTGCGCTGCAACTTCCCGAACGGCGATATGGTAGGTCACACGGGTTCAATGCCTGCTACGATAATAGGCGTTGAGGCGGTTGATATCGGACTTGCAAGGCTGATGAAGGTCTGCGACGAATACGGCGTTACTATGATAATTACCGCCGACCACGGAAACGCGGACGAAATGCTCGAAAAGAACAAGAAGGGCGAAATTCAGGTCCGCACCGCGCATTCGCTCAATCCCGTGCCGTTTATAATCTACGACAAGGACGTTAAGTACACGATAAAGGACGGAAACTACGGTCTTTCAAATGTCGCGCCTACGGTCGTAAAGATGTTCGGGCTTAAGGCTCCCGACTGCTGGCAGGAGAGCATGATATAATTTACAGTCTGTAACTTGACTATTTATATAAGCTGATAATTTAAAACAGCGCCGCCCCGCTTTCACAATGAAAGTGGGGCGGTTTTTTGTTTTGATTTTACATAAAATTCTTACTAGTGAGTTACTGTAATGCTTTCGTTTATAATAACTTCGGACTGAAGAACTTCTTTATTTTCTTTTGTGTAATACTGCGCGGAATAAGTGTCAGTATCAACGACCATAACTCTATGTCCGTTTCCGCAGATAAGATACTTTATGCCGTCCGAGCTGAAACGCGCCGCGCTGTCGGGAAGCGTTTTCAGATAAAAACTTTCGCCTGTTTTTATATAGCTGTCCTCTCCGAGCACGACGCGCGTTTCTTTATTGTCATTTGTTATAAGCATTATGTCAATATTGCTGAGGTCCTTTCCGTTTACATACACCGACATTTTTTCAAAAGCATACGCCCACGCAGAAGTATCCTCGACTAGATAAATAATATCTTCACTTCCCTCCAATATAACATAATAGCTCTTTCCGTCGACGTATAACACGCTGTCATACTTTTCGGATATCTCATAGGCTCTGACTTTATCCGTTCTGAAATATCGGGTTTCGTCTTTTACGAGCTCGAGCATATCTCCGTTGTCCCCTCGGACTATTTCAAATTCCGCAGGCTGCCACGAACTGTTTGAACTTTCCGATGTGACATGAGAGCTGTTTTCGGGAACTATATCAAATCCACCGTTAAGGTTATCCGAATTATTCGCTTCGACATGCTCGGGAGCGTTGCCCGCTCCGTTCTTGTCGCCCGCATTGTTTACAGGCAAATCAAAAAGCTTAGGAATAAAGATTATGCACAATGCTATACATGCCGCCGCTCCCGCCAAAGGCGCTATGATCTGCCACAACGGTCTTTTTTTCTTTTCCTCCGTTCTTATTTTCAGGGGCGCGTTTTCGCTAAGCCGCTCATGCACCTCGGCAATTATCTTTTCCGTGTCGGGAGAAACAGAGCGAAGCGCCGACTTATAATCGTTTTTAAAGCTCATACTTTTCCTCCTAAGTCAAATTCATCTTTCAAAAGCTTTTTAAGCTTTTCTCTCGCTCTCAACAGATGAGATTTTACGGTGCTTTCCTTTTCGCCCGTTATCTCGGCTATCTGCGCTATGGACAGGTCTTCAAAATAAAACAGGTGGACGGCTGTTCTGTATTTTTCGGGAAGTTTCATAACAGCCTCTATGACCGCGCGTTTTCTTTCGTTTTCTTCTGCCGTATCATTTGCGTTCTCTCCCAAAAGCCCGAGAATATCATCGGGGTCGCACAATGACCTGTGTCTGTGCCAGGAACTTTTGGCAAATGAATTTGAACAGTTTACGGCTACTCTTATCAAGAAAAACCTTCTGTGTTCTTCGCTTTCAAAAGTCTTGTCGGCGTTATAATATCTTATGAAAACTTCTTGGGTCACATCTTCGGCGTCAGCCGCGTTTCCGAGCCTTTCGAGCGCAATAGCGTAAACCATGGGGATATACAGCCTCATGGCTTCGTCAAAGCTCTCTGAAGTTTTTAGAGATAATCCCATAAATTTTCCCCTTCTAGAGGTTAGAGATAAGATGTAAGAGGTAAGAAAACAAAGGTGGTTTGGACAAGAAAGTTATTTGGTTATTAAAAGAAGAGGCTAGAGGCTAGAGTTTTAGAGGATAAGTTGTTTTATGCCCAAAACAAATTCTACCCTCTAGCCTCTCATCATCTAGCTTCTAGTAGGTCAAAGCTCTCCGCAGTCTTTAAAGATGTTCCCATAATGATTCTCCGAATTTTCTTCTGTCATAAATAATACCGGACAAAAGCCGAAAAAGTTGCAGCTTGATAAAAAAAATATTAAGCTGTAGCCTGTATAAAAACCTATTTTTGGTTCTTTTCAAACGCCGGTCCCCTAAATAACCTTTATTCGCCCTAACCTTCTAGAGATTAGAGGTTAGAGGTTAGAGGTAAGAAAACAAAGGTGGTTTGAACAAGAAAGTTATTTGGTTATTAAAAGAAGAGGCTAGAGGCTAGAGTTGTAGAGGAAAGATGGTTTTATGCCCGAAACAGCTTCTAGCCTCTAGCCTCTTTCTCTGAACTTCAAACAACCTTTTCTTCCAAAAGTCCCCTGGAAATTCTTACCTCTTACATCTCACCTCTTACCTCTAACCCGTTAAGCGTGTAGGGAGGTCACCGCCGTATTTTAGCGGTGACCTACCGTACACGCGTAACGGAGTGAAGTGAAACGAACTATATATAAGGGGTTGCAACAATTTGTCGCAACGTATTTTCACGTCGTTTCAAAACTTGGAATTTTGGAAAACAGAAAAAAACGTCATTTCCAAACTTGAAATGGGCTTTATATACAGCCTGATTACAGCTCGGCTTCGGCGTGCCTTGTGACATGACAGCCCATATTTACGGCGACGGGAAGTCCGGCGATATGCGTCGGGGCTTTTTCTATGTTTACATAAAGCGCGGTCATTCTTCCGCCGAAGCCCTGTGCGCCTATTCCGAGCTTGTTTATTTCTTCAAGCATTTTCTGTTCCATTTCTGCGTAAAGAGGTTCGGTGTTTCTCTGTGAAAGATCCCTGCAAAGCGCTTTTTTTGCAAGCAATGCACAGCCCTCGAAATCGCTACCTATGCCCACTCCCACGACAACGGGCGGACAGGGATTGCTCCCCGCAACGGAAACCGTTTCGACCACAAAGTTTATTATGTCCTCTTTTGAAGCGGACGGAGTAAACATCTTGAGCCTGCTCATATTCTCGCTTCCAAAGCCCTTTGGAGCGACGGTCAGCTTTATCTTGTCGCCCTTTACTATCCTTGTATGTATGAGCGCGGGGGTGTTGTTGTTTGTGTTTTCTCTTATCAGGGGGTCTTTTACTATGGAAAGTCTTAATTTCCCCTCGACATAGCCCTTTGCAACGCCAGCGTTTATTGCTTCTTCAAAATCGCCGTTTATGATATGCACGTCCTGCCCGACCTCGGCGAAAACGACTGCCATTCCCGTGTCCTGGCATATAGGCACGGAAAGCTCCTTGGCGCAGTCTATGTTGTCGACTATATCGCCGAGAACACTTTTACAAAGCTCGCTCTCCTCTTTTTCGGCGGCGCTTTCTATGCACTCGCGCATACCGCAAGGAAGCTGTAGATTTGCTTTTACGCATAGCTCGGCAATTTTTTCGGTTATAAGTTTAGCGTCAATTTCCCGCATAATTTTCTCCTTTTCATAATTTTACAGCTTATTCACTGCTGTCTTTCCGTTTACGCACACAAAAACGGGCGTTTCATAAATACCGAGCGGCTCTCCCGAAAACAGCGAAAAATCCGCGTCCTTTCCGACTTCTATAGAGCCTACTCTGTCTTCAATTCCTAAGATTTTCGCCGCGTTTATTGTCACAGCTTTAAGCGCGGTCTTTCTGTCAAGCCCGCCTCTTACCGCAAGCGCCGCCGTAAGCGGAAGATACTGTATAGGCGTTTCGGGGTGGTCGGTGCAAATGGCAAACTCTATCCCGAATTTATCCATTACGGCGGGGGTGGTTATGCTGTGGTTTTTGAGCTCGGGCTTTCCCCTGTCGCCGAAAACGGGACCTAAAACCACCTTCGGCATATCCTCCGCAAGTTCTTCGGCAATTATCCCGCCGTCCGTACAGTGTATAAGCACATAATCAAGCTTAAACTCTTTTGCAATGCGTACAGCCGTGAAAATGTCGTCGGCTCTGTGACAATGAAAATGCGCCTGAAGCGGATCTTCCTCATCAAACAGCGGCATAAGCGCCTCGCATTTCGCGTCGAAATCGGGCTTTGAAACTTCGTCGTCCGTACCCTTTGTGCGGCGGTATTCATCAAGGTCTTCTTTATAACGAAGCGCCTTTGAGAGCTGCTCGCGTATTATAGCGGCGGTCGCCATTCGGGTTACGGGCGTTTCGTCGCGGTCGTTATAAGTGTTCTTGGGATTTTCGCCGAGGGCGAATTTTATCGCCGCAGGATTTTTCACAATAAGCTTGTCCACGCGTTTAGAGCCGAAAGTCTTTATAACCGCGAGGCTTCCGCCGATAGGATTTGCGCTTCCTACTCCCGTACATACCGAAGTGACGCCCGCAGAAACGGCGTCCTCAAAGCACCTGTCCGCGGCGTTTATGCTGTCTATCGCGCGAAGGTGGGGCGTAGAGGGGTCGGTGTCCTCATTTCCGTCGTCGCCCTCAAAGCACAGCGCGTCGTCCCACATTCCGAGATGACAGTGCGCGTCTATAAATCCCGGGTAGAGCGTTTTTCCCGCGCCGTCAATTTCTTCTTCGGAGGTCTTTACATAGCCGCTCATGCTTCCTATTTCGGTTATGACCTCGTTATAACGCACAAAGCCGTTTTCAATGTCACTGCCCGCCATTGTTATTATCTTTACGTTTTTAATTACCATTTCAAATCCTTAATTCAAATGTTCTGTTCGGATATACGCGATAGTTTTTCTATCTCATCTACTATCGTCGTGTCACGGGTGTTTCCGTTTACCATATATGTACTGTTGCGGCGGTATATAGGAGCGCGCTTGTTATACAGCTCTTCAAGCTGTTCGGGGGTGTTTTTCACAACAAGCGGGCGGTTTTTATCTCCCTTTATCCGCGCATAACAAGTCTCAAACGAGGTGTTTATATAAACGGATATCCCGCTCTCTCTCGCAAAATGCGCCGTTTCGTCATTTAAAAGCGCGCCGCCGCCCGTAGCCACGACATTTCCGCCCGAAAGCTCTTTTATATATTTTGCCTCAAGGCTTCTGAAATGCGGCTCGCCGAACTTTTCAAATATTTCGGGAATGGACATTTTCTCCGCGTCTACTATATACTTGTCCAAATCTATAAGCTTCATTTTAAGTTTTGCGGACAACATTCTCCCTATATGGCTCTTTCCGCAGCCCATAAACCCGCACAGATAAATACTTTTCATACCGCGTTCTCCATATCGGACACGAGCTTGTCTATATCGCTCTTTTCAAACTTCGCGCCATACCATATCTCGTGTGCAGCGACCGCCTGCAAAACGAGCATTGCCATTCCGCCCATTGCATTTATGCCATGCTCGCGGGCGGTTTTGAGGAGCTTTGTTTCCTTGGGATTGTAGATAACGTCAAAGACGTTCTTAAACTTCTTTACGACTTCTTCGGTGCAAGGCATATTGTCAACTTTCGGGAACATTCCTGCGGGAGTTGCATTTATGAGTAAATCGCCGCCGTCGGAACTGTCGAGCATATTTCCGTTTATGACGGAGATATTTACACAATCCGAGGAGTTCTGCGCCTTTATTTCTTCTACTACCTTTTCCGCAAGAGGAATATCATTTTCAAGCGCGGCAATTGTAAGCTCTGCGCCCTGTCTTGCCGCTTCTATACAGATCATTCTTCCGACGCCGCCGCAGCCTATGACAGTGACGCAGGAATTTAAACTTGCGCCGAGCATTTCTATAGACTTTGTAAAGCCTATGGCGTCGGTGTTATAGCCCGACTTGTCGCTGTTTCTTATACAGTTTACCGAGCGATAGCGCTTTGCGCCGTCGGAAAGCTCCTTGCAATAATCAATTATCGCTATCTTATGGGGAATGGTGATATTAAAACCCTCGTATTCTTCGAGAGTGTTAAACTTCTTGGAAAGCTCCTCGGGGGCGATGTCGTTTAAAGTGTATTCTGCTTCTACCCCCGAAAGCTCGAACAGCCTTTTGTGTATCTGAGGCGAGAATGAATGACCGAGAGGGTGACCTATTAAACAATATTTTTTCATAATTTTATTACTTATCCTTTCAATGCGCCGAGCGCCTTTTCCATGGTTTCATTGTTTTCAATATTTACGTTTATAACGCCCTTTAGCGTCTTTCTTACAAGTCCCGTGAGGACTTTGTTCGGTCCGAGCTCTACAAATGCTTCTATGCCGTCGCTCTGCATTGCGTTAAGCTCCTCGACAAATCTGACGGGAGAGCAGATGTGCTTTGAAAGATAATCGGGCATTTCGGGCAGTTTTTCAAGCTTTGCGCCGTAAAGGTTTGAATAGAACGCGCAGGTCGGCTCGGAGAATGTAAATCCCGAAATTTTTTCTTTAAACTCGTCTGCGGCTGGCTTCATAAGTTTTGTATGGAAAGCCGCAGATACTGCGAGCCTTACGGAGCGTCTTCCAAGTTCGGAAAACTTCGCCATGGCTTCTTCTACGGCAGCCTCTTCTCCCGCGATAACGGTCTGTACGGGGGAATTATAGTTTGCGGGAGCGGCAAATCCGTTTACTTCGGAGAGGACTTTATTTATTTCCTCATCTGTTGAGCCTATTATCGCCGCCATTGCTCCCTTAGAATTTTCGGCTGCCTTTGCCATTGCCTCGCTTCTTAGTTTTATCGCCTTAAAAGCGTCTTCCATAGGCAGTACCCCCGCCGCATACATCGCCGCATATTCTCCGAGAGAATGTCCCGCAACAGCGCAGTTTTCAATGCCGTTCTCTCTCGCCGCATTAAGCGCTAAAAGCGACACCGTAAAAATAGCAGGCTGTGAAAGGCGGGTCTGAGAAAGCTCCTCGGCAGATGACTCCGTCAGCTTTTTCATAATGTCGAAACCCATGATGTCCGAGCCGCATTCCAATATCCGCGCCGAGCTTTGGTATTTCTGCGCGAGTTCTGCGCCCATCTGAGGATACTGCGAACCCTGTCCCGAGAATAAAAATGCTGTTTTCATAGATAAACCTCCAAAGTTCTTCCCTGCCGAAAAGCCGACTTCCGACAGGTAAATAATTAAATGATATTAAACATAAAAGGCGAAGAATGAGAAATATCATCTGCAAAATAATGAAAATTCCTTTTCTAACGTCTCTAATTTACAACATATACTTGACAAATCTACCAAAATGAGTTATAATAAATTTATATTGAATTTTTTCGTATAGGCATTTTAAAACAACGCCACACCAACCATAATGTTATTATACATTATTTTGAAAATAAAATCAAGGAGTTTTTTATGAGTGGATTGCAGTTTTTGGGAACAGGCAGTTATGTCCCCGATTTTGTCGCTGATAACGACAGATTTTCTCAGATCCTCGATACCTCGGACGAATGGATATATCCCCGCACGGGAATAAAAAAGCGCCAGCTTGCGGTGGACAAGCCCAACTACTATATGGGCGCGGAGGCGGCAAAGGACGCGCTGAAGTCTGCGGGAATAACGGCGGACAAAATTGACCTCATCATAGTTTCGACCTGTACTCCCGACTTCTTCTACCCCGCTATGTCGTGCCTTATACAAAAGCGCATAGGCGCGGTGAATGCTTCCTGCTTTGACGTGAACAGCGCCTGCACGGGCTTTATAACCGCAATGGACATTGCACACAAATTTCTCGAAACTGACAAATATAAGACGATACTTATAGTATCGAGTGAAAAACTGTCATCACAGCAGGACTACACCGACCGCGCAAACTGTATTCTTTTCGGCGACGCGGCGGGAGCTGTAGTCGTTACGAAAAGCGACGGACAGTTCAGCTCTTTTCTCGGAGCGGAGGGCGACGAGTTCGACGCGCTGTATTGCAAGGTGAACTATCAGAGCAACTGCCCGTGGTTTAAGGACGAGGACGAGTTTTATGAAAACCGCTTCGATACCTTTGCAAAGAAAAATTATCTCTATCAGGACGGCAGGGCGGTCTATAAATTCGCCATAAACGCAATGGCTGACGCGGTAAATCATGTTTCCGAACAGATAGGGATAGCGCCCTCGGAGCTTGACCTTGTGATACCTCACCAGGCTAACCTTAGGATAATCGCAAAGGCAACGGAGCTTTTGGGTATCCCCGAAGAAAAAGTATATACAAATATAGAATACATGGGAAATGTTTCGAGCGCGTGTATTCCCGTAGGAATAGACGAGCTTTATAAGAGCGGAAGACTGAAACGCGGAATGAAGCTCTGTCTTGTCGGATTCGGAGCGGGGCTTACATACGGCTCTATCATAATGGAAACTTAATAGAAAACATAGACTTTAGTTGACGAAAGGACATTATATGAGTAAAACAGCTATCATCACAGGTTCGGGAAGAGGTATCGGAGCGGCAATTGCAAAGCGCTTAGCAAAAGACGGATTTAATATCGTTATAAACGAGCTTTCCGAAGAAGCGGGACAGCAGACCGCAGAGGAATGCCGCGCGCTCGGAGTAAAGGCGGAAGTTTACGCGGCGGACGTTTCGGACTATGCGCAGTGTGAAGAAATGGTAAAGAAAGCAAAAGAAGAGTTCGGAACGCTAGACGTTCTCGTAAACAACGCGGGAATTACCCGCGACGGGCTTCTTCTGAGAATGAGCGAGGAAAACTATGACGCGGTCATTCGCATAAATCAGAAATCCGTGTTTAATATGACAAAGCTCGTCGGAGCGATAATGCTGAGGCAAAAAAGCGGAAGTATAGTAAACCTTGCTTCCGTTGCGGGACTTTACGGAAACGCGGGACAGATGAACTATTCCGCTTCAAAAGGCGCGGTAATAGCGATGACAAAGACCGCGGCAAAGGAGCTCGGTTCTCGCGGAATACGCGTAAATGCAGTAGCGCCGGGATTTATTCAGACGCCCATGACAGACAAGCTGACAGACGAGCAGAAAAACGCCATTCTCGGACAAATCGCCATGAAGCGCTATGGACAGCCCGAAGAAATAGCAAACGTTGTCGCGTTTTTGTGCGGAGAGAATTCTTCATACGTTACGGGGCAGATAATTGAGATCAGCGGCGGATTAAGTATGTGATAGAAGTTTATTATCGTTTTATAGGAATGGTCACGGAGGTTTTATGAGTAGTGAAAGAAGAGTAGTGATAACGGGACTTGGGTGTGTTACGCCCTGCGGAAATTCGCCGCAGGAGCTGTGGGACAACCTTCTTATGGGAAAGCACGGATTTACGCTTGAACCGTGGTTCCCCGAGGAAAACACCGATGAAAAGAACGTTGTCGCAAGAGTAAAGAACTTTGACCCGTCCGCGGTTTTCGACAAGAAAGAGCTGCGCAGAAGCGACGTTATAACTCAATATGCCGTATACTGCGCGGAAATGGCGCTTAAAGACGCAAAAACAGATCTCAAAGACATAGACCCGTTTCGCGTCGGCTGTATAATAGGAAGCGGCATCGGCGGTATCTGCACGACAGAGGACGAAATGAACGCCTATCGTTCTAAAGGCAGCGGAAGAGTTTCGGTCTTTACAATTACAAAGATGATAGGAAATATGGCGGCGGCAACGGTTGCTATAAGACACGGCTTTAAAGGCTCGAATTTCTGCGTTACGACAGCGTGTGCTTCGGGTACGCAGTCGATAGGAGAGGCGTTTAGAGCGATAAAGCACGGCTATCTTGACGCGGCTATAACGGGCGGCACGGAACACTCCGACATCGGCTTCTGCTATGCGTCATTCAACAACATGAAGGCTATCACACGTTCAACGGACGTCGACCGCGCGTCGATACCCTTTGACGCGGAAAGAAGCGGATTTGTCCTCGGCGACGGCTGCGGGATACTTGTCCTCGAAGAATACGAACACGCAAAAGCAAGAGGCGCGGATATATATGCGGAGATATGCGGATACGGCTCGACCTGCGACGCATATCATGAAACAAGCCCCGACCCCGACGGCTTGGGCGGAGCAAAGGCTA
The DNA here is from genome assembly GCA_947600065.1 of uncultured Clostridia bacterium. Classification (GTDB taxonomy): domain Bacteria; phylum Bacillota; class Clostridia; order Oscillospirales; family Ruminococcaceae; genus CAG-115. Next base: position 12,866 of record CANQFZ010000001.1, on the reverse strand, counting down.
TGGAGCTTGCGGTAGAAGAAGCGGGCATACCGTTTGAACAGGTAAATTATATAAACGCCCACGGCACTTCTACTCACATGAACGACCTTACGGAAACAAAGGCTATAAAACTTGCTTTCGGAGAACACGCGGGAAATATCGCGATAAATTCCACGAAATCAATGACAGGTCATCTTCTTGGCGCGGCAGGCGGCGTTGAAGCGATAGTTACGGCGCTTTCCGTTAGATACGGGAAGATACACAGAACGCTGGGATATAAAGTTCCCGATCCCGAATGTGATCTTGACTATGTGACAGAGGGTGCGCGCGAACTGAAAATAACCGCGGCACTCAGCAATTCTCTCGGTTTTGGCGGACACAACGGCTGTATCTGCCTTGTTCCTGCCGAATAAATTAAAAAGGAGAACGACGATGAATTTGAAAGAAAAAGAAAAAGAGCCGACCGTTATAGAAGACACCGTAGAATGTATAGAGGCTCTCGCAAAGATAGTAAAGGAAAACGACCTTTCTAAAATCAAAATAAGCACGGAAGAATTGGATATAGTGATAGAGGGAAAGCGCCCTTATAGAGAAACGGCTCAGGCGGTTCCCGTTATGACGGGCTATACCGCTTTGCAGGCGCAGCAGCCTGCCGCGCAGAATACAACGGTTTCACAGTGCGAAAGCGGAAAGTTTATAAAGTCGAAAATAATCGGAACTTTCTACACCTCCCCCGCTCCCGAAAAGCCGCCGTTTGTAAGAGTAGGCGACACGATAAAAGAGGGCGACGTTGTGTGCATAATTGAAAGCATGAAGCTTATGAACGAAGTTCAGAGCGAATTTTCGGGCAGAGTTGCCGAGATTTATGTAAACGACGGCGATACGGTAGAATTTGACCAGAAGATAATGAAGATAGAATAAGGTGAAAATATGACGCTTGATTTGGAACAAATAAAGGAAATCATTCCCCACCGCGACCCGTTTTTGCTCATTGACGAAGTAACGGAGCTTGAACCGGGCGTTAAGGTTACGGCAAAGAAATATCTGAAACCCGACGAATACTGGTTTAAGGGGCATTTCCCCGGCCAGCCCGTAACTCCCGGAGTGCTGATGATAGAAATGCTCGCTCAGGCGGGAGCGGTCTGCGCGCTGTCGCTCCCCGAAAACAAGGGGAAAATTGCGTTCTTTGCGGGGATAGACAAGGCGCGTTTTCGCGGACAGGTACTGCCGGAAGACACTCTTGAACTGTCTGTGGAAATGACCGAAAAGAAAGGTCCTATAGGCTTTGGAAAAGCTGTCGCAAAGGTAAACGGGAAAAAGGTAGTTACGGCGGAAATTTCCTTTGCCGTTTCAGACCCGAAGACCGAGTAAATACAATTGGAGCGAGAAGTAAATGTTTAACAAGATACTTATTGCAAACCGCGGCGAGATCGCGATAAGAATAATGAGAGCCTGCCGCGAGCTTGGGATAAAAACCGTTGCGGTATACTCGACTGCGGATAAATTCGCGCTCCACGCGCAGATAGCGGACGAGGCTGTCTGCATAGGCCCTGCGCCGTCTAAGGACAGCTATCTGAACACAAAATCAATCATCGCCGCCTGTGAAGCGACGGGCGCTAATGCTATTCACCCCGGGTTCGGATTTTTGTCGGAGAACGCAGATTTTGCGCGGCTTTGCGAGAAATGCGGGATAACCTTTATAGGTCCTACTCCACAGGTCATGGACGAAATGGGCGACAAGGCAAACGCGCGTAAAACGATGATAGAAGCGGGAGTTCCTGTTATTCCCGGTTCTGACGGTATTGTAAAAACTCTCGAAGAAGCATACGAGGTATGCGACAGGATAGGCTATCCCGTTATGGTTAAAGCTACGGCGGGCGGCGGCGGCAGAGGGATACGTCTTGTTGAAAACAAAAACGCTCTCGAAAGCAATTTTCTTTCCGCAAGCGCCGAAGCGGAAGCCTGCTTTGGAAACGGCGGACTTTATATTGAAAAATTTGTCGTAAACCCAAGACATATTGAAGTTCAGCTTCTTTGCGACAACTATGGAAACGTCGTACATCTAGGAGAGCGCGACTGTTCCCTTCAAAGGAGAAATCAGAAAGTTCTCGAGGAAAGCCCCAGCCCCATTATGACGGACGACCTCCGCAGAAGAATGGGAGAAGCGGCAGTTAGCGCGGCAAAGGTCAGCGGCTATAGAAACGCGGGAACGATAGAGTTTCTTGTTGACAAGGACAAGAATTTCTACTTTATGGAAATGAACACGCGTATTCAGGTAGAACACCCCGTGACAGAGTTTGTAACGGGCATTGACCTTGTAAAAGCACAGATACGCATTGCCGCGGGCGAAAAGCTCTGGTTCTCACAAGACGACGTTAAGCTCAGCGGTCACGCGATAGAGTGCCGCATAAACGCCGAAAACCCGAGAAGGAATTTCCAGCCCTGCCCGGGACTTGTAAAGTCAATTCACGCTCCGGGCGGATTTAACGTGAGAATAGACAGCGCAGTATATGCGGGATATGAGATACCGCCGTATTATGACAGCATGATAGCAAAACTTATAGTAAAAGGCACAGACCGCGACGAGGCGATAATGAAAGCCCGCGTTGCGCTGGCGGAATTTGTCATAGACGGAATTGAAACGAACATTGATTTCCAGCTTGCGCTTTTGAAAAACGAAAATTTTGTGCGCGGGGATTTTGACAACGGTTTTTTGAACCGCGTTGACATTATGAAGGAGTGAGCATAATGGACATCGAAGAACTGTTTAAGGTTGTAAAGGCGCGTTTTACGGACGACAGCCACAGCTCTCCCGACAAAAATGAAGTCAGGGACGTTGAGATACCGCAGGATCTGCTGTTTAAATGCCCGCGCTGTTCTAATGTTTTTTATAACGACGAGTTTGTAAACAATAAAAAGGTTTGCCCCAAATGCAACTATCATGCGCGGCTTACATGGCAGGAGCGCCTTGAAATGACAGCTGACGAGGGGAGCTTTATTCCCTTTGACGAAAACCTTCATTCTCTTAATCCCATAGGATTTCCAAGATATGAGGAAAAAGTGCAGAAGTGCGCGGCGGATTGTAATACGAACGAGGCTATCGTTACGGGAGAATGTACTATCCGCGGGTATCGCTGCGTTATAGGCATAATGGACAGCCATTTTATGATGGCGAGCATGGGGAGCGTTGTCGGAGAAAAAATAACGCGCGCTTTTGAATATGCGACGGAAAAGAAGCTGCCCGTGATCATGTTTACCGCTTCGGGGGGAGCCAGAATGCAGGAGGGCATAGTGTCGCTTATGCAGATGGCAAAGACGAGCGGCGCGGTAAAGCTCCACAGCGACGCGGGAGGGCTTTATATAGCGGTAATGACCGACCCGACGACGGGAGGAGTTACGGCGTCGTTTGCGAGCCTGGGAGATATAACTATAGCAGAGCCGAAGGTGCTTATAGGCTTTGCGGGAAGAAGAGTTATACAGGACACTATCCGCCAGCGTCTGCCCGACGATTTCCAGTCGGCGGAGTTTCAGCAGGACTGCGGGTTTGTGGATATGATAGTCGAGCGCGGAATGATGAGGAAAAGGCTCTCAAACATATTAAAGCTACACGGATTTCCCAAAGAGAGAGGGAGCAAACCCGTAAAGAACGAAGAATAAACGGCTTTAAAAGGAGAAAATTATGAATAATTTATCTGCCTGGGAGCGAATGGAAATTGTTCACAATAAAAACCGCCCCACCGTAAACGACTATATCCCTGCGATATTCACGAGGTTTATGGAGTTTCACGGCGACAGGCTGTTCGGCGATGACGCGGCTATAATCGGCGGCATTGGGTTTCTAAGCGACATGCCTGTTACGGTCTTGGCACAAGTAAAGGGAAAAACCCTCGACGAAAACCGCCGCACGAATTTTTCAATGCCCCACCCCGAAGGCTACAGAAAGGCATTGAGACTGGCAAGGCAGGCGGAAAAATTCCACCGCCCCGTTATCTGCCTTGTGGATACGCCCGGTGCATACTGCGGGATAGAGGCTGAAAAACGCGGTCAGGGCGAAGCGATTGCAAAAAACCTTGCAGAATTTATGACGCTTAAAACGCCCGTTATATCGGTAGTCTTGGGAGAAGGCGGAAGCGGCGGCGCTCTGGCGCTTGCGGTATGCGACGAGCTTGCGATGCTCTCAAATGCGCTTTATTCCGTTATTTCGCCGCGCGGAGCTGCGTCTATACTGTGGAAAGACGGCTCTAAAGAAAAAGAAGCCTGTGAAATTCTGAAAATAACAGCAGAAGACCTTTCGCGTTTTGGAGTATGCGACAAGATAATAAACGAACCCGACGGCGGCGCGCAGACTAATCCCGAACAGACCGCCGACAGCATTTACGAGTATCTGGTTGACGCTGTCGCAAGGCTTAAAACCGTTCCGACAGACAAGCTCACGGAAAACCGTTACAAAAAATTTAGAAAAATTGGTATGTTTACCGAATAATTTCAGTAATAATTACCAGCAATTTTTGTTAAATTGCTCTTGATTATTTTGTAAAGATGATTTATAATATAACTTGACAAAGCCAAGAAGTTTTTGGTAAAAATATTTTGGAGGATCTAACAATGGAAATTTTCGAGAAAATAAGAGACATTATTGCAGATCAGCTTGATGTTGCCGATAAAGACAGCATTACTGAAGCTTCGGTAATAACAGACGACCTCGGCGCTGATTCGCTCGACGTAGTTGACCTTGTAATGGCTATCGAAGACGAGTTCTCGGTAGAGATACCCGAAGACGAGGTCGAGAACATCAAGACCGTCGGCGATATCGTAAAGTATGTTGAGGATAAGCAGTAATAAGTTCTTGACACTAAAAAGCATGAGCGTCCTGAGCTTCTAGAGGCTAGAGGCTAGAAATAAGAGGTAAGGATAAAACCATACCTCTTATTTTTATTATATGTTAAAGTCAGCAAATAACCTTCCCTTCTAGAAGCTAGAGGTTAGAGGCTAGAGGCTAGAGTTGTAACGGAAAGTGGTTTTATGCCCGAAACAAATTCTAGCTTCCAGCTTCAGCTTTTAGAAGTAAGAAGTAAGAGGTAAGATGTAAGAATTGTAATGGAAAGGTTGTTTTTCTTTTCGAAACAAATTCTAGTCTCTAGCCTCTTTCTCTGAAAACCAAACAACCTTATCTTCCAAAAGTTCCCTGGAAACTCTTACCTCTTACATCTTACCTCTTACATCTGACTGGTTACCCGTTAAGCGTGTAGGGAGGTCACCGCCGCATTTAAGCGGTGACCTACCGTACACGCGTAACGGAGTGAAGTGAAACGAACTATATATAAGGGGTGACAACAATTTGTCGCAACGTGTTTTATCGTTGCGGCGACAATTTGTCGCAACGTATTTTTATGTAATTGCGACAATTTGCAGCAACGTTAAATAACGTCATTGCAAAAACTTGAAACTTTTAAAATCACAAAAATTTTAAGTCGTTTCCGCACTTTATCTGATAAAAGCTATCCGCAGTTTTTAAAGATGATACCATAATAATGACCTTCTAGAGGTTAGAGGCTAGAGGTTAGAAGCTAGAGTTGTAGAGGAAACGTAGTTCGCTTCTCGTTAGTGTTCCAGCCTCTAGCCTCTGTTTTATACATTTAGCGTAAATTTAAGTGTAATTGTGAGGAATTTTATTTAATATTGCTATTGAAAATATGATTAAAAAAGTATATAATAAATAATGTGTAGGAATTTTTAGTTTTATTTTTGGAGCAAGATGAAAACTGTTTTACATTATGTACGCGATTATCTTAAACACGTTGACAAAATTTTGCCTTTGATATGCCTTGCGCTCACTGCTTTCGATTTGTTTATAATGTACTCTATGACGCAGACGGGATATGTGAGCAGAGGAGGAATTACAACTTTTATAGACGAGGGAACGTTTAGGACACAGGTAATAGCCTCCGTGCTCGGAATAATTGCAGGTATAATAATAAGCGCCATTGACTATCGGTTTTTGTCAAAGGTATGGTTTGTTATGGCGCCTGTTGCCATAATATTGCAACTACTGTTGTTCACGCCGCTCGGCGTGAGCCGCGACGACGATATAGCATGGCTGGATTTCGGATTTATAACGATACAGCCGTCGGAGATACTGAAGTTTGTTTTTATAATAACCCTTGCGACACACATCTCAAAGGTCGGCGAAAATATAAATTCTCCGAAGCACCTGCTTTTGGTGTGCATACACGGATTAGCGCCCGTGGCGCTTATCATGCTGCAAAAAGACGCAGGCTCGGCGCTGGTGTTTTTGTTTATTTTCATTTGCATGCTGTTTATGTCGGGCATTTCCTGGAAGTATCTTGTTGCGGGAATAGCAAGCATACCGCTGGTGGGTATATTTGCGTGGAATTTCCTTATGGAAGACCACCATAAAACGCGTTTTCTTATCCTGTTCAATAAGGATATGCAGGAGGCCGAAAAGCTCGACAAGTTCTACCAGCAATATAACGGCACTATAGTCTTAGGCTCGGGGCAGCTTTCGGGTATGGGTTTTGAGCAGGAAAGCTATCACTATACCTCGGAGCTTTCAAACGACTTTATTTTCGCATATATCGGAATGACGCTCGGATTTATCGGGTGTATGGCGCTTGTCATAATGCTTGCGCTCTTGTGTCTTAAACTTCTGTCAAACGCTTCGGGCGCGCAGACTACCCTCGGAAAGCTTATTTGTATCGGCGTTTTCGCAATGATATTCTTTCACTGTGTGATAAATATAGGAGTTGTGCTTTGTGTTGTGCCCGTTATAGGCATTCCCCTTCCTTTTATAAGCAGGGGCGGTACGGCCATAATTATGGTAAATGCCTGTATAGGGCTTGTGCTTAGCGTTTCGGCTCACAGAGAAAAAGAAAAGCATATGTTTTATTGATTATAAACAGAAAAATTTAAAAGCGAAGATTGTCATAAAAAACAGACTATATAAAGTCATATTTGTGGTTCTTTTCAGACGTTATTTCTTTCAATAACGCTCTCTCGCCCCATCCTTCTAGATGTAAGAGGTTAGAGGTAAGAGGTAAGAATTTCGGGGAACTTTTGAGAGGAAAAGTTTTTTGGTTTTCAGGGAAAGAGGCTAGAGGCTAGAATACTTACGAAAATCGAAAAACTTCTCATCTAAAACTCTAACCTCTTACTTCTAATTTCTTACCTCTAAAAGGGGAAGGGGGAGAGTGCGGGGGCTACCGCCCTCGCAACCCCTGTTGTCAGTGTACGTATTGTCCGTGCATTATACACTTCGGCAGATAATGCGTGCATACTGGGGCTTTATATACAGTCTGTGATTATAAGCAGAAAAATTTAAAAGCGAAGATTGTCATATAAAATAAAAATGTAGACTTAAAGGAGACATAACTGTTATGCGCCCTATTGTAAAAAAGCTTGAAAATATCTATGAATGTCCCGAAAAGCAGATAAAACGCTATGACGAGCTTAAAAAAGGGTTTTCGGGATATTTCGGCGAACACGGTCCTCTTAGATTTTTCTCTACTCCCGGAACGACCGAAATTTGCGGAAACCACACCGAGCAAAACGGCGGAAAGGTTTTCGCGGCGGGAGTTGACCTTGATATAATCGCCGCCGTAGAAGCGACGGACGACGGATTTGTAACGATAAAATCAGAGGGACTGCCCGAGGACAAAATTGCTCTTGATGACCTAGAAGTTCGCGCAAGCGACAAGAACTGCTCGTCGGGCATTATACGCGGAGTTCTGAAATATTTCACCAAGAAAAGGTACAATATCGGCGGCTTTCGCGCTTATACGACCTCGACGCTTTTCAGAGGTTCGGGACTTGGAAGCGCGGCGGCGTTTGGCGTGCTTACGGGAATTATCCTCTCGAACCTGTATAACGAAGGAGAAATAAGACCTGTGACGCTTGCGCTTGCGTCTAAATTTGCCGAAGAAAACTATTTCCAAAGACCCTGCGGGCTGACGAGGGCGGTTTCATGTGCGTCGGGCGGTTTTACGTCTATTGATTTCAAGGATATTGACGCGCCTATTGTAGAAAACATTCCGTGCGATTTTTCACAGTTTGAACATTCACTGTGCATTATTGAAATAAAAGAAGCTCCGAGGCTCGACCTTGCAAAATTGTACAAGCAGATAAGCGACGATATGCACGGGATAGCGGCTTATTTCGACTGCGACAATCTGAGGGCGCTGTCGCTCAGTGACATAATGCTTAATATCACGGAGCTTCGCAGGCAGTTCGGCGACAGAGCGGTTTTGAGAGCAATACACTTTTTCCGCGAAAACGACAGAGTGGAGAAAGTCGCTCATGCGCTTATAAACAACAAATTTGAGGACTTCTTATCGTCCGTTCGCGAAAGCGGAGACTCGTCCTTTAAATATCTTCAGGACGTCTACTCCCCCGACGACATATCACACCAGCCGCTTTCTATCGCATTGCAGGCGGCGGAAATAACGCTTCACAGGCACGGAACGTGCAGAGTACACGGCGGAGGATTTGAGGGTACGATACAGGCTATAGTGCCGTTTGATGATATAAAGCAGTTCAGAATGAACATCGACAGGATATTCGGCAACGGAGCGTGTCATTTTATGACTGTGCGCGGAATAGGAACATGCGAGGTAGATCTGGGATAAAAATAATTGTGCCAAGAGAAGCTCTTGACACAAAACGGTATATCACTCGGCGATATATTCACTCATCTGCTTTATCAGCGCGTTTTCTACAAGCGCGTCAATAAGCACGCCGCTTTCGGTATATTCCTCGGAAAAGACTTTTCCGTTCTGACGTATCTGCGCGGACAAGCCCGCCTTTTCATAAGGCAAAAGCAGTTTCATTCTGCGCGAGGTCTGAGGAAGATTTCGGGAAATAGCCTGCATAAGCTCGGGGATACCCTCATTTTTAAGTGCGGATATTTTTACCGTTCTTTCATTTGTCGGGAGCTCCTCGCTTATTTTATCGCATTTGTTTAAGACAGTCACGACGGGTATTTCTGCCGCGCCAAGCTCTGCAAGCGTTTTAAGAGTAACGTCGGCTTTTTCGGCGGCTTCGGGATCGGAAGCGTCGCAGACATGAATGATGATATCGGCGCTTGCGGCTTCTTCGAGGGTAGACTTAAACGCTTCTACAAGGTTATGAGGAAGTCTGCGGATAAGCCCTACGGTATCTATAAGCACAAGATTTCGTCCGTCCGGAAGCTCTACGGAACGAGCGGTTGGGTCGAGCGTCGCAAAGAGCTTGTCTTCTGCAAGCACTCCCGCTCCCGTAAGTAAATTTAACAGTGTGGATTTTCCCGCGTTTGTATAACCTACGACAGCGCCTACTTGTACATTGTCTTTCTTTCTGCGCGAACGCGCAAGACCGCGCCTCTTTTCAAGCTCGCGAAGTTCTTCGGAAAGTTTGTCAATGCGCCTGCGGATATGGCGGCGGTCAGTTTCGAGCTGTGTTTCTCCGGGACCACGCGTGCCGATGCCTCCGCCAAGTCTGGAAAGGCTCGTACCTATTCCCATAAGCCTCGGCAGGCGATATTTGAGCTGGGCAAGTTCAACCTGAAGCTTTCCCTCTGCGGAAACCGCGCGTCCTGCGAAAATATCGAGGATAAGCATTGTGCGGTCGATAACGCGGACTTCCGTCGCGTCCTCGATGTTGCGTATCTGCGAAGCGGTAAGTTCGCAATCAAATATAAGAAGTTCGGCAGAATACAGCCTGCAAAGCTCGGAGATCTCACTAAGTTTTCCCTCTCCGACAACGCTTGCGGCTTCGTATGTTTCCCTTTTTTGTATAACGCGCGCGGCTTCTTCGGCGCCCGCGGTCTTTGCAAGCTCCGAAAGCTCGTCCAAAGACACGTCGCAGTCGTATTCACCCGTATCTACGGAAACCAGAATTGCTTTTTCGGGCATTTTATTCTCCTTTGTTTTTTTATCAATGCCTTAAAAAATAAGACCTCAAAAAAGATTATAGCATTTTTTATACGCCTTGTCAAGTTCTCGGTCTATAAAACCTTAAAGCTCATAAGGCGGGCTTTAGAAAGGACAAACTATGAAATTCAAAAGATTTGACGTGCTTATTGTCGGCACGGGAATTTCGGGCATTTATGCGGCGCTCAACCTTGACCCTAAGCTTAAAGTGCTTATGCTGTCAAAAAAAGAGCTTTCGCTCTGCAACTCTGCGCTTGCGCAGGGCGGCGTTGCGGCGGTTATGGACAGCAAGAACGATGATTTTGAGCTGCACATAAAGGACACGCTTATTGCGGGACAGTATAAAAACAATCTCGACAATGTAAAGATACTTGTCGAGCAAGGTCCTCGCGACGTTGAAAGGCTCGTAGAAAAATACGGTGTGGATTTCGACAGGAATGACGACGGCTCGCTTGCGCTGACGCTTGAGGGCGGACATTCCCGCAGGAGAATTGCACATCACAAAGACACGACGGGAAAGGAAATCGAAACGTGTCTTATCGCGCAAGTGGAAAAGCTGAAGAATGTTACTGTTATAAATCACTCTGTGCTGTGCAGACTTGAAAAGGACAACGGGCTGTTCTTTGCGGACGTGGTCACGGAAAACGGCTCTCACGAATATTATTGCTCGAATTTTGTAATTATGGCAACAGGCGGGATAGGCAGAGTATATAAATATACGACAAACTCGGAAATTGCCACGGGCGACGGCATTGCTTTAGCTCACGACCTCGGCGCGGAGATAAAGAATTTAAGCTATGTTCAATTTCACCCAACCGCTTTTGCCGACAAGAAAAACAACGAGTGCTTTCTTGTGTCGGAGGCAGTTCGCGGAGAGGGAGCGTATCTCTTAAACTGCAACAAAGAGCGTTTTATGCCCGAATATGAACCCGAAAGGAAAGAACTTGCGCCGAGAGATGTTGTTTCAAAATGCATTATGGAAGAACAAAAGAAAACAGGCTCTGACGAATTTTGGCTCGACATTTCCTATAAGGACGCTGATTTCATCAAAAACCGTTTCCCGATGATATATGAAAACGTTCTTGAAAAAGGGTTTGACATGACAAAAGAGCCTATCCCGATATATCCCTGCCAGCACTATCTTATGGGCGGGATAAATGTAGACGGAAAAGGCGCTACAAATGTCGAGGGGCTGTACTCTGCGGGAGAATGTTCGCATACGGGCGTTCACGGTAAAAACAGGCTTGCGTCAAATTCTCTGCTTGAAGCGCTTGTTTTTTCAAGGCTTATCGCCGAGGACATAAACTCAAAGGATATTTCACAAAAACAACCCGAAGCAGAATACCCCATGAGCGAGCCCAACGGAAAGCCTCTCACAAACAAAGCCGAAATTCAGGACGAGATACGCTCGATAATGCAGAAGGCATATTTTGTCTATCCCGATTATGACGAGACCGAAAAGGGTCTAAAGAGGATAAAAGAGATAAAAGACGACCTCGAAAACGGCGGGTATGAGATAAATGCGGATCATACCGAAACGAGATCGCTCGCAGTGGTTGCTTTTATTATCCTTAGTGAAATTTGGGAAAGGAGAAACGAAGAATGATACTCCTTCCGTTTTATGTTGACGACCTTATAAAAACAGCGCTCAATGAAGATATAAACTATATCGACAGCACCGCAGATCTTCTAATTGACGAAAATTCAATTTCAAATGCGTACTTTATGGCAAAGGCTGACGGAGTGCTTGCGGGAATTGAAATTGCGCTGAGAGTGTTTACAATTTTAGACCCCGATATGAAAATGACAGTATATAAAAAAGACGGGGATAAGATTAAAAAAGGCGAGGTAATCGCTGACTTCTGCGGTCACACGCGCCTTATGCTAAAAGCCGAAAGAACAGCGCTCAATATTTTACAGCATATGAGCGGGATAGCGACATATACGAACAAATGCGTTGAGGCTGTTAAAGGAACAAAAGCGTCGATCACGGATACGCGAAAGACGCTTCCGGGACTTCGCGCGCTTCAGAAATACTCCGTGACGGTTGGCGGCGGCAGAAATCACCGCTATAATTTAACGGACGCGGCAATGCTCAAGGACAATCACATTGACGCATACGGCGGCATAATTCCTGCGGTAGAAGCGCTCCGCAAAAAAGCGGGACATATGCTCCAGATAGAAGTTGAAACAAGGAATATTGACGAAGTAAAAGAAGCGCTGGAGTGTAATGTAAACGTGATAATGCTCGACAATATGAGCACCGAACAGATGAAAGAAGCTGTAGAGCTTATAAATGAGCGGGCAAAGACCGAGGCGTCTGGAAATGTTACGCTCGAAAACATTCGCGAGGTTGCAGAGACGGGGGTCGATATAATCAGCCTTGGCGCGCTTACGCACAGTGTTTCGGCGTTTGATATTTCAATGAAATGGAAGAAATAACGGAGGATATTATGGCGGACGAAATTTTATACAGGTATGACACACAGCTTCTGATTGACGGAGAGGACATTGACGAGGACGAGCTTGACAGCTATATCCGCGAGCATTTTGTCGGCGACAGCCTGCTTGTTATAGCAGATGAGGATACGGCGAAAATCCATTTTCACACAAACGAGCCGTGGAAAATTCTCGAGTATTGCAGAACGCTCGGCGAAATTTACGATATCGTCGTGGAAGATATGGTAAGACAAAGCCGAGGGGATCATGGATAAGGACAAGGAACAAAGACGCGCAAGGGGGAAACCTTTTGAAAAAGGTTTCCCCCTTGACCCCTTTCCAAAACTTTTATGTGCCGCCGCTGACGCGGCGAACGAAAGGCGAAAACCGCTGTAATAAGTAATAAGTTGTTTTGAGCGGCGAACCACTTTTATTCTTAAAACCACATAACGGGCGGGCGCACGAAAGTTTTTTGAAAAGGGTGTCCAGAGTGAACTGACCCCAAAAAGTTAAACAAAGTTAAAA